>SCQQ01000048.1 GCA_004299095.1 Burkholderiaceae bacterium | reverse complement strand
CGCCGGCGAGGACCCGATCGTCGCGGCCGACGGGCGCTCGCTGGCGCGCGCGCTGCGGGTTGCGGGCCAGGTCGAGCCGGTGTTCGTCGAAGACGTGGCCGAACTGCCGGCGCGTGCGCTCGATCTGGTCAAGGACGGCGACGTGCTGCTGTGCATGGGGGCCGGCTCGATCGGGCGCGCGCCCGCCCAGATCGTGCAGTTGGCCGGGGCTGCCGCGGAGCCACAGGCATGAACACGCGCGCGCTCCCATCCGCAGCCGCATTCGGCAAGGTCGCCGTGCTGATGGGCGGGCGCTCGGCCGAGCGCGAAATCTCCTTCATGTCCGGCAAGGGCGTGCTGGCGGCGCTGCGCGCGCGCGGCGTCGATGCGCACGCGTTCGATCCGGCCGAGCGGCCTATGGACGATCTGAGGCGCGAGGGCTTCGAGCGCTGCTTCATCGCGCTGCACGGGCGCTACGGCGAAGACGGCACGGTGCAGGGCGCGCTCGAACTGCTCGGGATTCCGTACACCGGTGCCGGCGTGCTGGCATCCAGCATCGCCATCGACAAGGTCGTGGCCAAGCAGGTCTGGATCGCGCACGGCCTGCCGACGCCGCCATCGGTGCACCTGCGCCGCGGCGAGTACGACGCGGCACGCTTGCGCCAGATTCCGTCCGAGCTCGGCCTGCCGCTGATCGTCAAGCCGTCGCGCGAAGGCTCGTCGCTCGGCGTGACCAAGGTGACCAGTGCCGATCAACTGGCCGCTGCTGTCGCCACCGCAGCCGCGCGCGACGTGGATGTGCTGTGCGAACAGTGCATCACCGGCGACGAAGTGACGTGTGGCGTGCTCGGCACCGGCGCGGACGCGCAGGCGCTGCCGCTGATTCACATCGTGGTGCCGGGCGGCGAGTACGACTACCAGAACAAGTACTTCACCGACAAGACCGAATACCGCGTGCCGTGCGATTTGCCCGCCGCCGAGGAGCGCGCGGTGCAGGCGCTGGCGCTCAGGGCCTACCGCGCGCTCGGCTGCCGCGGCTGGGGCCGGCTGGACGTGATGATCGATGGCGCCACGCGTGCGCCCTGGCTGCTGGAATTGAACACGTCGCCCGGCATGACCGGCCATTCGCTGGTGCCCAATGCGGCGCGTGCGGCCGGCATGAGCTACGAGGATCTGTGCCTGCGGCTGCTGGCGGGCGCCACGCTTGATTACCCGGCGGAACGGAGCGCGCAGTGACCGAGGCCGCCCCGCTTCCCATCGACGTCCGCTTGATGAATGCGGCCGCCAGCCTGCTGCTGACGACCGTGATCATCGCCGTGCTCGCGGCTGCGGCCTGGTGGGCGCTGCGCAATCCGGTGTTTGCCATTCGCGGCATCACCGTCACGGGGGATACCGGACACAACTCGCCGGCAACGTTGCAAGCCGCCGTGGCGAAGCGCGTTCGCGGCAACTTCTTCACGCTCGATCTGAGCGACGTGCGGCGCGCTTTCGAGGCGCTGCCCTGGGTGCGCACCGCGGTGGTGCAGCGCGAATTCCCTGACCGCTTGAGTGTGCGCCTGCTGGAGCATGTCCCGGTGGCGCGCTGGGGCGCCCAGAGCGGGCAATTGCTGGGCGAGTCGGGCGACGTTTTCGCCATGTCAGATCCGGGCGAAGCGGGCGCCGATTTGCCGCTGCTGCAGGGGCCGGACGGGCAGGCGGCGCTGGTGCTGCAGGTCTATCACGACCTGGGTCCGGCGGTCGCGTCGCTCGGCACGACCATCGCCGGGCTGGAACTGCAGCCGCGCGGCCACTGGACGCTCACGCTGGCGCCGGACGCCAAGATCGAATTGGGGCAGGGCACGCCCGCCGAGTTGACCGAGCGCTTTGCGCGCTTCGCCGAAACCGTGGGCACCGTGGCGGCGCGCCACGGCCGTACCGCCAGAGACATCGAAAGCGCCGATTTGCGCTACCACAGTGGCTACGCGGTCCGGCTGCAAGGTGTGAATACGTTGACCGCGCCGCCCCCAGGAACCAAAACCGGCAGATAACCCCATGGCAAAAGAATACAAAGATTTGATCGTCGGACTGGACGTGGGCACCGCCAAGGTCATGGTGGTGGTGGGCGAAGTCATGCCCGGCGGTGACCTGAAGCTGGTCGGCCTGGGCGTGGCCGCGGGCAACGGCCTGAAGCGCGGCGTGGTGGTCAACATCGACGCCACGGTCACCAGCATCCAGCAGGCGCTGAAAGAGGCCGAGCTGATGGCCGACTGCAAGATCGGCCGCATCTATACCGGCATCACCGGCAGCCACATCCGCGGCATCAATTCGAGCGGCATGGTGGCGGTGAAGAGCAAGGACGTGTCGCAGTCCGACGTGGCGCACGTGGTCGAGACCGCCAAGGCTATCAACATCCCGAGCGACCAGCGCCTGCTGCTGGTGGAGCCGCAGGAATTCGTGATCGACGGCCAGGAAGTGCGCGAGCCGGTGGGCATGAGCGGCAAGCGCCTGGAGGTCAAGGTGCACATCGTCACCGGCGCGCAAAGCGCGGCGGAAAACATCGTGAAGTGCGTGCGCCGCTGCGGGCTGGAAGTGGAAGAGCTGTTGCTCAATCCGCTCGCGTCCAGCCAGGCGGTGCTGACCGACGACGAGCGCGACCTGGGCGTGGCCTGCGTCGACGTGGGCGCGGGCACCACCGACGTGGCGATCTTCACCGGCGGCGCGATCCGCCACACCGCCGTCATTCCGATCGCCGGCGACCTGATCACCAGCGACATCGCCATGGCGCTGCGCACACCCACCACCGACGCCGAAGACATCAAGGTGGCGCACGGCTGCGCCAAGCAGTTGCTGGCGGATGCCGAGGCGCAAGTGGAAGTGCCGGGACTCGGCGACCGCACGCCGCGCATGTTGACCAAGCAGGCGCTGGCCGGGGTGATCGAGCCGCGCGTAGAAGAAATCTTCTCGCTGGTGCAGCAAGTGATTCGCGAGTCGGGTTACGAGGAAGTGCTGTCCTCGGGCATCGTGCTGACCGGCGGCAGCGCCGTCATGCCCGGCATGGTCGAGCTTGGCGAAGACATCTTCCTAAAGCCGGTGCGCTGCGGCGTGCCGCGCTATTCGCGCGCGCTTTCGGACATGGTGGCGCAGCCGCGCGCGGCCACCGTCATGGGCCTGCTGGAAGAAGCGCGGCAGGCGCAACTGCGCGGCATCAGCGTGGCGCACAAGGCGAGCGGCTTGCGCACGGCCATGGGCCGCCTCAAGGATTTCATCGTGGGGAACTTCTGAACATGATCACAACATTCTTCGGTTACATCCCCGATCCGCTGATCTGGCCTTGGCCCAGCACTGGCCCGCCACGACCTCGATGTTGATCAGCGGTTCCAGCGTTTTCCAGGTATTCCGGGTTTCCAGTTTCAAGCAGTAGCAGACACGAAAGAGAGCACATCATGAGCATCGAAATGATCGAAGACCAAACCTTCAATTCGGGCACGCAGATCAAGGTGATCGGGGTCGGTGGCGGCGGCGGCAACGCGGTCGACCACATGATCGAGCGCGACGTCCAGGGGGTGCAATTCATTTGCGCCAACACTGACGCGCAGGCGCTGGCGCGCACGCTGGCCGACACCACCATCCAGTTGGGCGATTCGGGCCTGGGCGCCGGCAGCAAGCCGGAAAAGGGTCGTGAGGCTGCCGAAGCGGCGGCCGACACCATCCGCCAGGCGATCCGCGGCACGCACATGCTGTTCATCACGGCCGGCATGGGCGGCGGCACCGGCACCGGCGCGGCGCCGGTGATCGCGCGCATCGCCAAGGACATGGGGATTCTCACGGTTGGCGTGGTCACCAAGCCGTTCGAGTGGGAAGGCAGCCGCCGCCTGGCGAACGCCGAAACCGGGCTGAACGAGCTCGAAGCCAACGTCGATTCGCTCATCGTCGTGCTGAACGAGAAGTTGCTCGAAGTGCTGGGCGACGACATCACGCAGGAAGAAGCGTTTTCGCAAGCCGACGACGTGCTGCGCAATGCGGTCGGTGGCATCGCCGAAATCATCAACGACTATGGCCACATCAACGTCGACTTCGAAGACGTGCGCACCGTCATGGGCGAGCCCGGCAAAGCCATGATGGGCACCGCCACCGCGAGCGGTGCCGACCGCGCTCGCGTGGCCGCCGAGCAGGCCGTGGCCTGTCCGCTGCTGGAAGGCATCGACCTGTCGGGCGCCAAGGGCGTGCTGGTGCTGATCACCGCCGCCAAGGGCGCGTTCAAGCTGAGCGAATCGCGCGAAGCCATGAACACCATCCGTGCCTACGCCGCGGCCGAGGCGCACATCGTCTACGGCGCGGCCTACGACGATTCGCTCGGCGACGCCATCCGCGTCACGGTGGTGGCAACCGGCCTGTCGCGCCCCGACGTGCGCCGCCAGCCGATCACGGTGATCCAGGGCGGCCTGCGCACCGGCACCGACAACGAACCGTTCGCCATGCCGACCGCCGGCCAATCCATGGGCGGTCACGGCGCCGCGGGCTACGACCCGACCATCGTGCCGCGCGTCTGGACCTCGCCGCGCATCGACCGCACGCACGCCGCGGCACGGGTCAATGCGCTGTCGTCTGGCGGCATGGAAGACTTCGAGATCCCGGCGTTCCTGCGCAAGCAGGCGGATTGAGAACTTCGATGACCTCGCTGCGCTCGATGACGGCACTGCACGCCATGACGGAATGACTGCGCCGCGCGCCGTAGCGGTTCCGGTGTTCATCATGGCGGCGCAGCCGCCGTCATCGAGCGACGCGAGATCATGCCGCGCAGCGGCGTCATGGGGCGAGCAGCGCCAGCGGCGCAACGGGCCCCTCTTTAAAATCGGCGAATGATTGCGCAACGGACTTTGAAAGCGCTGGCCCGTGCGGTCGGTGTCGGGCTGCACAGCGGCGAGCGGGTGGAACTCACGCTGCGGCCGGCGCCCGCGGACACCGGCATTGTTTTCCGGCGCATCGATTTGCCGCGGCCGGTCGAAATCCGCACCGACGCGCGCGCCGTGACCGACACCCGCATGGCCTCCACGCTGGCTGCGGGCGATGTCAAGGTGCGCACGGTCGAGCACCTGATGTCGGCGTGCTCCGGCCTCGGCATCGACAACCTGTATGTGGACGTGACCGCCGAAGAGATTCCGATCCTCGACGGTTCCGCGTCTTCGTTTGTTTATCTGCTGCAAAGCGCCGGCATCCGCTTGCAGGATGCGCCGAAGAAATTCCTGCGCGTGCTGCGGCCGGTGGAAGTGCGCGAAGGCGTGGGCGACGAGGCCAAATGGGCACGCCTGGCGCCCTGCCACGGCTTCAAGCTGAGTTTTGAAATCGACTTCCACCACCCTGCGGTCGATTCCACCGTGCAGCGCGTGGACTTCGACATGGGCTCGGGACGCTACGCGCGCGACATCGCGCGCGCGCGCACGTTCGCGTTCAGCAAGGACGTGGAAAGCCTGCGCGCCAGCGGCCTGGCGCTGGGCGGCGGCCTGGACAACGCCATCGTGGTCGACGACAACCGCGTGCTGAACGCCGAAGGGCTGCGCTACGCCGAAGAGTTCGTGAAACACAAGCTGCTCGACGCCATCGGCGACCTGTATTGCGTCGGCCACCCGATGCTGGCGTCGTATTCCGCGTTCCGCTCGGGCCACGCGCTCAACAACAAGCTGTTGCGCGCGCTGCTGGCCGAGGAGCGGGCCTGCGAAATCATCACGTTCGAAGACGACAAAGCGGCGCCGTCCGGCTTTGCACGTCTGGCGCCGGCCTGGTAATCGACGCCGACAGCGGCTTGCCGCGGATCGCCGCCATCGGGATCGATGCGCACGGCGCCCGAACGCGCGGGCGTCGCGCGCTTCACCGGCCCGCGCCGCAGTGCCGGCCCACCCATTTGCCCGACTGCAAGCGACGGATTGTTCCCGCTGAAATGCGGTACGCTGTGGCCGGGATTTACCGGCCGGTATGCGACACCGCAACGCCTGAGAATAATTTCGCGGGAAGCGGCCACGACCGGATCGCGCACAACTTTTGGAGACTCATGATGAATGCCACCAGCGGATCGTCCGTTCGAACCCAGGTATCGGAACAGGAGTGGGCGCTGCGCGCCGACCTGGCCGCGTGCTACCGCCTGATTGCGCTCTACGGCATGAGCGATCTGGTGTTTACCCACATCAGCGCGCGCGTGCCGGGGACAGAACACCATTTCCTGATCAACCCCTACGGCATGCTGTTTGACGAGATCACCGCGTCCAGCCTGGTGAAAGTCGACATGCAGTGCAACAAGGTCATGGATTCGCCGTACCCCGTGAATCCTGCGGGCTTCGTGATCCACAGTTGTGTGCACGAGGCCCGCCCCGACGTGCAGTGCGTGCTGCACACCCACGGCCGCGCGGGTGTTGCGGTCAGCGCGCAAAAGTGCGGGCTCCTGCCGATCAGCCAGCAAAGCACGTTCGTGCTGCCGTCGCTGGGGTACCACGACTACGAGGGCGTGGCGCTGCGCGACGAGGAGAAGCCGCGCCTGCAAAAGGATCTGGGCAGCAACACGTTCCTGATGCTGCACAACCACGGCCTGCTCACGGTGGGTGATTCGGTGGCGGCGGCGTTCCTGGCCATGTACACCTTCGAGAACGCCTGCCGCATCCAGATCGACGCGCAGGCGGGCGGCGAGCTGATCCTCGTCAAGCCAGAAATCATGGCGGGCATGGACAAGGTGCAAAAAATGGTGACCAGCGGGCTGGGGCCGCAAATTGCCTGGCCGGCGCTGCTGCGGCGCTTGGATCGCGCCGATCCGAGTTACAAGGAGTGAGCGGTCGCGGCTGCGCGCCACTGCCCGACCCGCCCTGACGGACCCGCGCGCGCAATGGACGGCGCCAGCGCGGCCGGTGGATTGAAGATGGAGACGGAAATGACGGAGCCCTACTTTTTTGACCCCCTGCAGCTCTGGCGCGATGCGGTGTCCAAGCTGGAGAAATCCGCCAACGAGCACGCCAACGCGCAATTGAAATCGCCGGGCGTGGCGCGCTCGCTGCAAGACGCGGCCACGGTGTCGTTCGGGCTGCAGCAGGCTTACGCCAAAGCGACCGATGCCTACTTGCGTCAGGCCAATTTGCCGAGCCGCAACCAGGTGCTGGAATTGGCCGAGACGCTGCAGCGGATCGAAGAGAAACTTGATCGCCTGCTGCCTGCAGCGGCCGTTCCGCGGCCTGCGCGGACGCGGCGGCCGGCGGCTGCGATGACGCCACCCGCACCGACGCCGATGGCGGCGCCGGCCAAGGAAGCCGTGCCGCGCAAAGCCACAACTGCCAAGGGCACGGCGGCTCGCAGCACCAAGACGCGGCCGGCGCGTGGCGCGAAGGGCAGGAGAGGGTAATCCATGGCGACCACGGGAACCGCCTGGCCCGACACGCCGCTGACCGAGCGACTGCGCCAGGAAATGGAACGTTCGGTGCAGCGCGCGTTCCGCGGTCTGGAGCTGGTCGGCGCGCCGCCGCCGGCAGTGGGCCGCAGCCCGAAAACCGCCGTGTACCGGCGCGGCACGCTGGAACTGGTGCATTACCACCCGCAGACGGAGGAGGTCTACCGCATTCCGCTGCTGATCGTGATGGCGCCCACCAACAAGGGCTACATCCTCGATCTGGCGCCGGGGCAGAGCTTCGTCGAGTTCCTGTTGCAGCGCGGCTACGACGTCTACATGATCGATTGGAACGCGCCCACGATGATGGAGCGCGACCTGAAGCTCGAGGATTACGTGCTCGATTTCATTCCGGAGTGCATTCGCCGGATGCAGCAGCACAGTGGCGAAACCGACGTCAACTTGCTGGGCTATTGCGCCGGCGGCATGTTGTCGGTGCTGTACCAGGCGCTGCAGGTCGAGAGCCCGGTGCGGCACCTGGTGTGCCTGACCACCCCCATCGACTTTTCCCGAATGGAGTTGTTTCGCGCCCTGTCGGACGAGACGGCATTCGACGTGGACGCTTTCGTCGAGCGCTATGGCGTCATTCCGGCCAGCGTGATTTCGGCCGGCTTCGAAGCCTTGCGTCCCGCCACCAAGATGGCCGGCCAGATCAAGCTCTGGGACAACCTGTGGAGCGACCCGTTCGTCAAGGGCTTTCGCCGCATGGAGCGCTGGGGCGACGAAACCCTGCCGCTGCCGGGCGGCTATTTCAAGCAAACCGTGCAACTGCTGCTGCGCGAGAACGCGCTGTTCAAGGGGACTCTGCACGTGGGCGGGCGCCTGGTGGACCTGAAAAAAATCAAGATCCCCCTGCTGCACGTGGTGGCCGAATACGACCACATCGTTCCCGCCGGTGCTTCCGCGCCGCTGATCGCGCAAGTGGGCTCGAAGGACAAGGAAGAAGTGGTTTTGCCGGGTGGCCACGTCAGCATTGCCGCCGGCGCCGGTGCGGTCAAGCGCGCCTGGCCCAGACTCGATCAATGGTTGGAGGGACGTTCCGTATGACCACACCCGCACGGGCCTGGCCCCGCACCGTCGACTGCCACGGTACCGCCGTTGCCATCGATCTCATGACCGCCGGCGATCAGGCCGGCGTCGAGCAATTTGTGGCTGACCTGCCGGCCGACGATCTGCTGTTCGTGCCGCGCGATATCAGCCATCCCAAGGTCATGCAGGCCTGGATGCGCGCGCTCGACAAGGGCACGATCCACAGCCTGATCGCGCGCAGCGGCGGCCGCGTCGTGGGCTGTACCTCGATTTATATCGACCGCATGAGCTGGTCGCGCCACGTGGGCGAGTTGCGCGTGCTGGTGGCAGCGACGCTGCGTGGCAAGGGGCTCGGGCGCACGCTGATCCAGGCCTGTTTCGCGCAGGCGCTGGGCCTGGGACTGAAAAAGCTCACGGCGCACATGACCACGCAGCAGGCCGGTGCCGTCACGGTTTTCGAAGACCTGGGGTTCCGGGCCGAAGCGCTGCTGCGCGATCACGTGATGGATCCGGGCGGCGGCACGCACGATCTGGTCATCCTGAGCCACGATGTCGAAGCGGTGGCGGCGCGCCATACGGCTTATGGCATGGAAACCGCCACCCACAACTGAGGGGGCTGATCATGGATCCCGGCGCCCTGCTCGCTGGAAAGCGTGTCTTGGCCACCGGTGCGTTATCGGGTCGGGAGGGAATACATGACCAAGAGCCTGATGCTCGAATGGGTGCGTTACGGCATCCGCGTGAACGCATCGAGCCCGGTCACGTCGGCACCGGGATGACCCACGAGCAATGGGGAACCGATTACGGCAGGGCGATGATCGGGCGCGTCCCGATGCAGCGCCCGGGAAAACCGCAGGGCCCGGATGGCCTGTCTCTGCGCCTGGCCACCGACGCCAGTTCCTGAATGGCGGGGGCTTCTTGCGTGCCGGTGGACGGTGGCCATTTGTGTTCCACGCTTTGAGCGAATCGCGTGGCGCGGACGCGGTCGGCCGTTGCGTCGCGTTCGTGCATCAAGCCTATGGTTGCAGCGCGCGGAGCAGTTTTTGCCCTGCGCGTCCGGTGGGTTGCATGCCGAGGCGCTGCTGCGCCTGCTTGATGGCCGCGCGCGTTTGCGTGCCGATCATGCCGTCCACCGTGCCGACGTCGTAGCCACGTGCGGCCAGCCGTTGCTGCAGTTCGCGGTTCTCGGCGCGCGACAGGCCGGGGTCGTCGGTCGGCCACGGCGTGACGACCACCACGGCGCGATCGGGATGGGCAATCATGTCGGACAGCAGCGCAATCGCCAAGGCGTAGTTCTCGCTCGCGTTGTAGCTGTAGAGCGCGTCGAAGTTGCGTCCCACCAGAAACGTCGGGCCACCGGCGGCCGGAATCAGCAGGCCGGCCGATGGCAAGGTGTCTGGCAATGGGCGGCCATCGACCAGCGTCACCCCGGCACGTCGCCACGATTCCATGGGGCGCTTGTTCTTGCGGCCGGCGCCGGTGGTATCGAAGCCGGGCGGCAGCTTGACTTCAAAACCCCATGGCTCGCCGCTGCGGTAGCCGGCGTTCTTCAGGAATTGCGCGGTCGAAGCGAGCGCATCGGGCACGCTGTCGACGATGTCGCGACGGCCGTCGCCATCGAAATCCACGGCGTTGCGGAAAAAAGTGGACGGCATGAATTGCGTTTGCCCGAACGCGCCGGCCCAGGAGCCGTTGAGCTTGTCGGGCGGAATCTGACCTTCCTGCAGGATGCGCAGGGCCGCCGCGAATTCGCCGCGGAAATAACTTTGCCGGCGGCCAAAACAGGACAACGTGGCGAGCGATCGCACCAGCGGGCGCCCGCCCAGGTTCTGGCCGAAGTTGCTTTCCACCCCCCACACGCCCGTCACGACGGCCGGATCGACGCCGATCTGCTGGCGGATGCGCTCAAGCACGTCGTGCCATTTCACAAAAGCCGCGCGGCCATTGGCGATGCGCTCCTTGTCGACCAGCATCGCCATGTAGTCCCACACCGGGATGGAAAACTCGGGTTGGTGGTTGAGCGCCACCAGAACCGACGGATCGGGTTGCAGCCCGGCCGTGTTGTTTGCGAAGGTGGCCGGCGTGATGGTTTTGAATGCGGCGCTGCCTTGCAGGTTGCGCAGGCAACTCTGGAACTGCGCCGGATCCGTGGCCGGTGGCGGTGCGTCCTGGGCCTGGCTGCCCAGACTGACGGCGCACAGGACCACGGTGGCAAGGATTGAGCGTACTGCGGAAGTGGTCATGGGAAATGGCTGCGGCGGCACCCAGGCGTGCCGCTTCGTGGTTTCAAATGGAACGGCCGGTCAGCGCCGGAAATACGCCCGGTCGCGTCACGGCGATTGGTGCGCGAGATGGCGGCAGGCGCTTATTTGTGCGCGCGCACCTTGGCTTCGTTCACCGCCAGCGCGGTCATGTTGACCAGGCGGCGCACGGTGGAGGAAGGTGTCAGCACGTGCGCCGGCGCGGCCGCACCGAGCAACATCGGGCCGATGGTCACGCCGCTGCCGGCCACCATCTTGAGCACGTTGAACAGGATGTTGGCGGTATCGAGATTGGGGCAGACCAGCAGGTTGGCTTCGCCGGTGAGCGTGCTGTCGGGTACGGACGCGGCACGCAACGCGGCCGAGAGCGCGCTGTCACCGTGCATTTCGCCGTCGCACTCGATGCCCGGCGCCATGGCGCAGAACAAGTCGCGCGCGTGCCGCATCTTCAGCGCCGACGGCCGCTTGGAACTGCCGAAATTGGAATGCGACAGAAACGCCACTTTGGGCGGGATGCCGAAGTTCTGCACTTCGACCGCGGCCATCTTGGCGATGGCGGCGAGCAATTCGGCGCTCGGGTCGCTGTGCACGTAGGTGTCGGTGATGAACAGCGTGCGGTCGTGCAGCATCAGTGCGTTCAGCCCCGCCAGATCGGGCGCGCCTTCTTCCACGCCGATGATGTCGCGGATTTTCTCCAAGTGGGCATCGAAGCGCCCGACGACACCGCACAGCATCGCATCCGCGTCGCCCAGGTGCACCATGAGCGCGGCGATGGTGGTGCTGGAGCGTCGCACCGCGGCCTTGGCCGCTTCCACGCTGATGCCGTTGCGCGCCATGATCTCGTGGTAGGCGCGCCAGTATTGGCGAAAGCGGGGATCGTCTTCGGGATCGACGATTTCCACGTCCTGCCCCAGATGGATGCGCAAGCCGGCTTTCTTGATGCGCTGCTCGACGACGGCGGGACGTCCGATCAGGATCGGTCGCGCCAGCCCATCGTCGATGGCGATCTGTACCGCGCGCAGCACGCGCTCATCCTCGCCTTCGGCGAACGCCACGCGCTTGTGCGCGGCGGCAGCGGCGCGCGCCGCGCTCAGTACCGGCTGCATCACCATGCCGGTTTGGTAGATGAAGCGCGTGAGCTGTGTTCGATACGCCTCGGGGTCGGCGATGGGCCGCGCGGCGACGCCGGATTTCGCCGCCGCTTCAGCCACGGCCGGCGCGATGCGCAGAATCAGGCGCGGATCGAACGGCGTCGGAATGATGTAGTCGGGACCGAAGCTCAGTTCCTTGCCCGAATACGCTGCGGCCACTTCCGCGCTGGCTTCGGCTTTGGCGAGGGCCGCGATTTCGCGTACCGCGGCCAGTTTCATCTCTTCCGTGATCTTGGTGGCGCCGCAATCGAGCGCGCCGCGGAAGATATAGGGGAAGCAGAGCACGTTGTTGACCTGGTTCGGATAGTCCGAACGCCCGGTGGCAATGATGCAGTCGGGTCGTGCCTCTTGGGCTTCCTCCGGCAGGATTTCAGGCATCGGATTGGCAAGCGCCAGGATGATCGGTTTGTCGGCCATGGTTTTCACCATCGCCTGCGTCAGTACCCCGGCGGCCGAACAGCCCAAGAAGACGTCGGCACCCTTGATCACGTCAGCCAGCGTACGCGCGCCGGTGTCCGGTTGTGCGTAGCGCGCTTTCTGCTCCGTCAAACCGCCTTCGCGGCCGGTGTAGATGAGGCCTTTGGAATCGCAGGCAAACACGTGGTTGCGCTTGACGCCAAGCGCAACCATCAAATCCAGGCACGCGAGCGCCGCGGCGCCGGCGCCGCTCACGGCAAGCTTGACGTTGCTCAGCTTTTTGCCGACCAGCTCCAACCCGTTCATCAACGCCGCCGAAGAGATGATGGCGGTGCCGTGCTGGTCATCGTGGAACACCGGAATGTTCATGCGCTCGCGCAGCTTGCGCTCGATGTAGAAGCACTCGGGCGCCTTGATGTCTTCGAGGTTGATGCCGCCCAGCGTCGGCTCGAGCGCCGCGATGATGTCTACCAGCTTGTCCGGGTCGTGTTCGTCCAGTTCGATGTCGAACACGTCGATGCCGGCGAATTTCTTGAACAGACAGGCTTTGCCTTCCATCACTGGCTTGCCTGCCAGTGGCCCGATGTTGCCGAGCCCAAGCACCGCGGTGCCGTTGGTGATCACGCCCACCAGGTTGCCGCGCGAGGTGTATTCGGCAGCCAGGTGAGGGTCGGATTTGATGTCCAGGCAGGGGTAGGCCACACCCGGCGAGTAGGCCAGCGACAAATCCAGTTGGTTGCCCAATGGTTTGGTCGGCGTGACCGATATTTTTCCGTGCTGCGGCACGCGGTGGTACTCGCGCGCGGCGTCGCGCAGCGCGGCTTCGTGCGGGCTCAGGGATTTGCTCATGGCATGTCTCGTTGTTCTGTTGTCGAGGCGCTAGCCTACTGCAAAAATGGGCGCTTGAGCGCCGGCGGACATCCGCGTGCAAGTCCGCGCCGACAGCGGTCAGATCGGCCAGACCACGCCGTTGTCGTTCAGGATGGCGTCCAGCGGCAGGTCGTGCGGTTCGGGCTCGAACTCGTCCAGATAGCCGTGGGTGAAACCCAGGCCGACGGTGAAGGGCGGCGGTTCCAGCGCGGCCAGCGTGCGGTCGTAGAAGCCGCCGCCGTAGCCCAGACGGTAGCCACCTGCGGCGTAGCCCACGCACGGCACGAGCAGCAGCGTCGGCATGATGAGGTCCGTGTCTTTGGGCTTCGGAATACCATACGCGTCCTCTTCCATCGGGCAACCCGGATACCACACATGAAAGGTCAGCGTCTTGTGGGTTTTGTCGATCACCGGCAGGCCGATGCGGCGGCGTTGCGGCTCGTCCATCAGTTCGCCGTCCTCTTTCCAGCGGTGCAGCGCCGGCAGCGGGTCGAATTCGCCCTTAATCGGCCAGTAGGCGCCAATCGCCACATCGGCGCGCCGCAGCAGCCAGACGCGCAGCACGTCTTGCAGTGCGGCGCTGCGCGCTCCCCGATCCTCCAGCTGCAAGCGCTCCTGCAGCAAGCGCTTGCGCAGGGCCTTTTTGTCCAATAGGTTGCTCATGATGGGCCGATGCGTTTGGAGGCTATTTTGACATTGCGTGCCGCCGTGGCACTGGCTTTGGCGCTGGCGCTGACGGTGCCGGCAGAGGCGGCCAAGCCTGTTGCGGCGGTTCCGGTCGCACCGCGACCTGCGGCCGGCAGCGACGACGTGATTTTGCAAATGAATGCGGCCTATCGCAGCGGCGACAAGGCGCAGCTCGCGGCATTGCTGCCGTTGGCACGCGGCAACCCGCTCGAGCCTTGGGCCGCGTATTGGGAACTCAAGGCGCGCCTGCAGGACGCGACGCTGCAGGACGTACAGGCATTTTTGCAGCGCTACGCGGGCACTTATCAGGAAGACCGGCTGCGCAACGACTGGCTGTTGCTTGCGGGCAAGCGCAGGGACTGGGGCGGATTCGATGCCGAGTACGCGCAGTTCCGCATGCGCGATGACCCGGAAGTGCGCTGCTACGCGGTCGTCGCCGGTCTGAGCGCCGGCACGCAACCCAGCGCCGAGGCCGTGGCGCAGGTGCGCCGCGACTGGTACGGCGAACGCGACGTGGGCGACGGCTGCCTGCTGGCGGCCCGCTGGCTGCGCGAAGGCGGGCAATTCTCCGACGCTGACTTGTGGCAGAAGGCGCGGCTCGCGCTGGATGCGGGCCAACCGGCTGCGGCGCGTGCCGCCGCCGACCTGGCCAGTCCGGGCGCCGGCGTGGAAGTTGCCACGCTGCAGCAGGACCCGATGCGCTATCTGGTCAACAGCGCCAACGCGGATAACCCGGCGGGCCAGGAACTGGTGGCGCTCGCGCTGATCCGGCTGGCGCGCCAGGACCCCGATTCGGCGGCACAGCAACTGCGGGACCCGTGGGGCGCGTGGCTGTCGCCGCAAACGCGCAATTGGTTGTGGGGCGTGGTCGGCAAGTGGTCGGCGCTGGATCGCTCGGATCGGGCACTGGGTTACTTTGCCAACGTCACGCGCTCGGCCGATCTGGACGACGACTTGTTGTCGTGGAAAGCGCGTGCGGCGTTGTATGCGGGCGATTGGCCGCAGGTGCTGGCCGCGATCGATGCCATGCGCCACCCGGATGCCGAGAACGGCGCCTGGATTTACTGGAAAGCGCGGGCCGAGGTGGCGCTCGCCAAGACTGATGCCGATCGCGCCGCTGCCCGGGCCGCGTTTGAAGCGCTGGCCGCGCGCACCGGGCCGCACGGCTTCTACGAACAACTGGCGCTGGACGAATTGGGGCGCGGCGTCACCGTGCCGCCGGCGCCGGCGCCGCTCACCGACGCCGAGCGCCAGTGGGCGCAGCAAGACCCGGGACTGAAGCGCGCGCTCTACGCCATCGCGCTCGGGCTGCGCAGCGAAGGCGTGCGCGAATGGAATTACGTGGTCAATTTGCAGACGCCGGGCGGCTTGCCGGATCGCGAGCGGTACGCGGCGGCCGCGCTGGCGTGCGCGCGCCAGGTGTGGGACCGCTGCATCAACACCAGCGAGCGCACGCGCGCATTCGTCGATTTCAGCCAGCGCTTTCCCACGCCCGATCGTGACGTGGTGGTGTCGCAGGCGCAGCAAGTCAACTTGGACCCGGCCTACGTCTATGGCTTGATCCGGCAGGAAAGCCGGTTCGTGACCAGCGCGCGTTCCGGCGCCGGTGCGTCGGGGTTGATGCAGATCATTCCGGCGACCGCGCGCTGGACTGCGCGGCAGATCGGCATGACCGATTTTTCGCCGTCGACGATCAACGACTTGCAGACCAACATCCTGATCGGCACCAACTACCTGAAGCTGATCCTGGACGATTTCCAGAACTCCATGCCGCTTGCCGCCGCCGCCTACAACGCCGGGCCCGGGCGGCCGCGCGCGTGGCGCAACGGCCCAACGCTCGAGGGCGCTATCTGGATCGAGAACATTCCGTTCGGCGAGACGCGCGACTACGTCAAGCGCGTGCTCGCCAATACCGTCGATTACGCGGCCCTCTTCACCGGCGCGCCGCAATCGCTCACTGCGCGACTGGGAACCGTCGGGCCGCTGCCGCCCGGAGAAGCCGATCCCAGCCAGGGATTGCCGTAAGACGCCTCAATTCGGGGACAATAGCCGGGCGGCTCTGCGCGGTTTTCGATGCGTGCGCCGGAACCGGAATGGAAACAGGAGTGAACACATGACCAGGCGCGTTTTGGTGCTTGGCGGATCGGGATTTGTCGGCCGCCATTTCATTGAGCAATTGCAGCGGGCCGACATCTACGTGACCGTGCCGACGCGCCGCATGATTGCCGCGCGCGAGCTTTGGCCGCTGCCGTTTGTGACGCCGCTGGAAGCCGACGTCACGAAACCCGACGTGCTGGCGCGCCTGGTTCCGGGGCACGATGCCGTGATCAACCTGATCGGCACGCTGCACGGCAATCAGGCCTTGTTCGCGCGGCTGCACGGGGAGTTGCCGCGTCAGTTGGCCGCTGCCTGCACGGCAAGCGGCGTGCGGCGCGTGCTGCACGTGAGTGCGCTGGGCGTTTCGGCCGATGCGCCTTCACGCTACTTGCGCACCAAAGCGGCCGGTGAAGACGCGCTGCGGCAGGTCGCCCAATCGGGCGCGCTGGACTTGACGATCCTGCGCCCGAGCGTGATCTATGGCGCCGATGACCGCTTCCTCAATGTCTTCGCGCGCCTGCAGCGCGTATTTCCGGTGCTGGCGGTGCCGTGCGCCAATGCACGCTTTCAGCCGGTCTGGGTGCGCGACGTGGCCGAAGCGCTGGTGCGGTGCCTGAGCAACCGCGACGCCGTCGGCGAGACCCTCGAATTGGCCGGGCCGGACGTCTGGACGCTGCGTGATCTGGTGCGTTCGGCCGGCAAGTGGTCCGGCGTGCGCGGCGGTCGCGGGCGACCGGTCATCGGCTTGCCGGGCGCGTTGGGCTCGCTGCAAGCCCTGTTCATGGAGTGGATGCCGGGGCGGCCGCTGCTCAGTCGCGACAACCTGGCGTCCATGAAAGTCGCCAGCGTCGCCAGCGGCAAATTGCCGGGCCTGGGCGCTTTGGGCATTCAGGCGGCGTCGCTGCCGGCGGTGGCGCCCACGTACCTGGGGCGAGACGGCTCGATCCGGCGGCTGGACGTGTATCGCCAGATGGCAGGGCGCTGACCGAGCGAGCGGAGTCCTCATGCTCAGGCTCTATATCGGCAACAAGAACTATTCATCCTGGTCGATGCGGCCCTGGACGCTGCTGCGGCAATGCGGCATACCGTTTGAAGAAGTGGCCGTGCGCATGGATGCGTTCGCGCCCGGCTCGGAATTCAAGCGCCGTCTGGCCGAGATCAGCCCGGCCGGCAAGGTGCCGGTGCTGGTCGATGGCGATGTGGCGATTTGGGACACGCTCGCCATCGTCGAATACCTGGCGGAAAAATTCCCCGAGCTGCACCTGTGGCCGGCCGACCCTGCGTTGCGCGCGCGGGCACGCAGCGTCTGTGCCGAAATGCACAGCGGCTTCGGCGCGCTGCGCTCGGCCTGCAGCATGAACATCGAAGCGCATTTGCCCGAAGTGGGCGCCATCATCTGGCGCGATCGCGCCGACGTACGCGCCGACGTGGCCCGGATCGCGCAGATCTGGAGCGATTTGCTGCAGGCGTCGGGCGGGCCGATGTTGTGCGGCGCGTTCGGCATTGCCGACGCGTTTTTCACGCCCGCCGTGATGCGCTTTCGCAGCTACGCGCTGCCCCTGCCCGAGGTGGCGGCGTCCTACATGGAACGCGTGTGCGCGCTGCCGGGTGTCAGGGCGTGGATAGCCGCGGCGCTGGCCGAGCACGACTTTCTTGCGTTCGAGGAACCGTACCGCCTGGCGCGCTGATCCGTGGCGGCGTGCCGCCCCGTCGCCATCAGCAGTGCATGCGATGCCGCGAAACGCGCCAGCCCGGGATTCGACAACTTATCCGCACGTTGTCGAGAAACGGCGATGGGCCGAATTCAGCCATCAACCGGGGGGCATCAATTCGAGTCACCTTCCTAGGGTTTGTCCTTAATTCCCTACGACTGGATCGGAAAGGCGCGCTAGTAAACTACGCCGCCTGCGCCCGACACGGCAGGTGCCGCAACAAAGTCGTGGCCAATTTTTCATTTCAATTCTTGAGGAGAGGCTGTGAAAACTCCATTTCGTAAAAAAATGATCGCTGCGGCGATCGGTGTGGCCGGCGTACTCGCTTTTTCAAGCGCATTTGCCGATATCAAGATCGCCATGGTGATTCCGGCCACGGGGCCGCTCACGCAATATGGCGACATGATCAAGGACGGTGTCAGCACCGCGGTCGAGATGGTGAACGCTGCGGGCGGCATCAACGGTCAAAAAGTGACCACCGAAGTGGTGGACGACTCGTGCGAACCCAAGCAGGGTCCGGTGGCCGCCAACCGCGTGGTGAACGACAAGATCCATTTCGTGGTCGGGCCGGTGTGCTCGGGCGCCACGATTGCCGCCACGCCGATTTATGAAAACGAGCATGTGGTGATGGTGAGCCCGTCGGCGACTTCTCCGGCCGTGACCGATGGCAAGAACTACCACTTCATTTTCCGGACTATCGGCCGTGACGACCAGCAAGGCCCGGCGGCGGCGAAGTTCATCGTCGACAAGATCAAGCCAAAGAAAGTGGCGGTGCTGCACGACAAGCAGGCCTATGGCCAAGGCATCGCCACCACGGTGCGCGACGACCTGAAGAAAGCGGGCGTCGATGTCGTCATGTTCGAAGGCATCAACCCGGGCGATTCCGACTACTCGGCCGTGATCACCAAGCTGAAGAGCGCGGGCGCCGACTTCGTCTATTTCGGCGGCTATCACCCTGAAATGGGCTTGTTGCTGCGCCAGTCGGGCGAGCAGGGCTTGAAGGCGCGCTGGATGGGTCCGGAAGGCGTGGGCAACCCGACGATCAACTCGATCGCCGGTCCGGCCGTCGAAGGCATGCTGCTGACCTTGCCGGCGGATTTCTCGACCAATCCTGACAACGCCGCCATCGTCAAGGCGTTCAAGGACAACAAGCGCGATCCGTCGGGTGCCTTCGATCTGACGTCGTATGCGGCGGCGCAAGTCATCATGGACAGCATCAAGGCGGTGGGCGACGACTCGCAAAAAGTGGCCGACTACATGCACAAGACCACTTTTGACACGCCCATCGGGAAAATCAGCTTCAACAAACAAGGCGACTTGAACGCGTTCCGTTTTGACGTGTTCGAGTGGCACAAGGACGGCAGCAAGACGCTGGTGCAGCAGTAACGCTGTCCAGGAAAGAGGGCCCGCGTGATGACTGCAAGCCATCGCCGGGCCCGTGCTGCAACGCGCGCCGGGTGCCGCCCCCCGCGCGCTGCGGCCCCAGAGGTTCCCGATTTGTCCTGATTGGCGGGTGACAGCGTGTCCAGTTTCTGGCTCGAATTCATTCAGCAGGTGTTCAACGGGCTGTCGCTCGGCGCGATCTATGCGCTGATCGCGATTGGCTACACGATGGTGTACGGCATCATCGGCATGATCAATTTCGCGCACGGCGACATCTACATGATCGGCGCGTACACCGGTCTCGTCACGCTGGCGATCGTCGGCTCGCAAAGCAGCCTGCCGCTGTTTTTCGTGGTGGCCCTGATGCTGGTGGTGGCGGTGGTGGTCACCGGCATTTACGGCTACGTGATCGAGCAGGTGGCGTACAAGCCGGTGCGCAAGGGCTCGCGGCTGGTGGCGCTGATCACGGCCATCGGCGCTTCGATTTTCCTGGAAAACTGGATGGCCGCGGGCCAGGGCGCCAAAGACCGCGCCATGCCGCAGATCATGCCCGGCGCTTTCCATTTCGCGCAAAACGATGCGTTCGAAATCTTCGTGCCGTACACGCGCGTGCTGGTGATCGTGGTCACCGTCCTGATGATGATCGCGCTCACGCTCTATATCAAGTATTCGCGCATGGGCAAGGCGTCGCGCGCCTGCTCGCAAGACATCCAGATGGCGAGCCTGCTCGGCATCGACATCGACCGCGTCATTTCGTTTACGTTCATCCTCGGCGCCGTGCTGGCCGCGATCGCCGGGGTGCTGATCGGCCTGGTCGTGGGCAAGATCAATCCCTTCATCGGCTTCATCGCCGGCATCAAGGCGTTCACGGCCGCGGTGCTGGGCGGCATCGGTTCCATCCCGGGCGCGATGCTGGGCGGCGTGGTGCTTGGCCTGGTCGAGACGTTCGCCGCGGCGTACATCTCATCGGACTACAAGGACATCGTCGCCTTTCTCATTCTGGTGCTGGTGCTGCTGGTGCGGCCCACCGGGCTGCTGGGGCGGCCTGAAGTCGAGAAGGTCTGATGGCGCGAGCAACGTCCCCTTCGCCCCAAGCCACGTGGCGCGGCGATCTGACGCACGCACTCATGGCCGCCGTCCTTACCGCGGTGGTGATGGTGCCGGCGTTCGGGCTGAAGCTCGATCGGGTCGGCGTGAACGTGATCGTGCAACCCCATTGGTTGCCGGTGATCGGCGCGTGCGTTCTGGTGTTCCTGGTGCAGATGGTGCGGCCATGGATCGTGCGCCATGTGGTGCGCCGTATTCCCTGGCCGACGCAGCGGCCGGCCGTCTCCGGTCGCCAGCGCACCTTGCTGCTTCTGCTGGTGGCCTTTGCCGCCGTGATCTGGCCGTTTTTCTCGGGGCGCAGCGCAGTCGACATTGCCACGCTGGCGATGATCTACATCATCCTGGGGCTGGGCCTCAATATCGTGGTCGGCTTTGCCGGTCTGCTCGATCTGGGCTATGTCGGCTTCTATGCGGTGGGCGCCTACAGCTACGCCATGTTGTTCCATTGGGCCGGCTGGACATTCTGGGAGGCGCTGCCGGTGGCCGGCGCCATGGCGGCGTTCTTCGGCTTCATCCTCGGGTTTCCGGTGTTGCGCTTGCGCGGCGACTACCTGGCCATCGTGACGCTGGGTTTTGGTGAAATCATTCGGCTGTTGCTCACCAATCTGACGCAGTGGACCGGGGGGCCTGACGGTATTTCGGGTATCCCGAAGCCGTCCGTGCTGGGCCTTGAGCTGACTCGAAAGGCCGCGCATGGCGGCGAGACGTTCCACCAGTTTTTCGGCCTGACCTACGATTCCTCGCACATCATCGTGGCGCTCTACCTGATGGCGCTGGTTTTGGCGGCCGTTACCCTGTGGTTTTCCAACCGACTCATCCGGATGCCGGTGGGACGCGCCTGGGAAGCCTTGCGCGAAGACGAAATTGCCTGCCGGTCGCTGGGCCTCAATCCCACCACGATCAAGCTGTCCGCGTTCACCATGGGCGCCATGTTCGCGGGGTTTGGCGGCGCATTGTTCGCGGCGCGCCAAGGCATCGTCAATCCCGAATCGTTCACGTTCATCGAATCGGCCCTGGTGCTTGCGGTGGTTGTGTTGGGCGGCATGGGGTCTCAGTTGGGTGTCATTCTGGCTGCCATCCTCATCACCGTGTTGCCCGAGCTGGCACGTGAGTTCGCCGGCTACCGCATGCTGATTTTTGGCCTGGTGATGATCGTCATGATGATCTGGCGCCCGCAAGGCCTGCTGCCGATGAAGCGCCACCAGGTGGAGGTGCCGTAGCGATGCGCCCGGTGATGGTTGGCAGGCGGGTGTCCATTGCCGCGCAGCGGGTCGTCAGCAACCGCGCGCGCGCCGAGGTGCTGCGCCGTGGCTGATTCTTTCCTGCGGGTGGCAGGCCTCAGCATGCGCTTTGGCGGCCTGCTGGCGGTGGATGGCATCGAATTCGACGTGGGCGAGCGCGAGATCTTCGCCATCATCGGTCCGAACGGCGCGGGCAAGACCACGGTGTTCAATTGCATCAGCGGTTTCTACCGTCCGACCACGGGCCAGATCGTGCTTGAAGGCCAAAACATCGCGGGGCTCGGCAGCCACGTGGTGGCGCGCCGCGGCGTGGTGCGCACGTTCCAGAACGTACGCCTGTTCAAGCACATGACGGTGCTGGAGAACCTGCTGGTGGCGCAACACCTGCACTTGAAGACTTCACTGCCGGCGGGCATCCTGCGTACGCGCGCGTATCGCGAAAGCGAAAAGAAAGCGCTGGAGCGCGCCGTGGACTGGCTGGATGAAGTCGGTTTGCGCGCGTTTGCCAACCGCGAGGCCGGGACCCTGGCTTACGGCCACCAGCGCCGGCTCGAGATTGCGCGTTGCATGGTGACCGGGCCGCGCGTGCTCATGCTCGACGAGCCCGCGGCGGGCCTGAATCCGCAAGAAAAGAAAGAGCTGCAGGGGCTGATTCGGCAACTGCGCGAACAACGGGGCGTGGCGGTGCTGCTGATCGAACACGACATGAGTTTGGTCATGGGCGTTTCCGAACGCATTCTGGTGATGGAGCACGGCCGGCCGATCGCCCTGGGTACGCCCGACGTCATCCGCCATGACGAGCGCGTCGTCAAAGCCTATCTGGGCGAAGAGTAGGGGACATCCATGGCGACGCCCATGCTCGAACTGCAGGAACTCACCACCTATTACGGCGCGGTGTGCGCGGTCAACCAGGTCAGCCTGCACGTGGACGTGGGCGAGATCGTCACGCTGATCGGCTCCAACGGCGCCGGCAAAACCTCCACGCTCATGACTATTTGCGGTGATCCGCGCGCCAGCGGCGGCCAAGTGCTGTTCGAAGGCCAGGACATCACCGCGCTGCCTTCGCACCAGATCATGCGCAAGGGCATTGCCATTTCACCGGAAGGCCGGCGCATGTTCCCGGCGCTCACGGTGACCGAGAACCTGGACATGGGCGGGTTCTTTCTCTCCAAGACCGAGACGGCAGAAACGCTGGAACACGTGTTCGAACTGTTCCCGCGCTTGCGCGACCGCGCCAATCAGCGCGCCGGCACCATGTCGGGCGGCGAGCAGCAAATGCTGGCGATTGGCCGCGCGCTCATGAGCAAGCCGCGCCTGCTGCTGCTGGACGAGCCGACGCTCGGCCTGGCGCCGCTCATCATCGCGCAGATTTTCGAGATCATCGAAACCATCCGGCAGCAAGGCGTGACGGTGTTCCTGGTCGAGCAAAACGCCAACAAGGCGCTGCGCGTCGCCGACCGCGGCTATGTGCTCGAGAACGGCCGCGTCGTGCTGGAAGACACCGGTGCCAGCCTGCTCGCCAACGATTCAGTGCGCCGCGCCTATCTGGGCGGCTGACGCCGCAGCTGCCGCAACCGCGGCCGACCGCAATTCGATCTGGCCGGCCTGCGCGCGGCCAGATCTGCGTTTCAGGCGCGCTGCACTGAGGCTTTTGCCGCTCCTGCGCTTTCCGGTTCCGGTGTGGCTTTGAGCGCGATCGCGACGATCCCCGCAGCCACCATCATCAAGCCGACCACCCACAGGCCGGCTTTTTCGGTGCCCGTCAGATCGGTGAGCCAGCCGGTGATGTAGGGCGCGGCGAAGCCCGCCAAGTTGCCCAGCGAATTGATCAGTGCGATGCCGCCAGCGGCTGCGGCGCCGGTCAGAAAGGCCGTCGGCAGCGACCAGAACGTCGGCAGCGCGGCGCAGACGCCCATCACGCAGATCGTGAGTGCCGCCATGGCGGTGTAGGGTGACTGCAGGTAGAGCGCAATCGGAACGGCGATGCCGCCGATGATGCTGGCCAGTGCCACGTGCCAGACGCGTTCGCCGGTGGCGTCACTGTGCTTGCCGTTGTAGTACATCGCGATGGCGCCGAAAAAGAACGGAATGGCCACGATGAAACCTTGCTGCAACACCGTGAAGTTGGTGTGGAAGGTTTGCTTGAAGCCCGCAATGATGGTGGGCAGGAAGAACGACACCGCGTAAAGGCCGTAGACGATGCCGAAATAAACGAAGCACAGCGCCAGGATGCGCGGCTTGGTGAGCGCCTCGCGCAGCGTATAGCGGTATTGCTTTTCGGTCTGTGCGTGTTCCGCGTTCATGTGGTTGGCCAGCCACGTGCGTTCGTCCGGCGCCAGCCACTTGGCATCTTCCGGCCGGTCGGTCAGGTAGAACCAGCACATGACGCCGACCACGATGGCCGGCACGCCTTCGACCAGGAACATGAAGCGCCAGCCGTCCAAGCCGAAGAGGATCTGGTGGCCGGCGGAAATCAGCCAACCCGAGAGCGGCGCACCGATCACGGCCGAAATGGGCACCGCCAGCATGAAGAGCGCCACGGCCTTGCCGCGCGCTTCCCGCGGATACCAGAACGTCAGGTAAAAGATGATGCCGGGGAAGAAACCGGCTTCGGCGATACCGAGCAGGAATCGCAGCAGATACATCGTGCCTGCCGTGTGCGCAAACGCCATCAGCGATGCCACGATGCCCCAGGTCACCATGATGCGGGCGATCCAGCGGCGCGCGCCGAACTTGTGCAGCGCTAGATTGGACGGCACTTCCAGAACCAGGTAGCCGATGAAGAACAACCCGGATGCGAGGCCGAACGCCGCCTGCGTGAAGCCCAGCGCCTCGTTCATGCCGTGCGGCGCGGCGAAACCGATGTTGGTGCGATCCAGGTAATTGATGAAGTAAAGAAAGCCGAGGAAAGGCATCAGTCGCCATGCCATCTTGTGCATGACGCGAGCGCGGATACCGCTCTCATCGGTTGTCGTTGTCGTGGCCATATCGATTCATTGCCTCCGTTGTTGTCTTGGCGTCGTGCAAGTTCGCGGCCGTCAAGCGTTGGCGATTATTGTGCCCGGGGCGCCGCACTGCAAGCGAAATCGCGGGCGGCGGGAGGGTCGCTTGCGCACTTGGGCGTGGCGGGTTCCGAATTTGTCTCCGTTATTGCCCTGAGCCGACTGCCGGGGCCAGCGCCACCGTCGGCGCGCCCGGTGCATCCGGTCGATAGACCGCGTCTGTCAGGCCCATAGATAAGAACGATTTGTATTTGGCTTGGGCGCCCCGACCTCTCTTGCACATCTGTTTTTCAACCCTTTCAAAGGATTTTTCATGTCGCTGATCAACACCCAAGTCCAGCCTTTCAAGGCGCAGGCGTTCCGCAACGGCAAGTTCGAGGAAGTCACCGAGAACCACTTCAGCAACGGCAAGAACTGGTCCGTGGTCATCTTTATGCCCGCCGCCTTCACTTTCAACTGCCCGACCGAGATCGAGGACGCGGCCGAGCACTACGCCGAGTTCCAGAAGCTGGGCGCCGAAGTGTTCGTCGTGACCACCGACACGCACTTCAGCCACAAGGTCTGGCACGAAACGTCGGACGCCGTGGGCAAGGCCAAATTCTTCCTGGTGGGCGACCCCACGCACCAGATGACCCACAACTTCGGCGTGCACATCGAAGAAGAGGGCTTGGCGCTGCGCGGCACGTTCGTGATCGACCCCAGCGGCACCATCAAGACGATGGAAGTGCACTCCAACGAAATCGCCCGCGACGTCAGCGAGACGCTGCGCAAGCTGAAGGCCGCCAAGTACACCGCCGAGCATCCCGATGAGGTCTGCCCTGCCAAGTGGAAGGAAGGCGAGAAGACGCTGAAGCCTTCGATCGACCTGGTGGGGAAGATTTGACGGTTGCATGACGCGCGGCGCCAGGCGCCGCGATGACCTCGTTTCGCATCGATGACGCGGCTGGAGCCGCATGACCGGATGCCGGTCGTGGCGCGCGAGCGCCGTCGTCGAGGTCGCGGGTGAAACCCGTTCGTCATCTTCGGCACCGCGCGAAGCGGGCCACAACCTACTGAAGGAGCCAGCATGTTGGACCCTGACATCAAGCAACAACTCGCCGCCTATCTGGAGCGCGTGCAAGAACCGTTCGAGATAGTCGCCACTTTGGACGCTGACGCCAAATCAACCGAGCTGCGCGAATTGCTGGAAGAAATCGCTGCCATCCGCGCCGACAAGATCGCCCTGCGCACCGACGGCCGGGATACGCGCGTGCCGTCGTTCACGCTGGCGCGCCCCGGCAGCGGCACGCAATTGAGGTTTGCCGCCATTCCCTTGGGGCACGAGTTCACCTCGCTCATCCTGGCGCTGCTATGGACCGGCGGGCACCCGCCCAAGGTCGAGCCCGAGGTGATCGAGCAGATCAAGGCGCTGGACACTGACCTCGACTTCGAGGTCTACATGAGCCTGTCCTGCCACAACTGCCCGGACGTGGTGCAGGCGCTCTCGCTCATGAGCATCCACAACCCGCGCGTCAAGACCACCATCATCGACGGCGGCCTGTTCCAGGGCGAAATCAAGGCGCGCGACATCATGGGCGTGCCCACCGTGTTCCAGGGCGGCCAACTGTTTCACAGCGGCCGCATCACGCTGGAGGAAATCCTGCAAAAGGTGGACACCGGCGCCGCCCGGCGCGACGCGCAAAAGCTGTCGGCCAAGGACCCGTTCGAAGTGCTCGTCGTCGGCGGTGGCCCGGCTGGCGCGGCCGCGGCCATCTACGCGGCACGCAAGGGCATCCGCACCGGCATCGTCTCCGAGCGTTTCGGTGGCCAGGTGAACGACACGCTGGATATCGCCAACTACCCCGGCATCTCGCACACCACCGGCCCCGAATACGCCAGCGCGCTGGAGCGGCACGTGCGCGACTACGGGGTCGACTTGATCACCGCGCAAAGCGTGGCCGAGCTGGTGCCCGCCGCGCAGCCGGGCGGCCTCATCACCGTCAAGCTGGGCAACGGCGGCACGCTGCACAGCCGCAGCGTCATCCTGGCTACCGGTGCGCGCTGGCGCAATGTCGGCGTGCCCGGCGAAGACGAATACCGCACCAAGGGCGTGGCCTACTGCCCGAGCTGCGACGGGCCGCTGTTCAAGGGCAAAGACGTGGCGGTGATCGGCGGCGGCAACTCGGGCGTCGAGGCCGCAATCGACTTGGCCGGCGTGGTCAACCACGTTACCGTGCTCGAATTCCTGCCCGAGATGAAGGCCGACGCCGTGCTGATCAAAAAGTTGAAAAGCCTGCCCAACGTCACTATTCACACCAACGCGCAGACCACCGAGATCACCGGCGACGGCGGCAAGGTGAGCGGCCTGCGCTTCAAGCATCGCGGCGACGGCACCGATGCCAGGGTCGACCTCGAAGGCGTGTTCGTGCAGATCGGCCTAGTGCCCAACACCGAGTGGCTGGGCAGCACGGTGGCACGCAGCAAGTTTGGCGAGATCGAGGTCAACGCCCGGGGCGAGACCAACGTGCCCGGCGTGTTTGCCGCCGGCGACTGCACCACCGTGCCGTACAAGCAGATCGTGGTGGCCGCCGGCGCCGGCGCCACGGCGGCGCTCAGCGCCTTCGACTACCTGATCCGCACGCCGATGCCGCACATGGCCCATCAACGTGAAGAGGCCGCGATGGTTTGATCGCCGTTCCCGGTCCGGATGCGGTGATTGCCGTGGCCAGCCCAACCGGTCGATGACTTCGCCGCGTGTCGATGACGCGGCTCGTGCGGCACGACGGATGCGGGTCATGGCGCACGAGCGCCGTCATTGACGCCGCGGGCGACGTCATTTCGTCATTCTTCTCGCCGTGGTTGCGCGTTAATATCGCGCGATTTCATTTCCGGTCACTTCGTTACCTGCCATGAATCCTGATCTGCCCACGCTCCTGCCGCGCGACAAGGCGCAAATCCTGGCCGAGGCGCTGCCCTACATCCGCGAGTACCACGGCAAGACGATGGTCATCAAGTACGGCGGCAACGCGATGACCGACCCGAAGCTGCAGCAGGCGTTTGCCGAAGACGTCGTGCTGCTGAAGCTGGTCGGCATCAATCCGGTGGTGGTGCACGGCGGCGGCCCGCAAATCGAGGCGGCGCTGGGGCGCATCGGCAAGAAGGCCGAGTTCGTCCAGGGCATGCGCGTGACCGACGCCGAAACCATGGAAGTGGTCGAGTGGGTGCTGGGCGGCGAAGTGCAGCAGGACATCGTCGGCCTGATCAACCAGGCCGGTGGCAAGGCCGTGGGCCTGACGGGGCGCGACGGTGGCCTGATCCGCGCGCGCAAGCTGCGCATGGTGGACGTGAAAGACCCCACCGTCGAGCACGACGTGGGTCAGGTGGGCGAGATCGTGCGCATCGATCCGGCGGTGGTGTCGGCGCTGCAGGACGACCAGTTCATTCCGGTGGTGAGCCCGATCGGCTTCGGCGAAGAAAACGAGAGCTACAACATCAACGCCGACGTGGTGGCGGCCAAGCTGGCTGGCGTGCTGCAAACCGAAAAGCTGCTGGTGCTCACCAACATTCCGGGCGTGCTCGACAAGAACGGCCAGTTGCTCACCGAGCTCACGCCGCGGCAGATCGACGCGCTGGTGGCCGACGGCACCATTTCGGGCGGCATGCTGCCCAAGCTTTCGGGCGCGCTCGATGCCGTCAAGAGCGGCGTCGGCGCGGTGCACATCATCGACGGGCGCGTGGCGCACTCGATGCTGCTGGAAGTCCTGACCGACCAGGCCTTCGGCACCATGATCCGCGAACCGTGACGCCCGCTTGATGGCAGCGCGGGTGCCGCGTTGAACCGGCGACCGCTCGCGCTCTCGCGTTCGTGGAGCATCCCATCGGCCTGATTAAACTGGTGCGCTCGAACCCTGCAACCGGAGCGCGTCATGCCACCATCGGATTCCAAAGTTGCCATCGTCACCGGTGCGGGCACCGGCATCGGGCGCGCCGCGGCGCTGGCCCTGCTGCAGGCCGGCTACCGCGTGGCACTGGCGGGGCGCCGCGCGGAACCACTGCAGCGGGTCGTGGCGGAGTCCGGGGCCGGGGAGCGGGCGCTGGCGGCGCCGGCCGACGTGACGGACGAGCAGTCGGTGGCGCAACTGTTCAGGCACTGTGTCGAGCGTTTTGGCCGCGTGGACGTGCTGTTCAACAATGCCGGCAGCGGTGCGCCGGCCGTTCCGCTCGAAGACCTCACGCTGGCCCAGTGGCAGCGCGTGGTCGACGTGAACCTGACCGGCATGTTCCTGTGCCTGCGTGAAGCGTTCCGCGTCATGAAGGCACAAAGCCCGCAGGGCGGCCGCATCATCAACAACGGTTCGATTTCGGCGCATGCGCCGCGTCCGAATTCGGCGCCGTACACCGCGACCAAGCATGGCGTGACGGGCCTCACGCGTGCGGCGTCGCTGGATGGCCGCAAGTACGACATCGCCGTGGGTCAAATCGACATCGGCAATGCCGCCACTGAAATGACCGCGCCGATGGCAGCCGGCATCCTGCAGGCCAGCGGACACACCGCGGTCGAGCCGCGCATGGACGTCGGCATCGTCGGGCAATCGGTGCTCTACATGGCAAACCTGCCGCTCGACGCCAACGTGCTGTTCCACACGGTCATGGCGACCAAGATGCCGTTCGTCGGCCGCGGATAGGGCGCGGGTTCATCTGGTCAGCGCGCCCCGTCTGGCTGCCCGGCAATCCGTTGCGCCGTACGGCAGGGCAGATGGCCGCGCTATTTCTTCAGGCACTCGCTCATGAACGCTTTGCGCGCGTCGCCTTTCTTGCCGGTGGCTTCCTTGTTGCAGGCCTTCATTTTTTCCTGCTGCGTCATGGCCTTGGCGGGCGCCGGGGTCTCGCCCTTGAGGCAGGCGCTCATGAAGGCCTTGCGCTCGTCGCCCTTCTTGCCGGCGGCTTGCGCATTGCACGACTTCATCACTTCTTGCTGCGAGTTGGCGGCCCAGGCGGGTCCGGACATCACCAGTGCCGCGGCGGCGAGAACCAGGAATTGACGGATCATCATTCACTCCCAGAAAGCACCCGAAATGGGGCGCGCCATTTCACCACAAGGGACGGGCGACGTCGAACGAAATCTTGTCCTGCGCACCATGCTCCCGACATGGCACCTGCAGCGTGGACTGAGATTGGGCTCAAGAAAAATCCCGGAAATGGCCACGTAATTGATGTGTTGCGAGACAGCGATTCGCGCCCATGGCCGAATCGATCGCGCCTTTGGCGCCATGAGTCGCATGGCGTTTTCGTATTCCGACCCCCGATTGATGCGACGACTGAAAGTGACCGTTTCAGCACGGGTCGTTTCAGCGTCCGGCGGCGTTCTTTACATTACGATGCCAACTGTCCAGCGTGCGCGCGGTCCATGCCAGTTCGCGCGACGCAGCCGGTCCGTCGGATCCAACGAATTTCCAGGAGATATTCACCATGCCCAGCTATACCCCGCCGTTGCGCGACATGCAATTCGTGCTGCATGAGGTCTTGAACGTCACCGACGCCCTGAAGGCCATGCCGCGCTTTGCGGACATGGACGCCGACACCCTCGACGCGGTGATCGAAGAGGGCGGCAAGTTCGCGGCCGGCGTGCTGCAACCGATCAACCTGAGCGGCGACGACGAGGGCTGCACGCTCGATCCCGCCACGCATGCCGTCAAGCCGCCCAAGGGCTTCAAGGAAGCCTATGCGCAATATGTGGAAGGCGGCTGGCCGGCGCTGACCTGCGAGCCTGAATTCGGCGGCCAGGGCCTGCCGCAGGTGGTGAGCAACTGCGTGAGCGAGATGATGAACAGCGCCAACCAGGCCTGGGCCATGTACCCCGGCCTCGCGCATGGCGTCTATGCCGCGCTGCTGGCGCACGGCAGCGACGCGCAAAAGAAAACGTTCTTGCCCAAGATCACCAGCGGCGAATGGGCCGGCACCATGTGCCTGACCGAGCCGCATTGCGGCACCGACTTGGGGCTGCTGCGCACCAAGGCCGTGCCGCAGGCGGATGGCACGTACCGGATCACCGGCAGCAAGATTTTCATTTCCGCCGGTGAACACGATTTCACCGACAACATCATCCATCTGGTGCTGGCGCGGCTGCCGGACGCGCCGGTGGGCAGCAAGGGCATCAGCCTGTTCATCGTGCCCAAGGTCAAGGTGAAAGCCGACGGAACGCTGGGCGAGCGCAACGCCATTTACTGCACCGCCATCGAGCACAAGATGGGCATCCACGGCAACGCCACCTGCCAGTTGAGCCTGGACGGCGCCGAAGGACAGATGGTGGGTCAGCCCAACAAGGGCTTGATGGCCATGTTCGTGATGATGAACGGCGCACGCCTGGGCGTGGGCAACCAGTCGCTCGGCCTGACGGAGGTGGCTTTCCAGAACGCGCTGGCCTACGCCAAGGATCGGTTGCAGATGCGCAGCCTGTCGGGCCCGAAGGCACCGGACAAGCCAGCCGATCCGATCATCGTGCACCCCGACGTGCGCCGCATGCTGCTCACCGCCAAGGCGTACGCCGAAGGCGGGCGCGCGCTCACGGCCCACTGCGCGCTGCTGCTGGACCAGGCCGAGCATCATCCTGATGAAGCGGTGCGGAAAGAAAGCGGGGCGCAGTTGGCGTTGCTCACGCCTATCGTGAAAGCCTTCCTGACCGATAACGGCTTCACCGCCACCAACGCCTGCATGCAGGTGTTCGGCGGCCACGGTTACATCCACGAAAACGGCATGGAGCAGTTCGTGCGCGACGCGCGCATCAACATGATTTACGAAGGCACCAACACGGTGCAGGCGCTGGATTTCCTCGGGCGCAAGGTGTTGGGTGACCAGGGCACCGCATTGCGCGCGTTCGGCGCCCAAGTGGCGGCGCTGCTGAAGGAATCGAGCGCCAACAGCAACCTGGCGCAGTTCGTCAAGCCGCTCGCCAGCCTTGCGGAAAAATTCAACGAATTCGCGATGCAGATCGGCTATCAGGGCATGACCGATCCGGATGAAGTGGGTGCCGCTGCCGGCGATTTCCTGCGCGTGGCGGGCCACCTGGTTTTCGGCTATTTCTTCCTGCGCATGGCGAGCGTGGCGCAGAAGAAAATCGCGGGCGGCAGCAACGACGGCTTTTACCGGGCCAAGCTGCAAACGGCGCGTTTCTACTTTGAACGCCTGTTCCCCGAAACCGCGAGCCTGATGATTACCGCGCGCTCGGGCGTGGGCAATCTGCTCAGCACCGACGCGGCGCTGGCGTAAGGCCGGAACGCGTTCGAGCGGCAGAGGACAGCCGTGCGACGCTGGGCAATCGCGCTCCTGGGTGTCGTGGCGTGTGCCCCGGCCTGGGCGCAAATGAGTCCGGTAGGCACATGGGAAAGCTTCGATGACAAGACCGGCGCGCCCAAGGCGCAGATCGTCATCGCCGAGGCGGGCGGCGTGCTCACGGGCCACGTCGAGCGCCTGCTGCGCCCGGGCGCCGATCCCAAGGAGCTCTGCACGCGTTGCACCGATGACCGCAAGGACCAGCCCATGGTCGGTCTGGAAATCATTCGCGGCGCGAAAAAAGTCGAAGGCAAGGACATGTGGGAAGACGGCCGCATCCTCGACCCGGAAAGCGGCACCACGTATGCGCTGCGCCTGACGCCAGTGGACGGCGGCCAGAAGCTTGACGTGCGCGGCTCCATCGGGCCGTTTGGGCGCACGCAGACCTGGACACGGATCAAGTAGCCGGACACGGCTGCGCGCGCGGCCGGCCTGTCGGGTTTCGGCGCAGCTCGCGGGTAGGTCGTGCTTGCGGCCGTCGGATAACGCGCCCAACGCTTGCTTCGCGTTTTCCTTGACTCGGGTCAATGGGCTGGCTTCCGGGCAGCCCTAGGCTTTGATCTTGTGTCGCCGCTGCGGCCCGCGTGATACGGGAAACCCTGCCCCGGTTCCGCCATGACCCCGGTAGCGCGCGCATCGACTCGACGAGCCAAACCACACCGAGGAAACGCGATGTCCAGCAAAGAACGCTATGCCGACAAGATGGAGTTCCCACCGGAAATCCAGCAGCCCAACATCTATCCGCTGTCGTGGCGGCGCAAGACCGAGAAGATGCAGGAAATCTGGGAATCCTCGCTGCGCGAATACTGGGAACCGGAAAAACTGCCTTGGGACACGCTTGACGTCGAGAGCTACTCGTGGGAAGAACGCGAAGCGATTGCGTATTGGTGGACGCTGCTGTCGGTGTTCGACGCGTCGGCGCCGCCCGTTTTTGCCGAAGCGCTCATCAAGACCTACGAGGTGCACGAGGAAGATCCGGTGCGCAAGTGTTTCTTCTCGGTGGAAAGCGACGAGCAGAACCACGAGATCATGTGTGGCCTTTCGATCACCAAGCTGCTCGGCCACCCCGATCCGCTCACCTACGAGCCCAAAACCGAGATCGGCAAGAAACTGCACAAGAACGCCAAGTGGCTTTATTTCAATGGCGCGCGCTACTGGGACGGCTACAAGTCGGCGGTGCCCAAATACGATTTGGCGGTGCTGTTCAGCTCGTTCCTGATGGGCGAAATCGCGGCAGCCACGATCTTCAAGCAGATGTACGAGAACTGCCGCGAGCCGGTGTTCAAGGAAGCCTTCAAGAACATTGGCCGCGACGAAGGCCGCCACATGGCGATCTGCATGGCGGTGATGGAGCGCGATTACCCGGGGCTGAAAGACGCCGACAAGGCCATTGTCACCAAGCAGATTCGCGCCGGCTACCTGTTCCTCTCAGCCGTACTGTTCGAGCCGCCCACCGACTTCTGGGACTTGCCGGCGGATTTCATCAAGAACCAGCGCGAAGGCGAGGAAATCGCGCGCGGCGCCGGTTTCGGCATTCCGACGTACGAGGCCAAGAAGGAAAACTGGCGCAACGCCATCCTGAATCTGAAAGGCGTGCTCGATCGCTACAACATTCCGTTCCCGGCGATTCCCGAAGTCGGCATCACCGGCGAGGAAATCTCCGATGTCGCCATGGACGACATCATTCCGGTGTTCTGACGGCGGCTGATCCGTTGAAACCGCGCGACCTGTCGACAGCGGGCATGCCGCGCGTTTTGTTTTGGGCTGCTTGGAGTTCTCCCGCACATGGCGCGCATCGTGATTCAGCCCTCGGGCAAGCTCGTTGAGTGGAAAAAGGAAGACACGGCCCTGATGGCGCTGGAGCGGGCCGGCTATGCGCTGCCGAACAATTGCCGCGCCGGCGCGTGCGGCGAATGCAAGGTCAAGGTGCTGCAAGGCGAATTCGACCAGGGCATGGTGCTCGACATGGCGCTCACCGAAGACGAGCGCAAGAACGGCTACGGCCTGATGTGCATGGCCAAACAGCTTTCCGACGAAATGGAAATCGAGTGGCTGGATGCCGAAGCGCGGCCCAAGCTGTTTCCGCCGCGCGAAGGCGCGCTCTTTGTGCTGGTCGACCGGCGCGAACTCACGCCGCGCACGCTCGAGTTGCACTTGCGGCCGGTGGGCAAACCGATCCGCTATTGGCCTGGGCAGTATGTGCGCCTGGGCGACCCGCGCGCCGGCATTCCGCTGCGCGCTTATTCGATCGCCAACGCGCCGCAATCCACTGGCGAGATCACGCTGCAGATCGCGCGCACCGAAGGCGGCGTGACCAGTACTTGGATTGCCGAGACGCTAAAGCCGGGCGACACCGTCAAGGTCAACGGCGCCTATGGCGCGTTCATCGGCGATCCGTCGGCCGAGACGCCGGTGCTGTGCCTGGCTGCGGGCACGGGCCTCGCGCCGGTGCTGGATTTGTCCGAAGCGGCGCTGCGGCGCGGCTACCGCAAGAAAGTCGAAATCATTTTCTCGGCGCGCACCGAAGCCGACGTGTACGGGCGCGGCATGTTGGCGTGGTGGCGCACCAAGCATCGCAATTTCGACTACAAGGTGACGCTCACGCGCGAGCAGAAGGAAGGTTTCCTGCACGGGCGCATCACGGCGCTCTTGCCCAAGCTCTATCCGGATCTGTCGGGCACCAGCGTGTTCGTGGCCGGCAGCACGGCGTTCGTCGACGATTGCATGGCGGTGGCCAAAACCTTGGGCGCACAGGAGCAACTGACGCACAAGGAAGGCTTCTTCGAGATCCAGGACTTGAGGAACCAGGGGCGGCCAGGTTGACGCTTGGGTTCCTGATCGACGAAATCCGCCGGCCTGTCGCTTGTCGGTCGGGCTGTCGGCTTTCCATCCGACAGGGCCGCTCCTTTTGACCACAGGTCTCCCGCGATGCGCGCCGCGATTTCGCTTCCATCGCGCCGCCGGCGACACGCCGGTTTGGGTGATATAAGCGAGGTGATTGCTTTCATTCGCATCGCATCGCATCGGAGCGCGTCCCCATGTACGCACAAAACATCGAAACCGACCAGACCGGCGCCGACGACGCCGCCTTCCAGGCGCGCATCGACGCCGGCATCAAGGTCGAGCCCAAGGACCCCATGCCCGCAGGCTACCGCAAAACGCTGATCCGGCAGATTGGCCAGCATGCGCATTCCGAAGTGGTGGGGCAACTGCCCGAGGGCAACTGGATCACGCGCGCGCCGTCGCTGGAGCGCAAGCTCATCCTGCTGGCCAAGGTGCAGGACGAAGCCGGGCACGGCCTGTACCTCTACTGCGCCTGCGAAACGCTGGGCATCAGCCGCGACGAGCTGACCGAAAAGCTGCTCTCCGGCGAGATGAAGTACTCGTCCATCTTCAACTATCCCACGCTTACCTGGGCCGACATGGGCGCGGTCGGCTGGCTGGTGGACGGCGCGGCCATCATGAACCAGGTGCCGCTGCAGCGCTGCTCCTACGGACCGTATTCGCGCGCCATGGTGCGCATCTGCAAGGAGGAGAGCTTCCACCAGCGCCAGGGCTATTCCATCATGATGAACATGGCGTTCGGCACGCCCGAGCAGAAGGAAATGGCGCAGGACGCGCTCAACCGCTTCTGGTACCCGTCGCTCATGATGTTCGGCCCGTCCGACAAGGACAGCGTGCATTCGGCGCAATCCATGCGCTGGAAAATCAAGATGAACGGCAACGACGAGCTGCGCCAGAAGTTCGTCAACGAAACCGTGCCGCAGGCCGACTACCTGGGCCTGAAAGTACCGGACGACAAGCTGCAGTGGAACGAGGCCAAGCAGGGCTACGATTTTTCCGAGCCCGACTGGAACGAGTTCTATCAAGTGGTGAAAGGCAACGGCCCGTGCAACCGCGAGCGCCTGGAGGCGCGCCGCGAGGCGTGGGAAGGTGGGCAGTGGTTCCGCGACGGCCTGATGGCGTACGCGGCGAAGGAAACGCGCCGGCGTGCGGCGGCGTAACGACGGATTCGGGAGACAGGCAATGGCACAGGAATGGCCACTCTGGGAAGTTTTCATTCGGGGCCAGCACGGCCTCAACCATCACCACGTTGGCAGTCTGCACGCGGCCGATGCGGTAATGGCGATCGACAACGCGCGCGACGTGTACACGCGGCGCAAGGAAGGCGTGTCGATCTGGGTGGTGAAGTCAGCTGATATCGCGGCCTCCACGCCGTCCGAGAAAGGGCCGATGTTCGATCCGGCGGAAAGCAAGGTCTATCGACATCCGACCTTCTTCGAGATGCCGAAAGAAGCCGGGAAGATGTGATGACCACCGTGGCCGACCTCACCACGCTGCGCCCGGGCGAAATCGGCGACACCGTGCAGTACAGCCACACGCCCGATGCCTGCGTGGAAAACGCCGCGCTGAAGCCGGCGTTCTTCGAATGGCTGTGCCGCATCGGCGACACCACGCTCATCCTCGGCCATCGCCTGTCGGAATGGTGTGGCCACGGCCCGGCGCTGGAAGAAGAAATCGCGCTCACCAACGTGGCGCTGGATCTGATCGGGCACGCGCAGTTGTGGCTGCACCTGGCGGGCGAAGTGGAAGCCAAGGGCCGTTCGGCCAACGACCTGGCGTACTTGCGCGACGCGCTCAAGTACCGCAACGCGCTGTTGGCGGAACTGCCCAACGTCGACATGGCCGTGACCACGATGCGGCAGTTTTTGTTCGACGTGTTCCACGACGAGTTGCTGCGCCACTTGCAGGATTCCGCCAGCCCGCGCGTGGCCGAAATTGCGGCCAAGGCGGAAAAGGAAGTGGCTTACCACGTGCGCCGCTCGGCTGATCTGGTGGTGCGCCTGGGCGATGGCAGCGAGGAAAGCCACCGCCGCATGGAAGCGGCGCTGGAGCGCCTGTGGCCCTATACCGGCGACTTGTTCCTGTGTGACGCTGTGGACGACGCGATGGCGGCCGCGAAGATTGCACCGCGCGCGGACTCCTTGCGCCCGGCCTGGCTGGCGCACGTGAACAGCGTGCTGGACGAGGCTACGCTGCCGCGCCCCGAAGGCGACGGCGGAGTGCACAAGGGCGGCAAGACCGGCAAACATACGGAGCACTTGGGCTACGTCCTGGCGGACATGCAGTTCCTGCGGCGTGCCTACCCGGACGCGCGCTGGTGAGGTCGGCGATGTCTTCCGTGGTGGCTGCCACACCTGCTGTCGATCCGGCGATCTGGCGGTGGCTCGCCGAAGTGCCGGACCCGGAAATTCCGGTGGTGTCGGTGATCGACCTCGGGATGGTGCGCGAGGTGGCATATGACGGCGGCACGCTGGTCGTCACCATCACGCCGACCTATTCGGGCTGCCCGGCCACGCGCATCATCGGCGAACTGGTTCGCGCGCATTTGAAGAAAAAAGGCGTGGCCGACGTGCGCGTCGAGCAGAAGCTCGCACCGCCTTGGACCACCGACTGGATCACGCCCGAAGCGCGGAAGAAACTCAAGGACTTTGGTATTGCGCCGCCGCAGCACGGCGTCGCCGCCAACGCGCGCGTCGGCGCACGTGCGGCACGCCTCATGGGGGGCGGCGCTGCGGTGCCATGCCCGCGCTGCGGCTCGACCGAGACCGAGCTGATCAGCCCCTTCGGCTCCACGCCCTGCAAGGCCATGTACCGTTGCAAGGCATGCCGGGAGCCGTTTGATTATTTCAAGTGCCTTTGACCGGATGGAGAGCACATGGCGCGTTTTTATCCCCTAGAGGTTGTCGGCATCCATCCGGAGACGCGCAACGCGGTCGCGGTGTCGCTGCGACCGCCGGCGCAAGCGGCCGACCTGTTCCGCTTCACGCAGGGGCAGTACCTCACTTTTCGCCGTGATTTCGATGGCGTGGAACTGCGCCGGTCCTACTCGATTTGCGCCGCGGTGGGGGCCCCGCTGCTGCGCGTGGGAATCAAGCGTGTCACGGGCGGCGCGTTCTCGACTTGGGCCAACGGCGAGATGAAACGCGGCGACGTCATTGAAGCGATGCCGCCGATGGGGCGCTTCCACGCACCGCTCGACCCGGACGCCGAACGGCACTACCTCGCGTTTGCCGCCGGATCGGGCATCACGCCGCTGATTTCCATCATCAAGACGACGCTCGCGCGCGAGCCGCGTTCGCAATTCACGCTGGTCTACGCCAATCGGCGCATGACGTCGATCATGTTTCGCGAGGAGCTCGAAGATCTCAAGAATCTGTATTTGCACCGCTTTTCGGTGCTCAATGTGCTGAGCCTGGAAGGCCAGGAAATCGAGCTCTTTTCCGGCCGCATCGACGCGCCGAAACTGGAGCAGTTGTTCCAGCGCTGGGTCGATTTGTCGACGGTCGACACGGTGTTCATTTGCGGCCCGGAGGCGCTGATGCTCGTCATCGTCGATTCGCTGAAGAAGCGTGGTCTGGCCGATGAGCGCATCAAGTTCGAACTGTTCGCGACCGCGCAGCAGGGCCGAGCTCCAAGGCCGAAGGCCTCGCCGGAGGCAATCGCCACTGCGGGCGCGACGTGCGCCGTGACGGTCACGCTGGACGGCGTGGTGCGCTCGTTCCAAATGCCGAAAGACGGCACGCGCGTGCTCGACGCCGCGTTGCACCACGCGATCGACGCGCCGTTTTCCTGCAAGGCGGGCGTGTGCTCGACCTGCCGCGCGCGGGTGCTGGAGGGTGAAGTGGAAATGGCGGCCAATTACGCGCTCGAAGACCAAGAGGTGCGCGCGGGCTACGTGCTCACATGTCAGAGTGAGCCGCTGACCGACAAACTGGTGGTGAGCTATGACGAATGATTCTCCCGCCGACGTCGTGTCGGTCGAAGACTATCTGGCGCGCGGCGGCAAGCTGAGCGTTCCCGACAACGCGTCGCCGCGCTACCGCGCCGAGCTGCTGCGCCTGATGTCGTCGTTCGTCGACAGCGAGCTGGCGGGTTCCGCCGGTTTCGCCGATTCGATCAACTGGGCGCCCGGCATCCAGGAGCGCATTGCCGCCAGCCGCATCGTGCTGGAAAAAGCCGACCACGCCGGGCGCGTGCTCGACCTGATGGGGGATTTCGGCACCGACAAGGCGCGCTACAACCAGGTGCATCACTGGTCCGAGCGGGTGGCGCGCAACGCCAAATTCGATCCGCAGCAGCGCCAGGGCGGCGACATGCGGCTCTCGGTTTTCCACTATCCGCTGGAAGACTGGACCGACGCGGTGGTGATGAATGTACTCATGGGTCTCGCCACCGGGATCCAACTGAAGGAACTCGTACAGTGTTCCTACGCGCCGCTCGCTGACGTGCTGCGCCAGATCGCACCGCGCGAGCAGCGCCACATGGAGCTCGGCCTGGAAGGGCTCGGCCACATCGTCGCGACCGATGGGGGCCGTGAGCGTGCCCGGGCCTGCGTGGCTTACTGGCGGCCGCGCGTGGCGGAAACGTTTGGCGCGGCAAAATCGGAACGCTTCGAGCGGCTGCAACGCATGGGGCTGCGCCACCGCGCCAACGAAACGCTGCAAGCCGCCTGGCAGACCGCGGTGAGCGGGCAACTGGCGCGGCTGGCGCTGGCCTAAGCGATCGGCGCGATCGCTTAGGCCTGGCCATCGGCCAGGGGCAGCCCCCGACGCGGACGTCACGCCGCGCGTGATGCGCTGCGGGGCTTACCGGTCGCCGTTGATCGTGATCGGAACGGTCTTGGTCGACCCGTCGGCTTGCGGCACGCTGACGTTGATTTTCAGCTCACCCTTGAAGTCAGCCGGCGGTTTGCCGGTGATCTTCCCGCTTTTCGGATCGAGCTTGAGCCACGACGGCAGCGGCTTTCCGTCGGCGGTCTTGACCTGGATAACCTTGCCCTTGGGGACGTTG
>SCQQ01000047.1 GCA_004299095.1 Burkholderiaceae bacterium | reverse complement strand
GAGCGGATGCCGACCGTGCGGTCCGTGAGGACCGTCAGGTTCACGCTCTGCGGCAGGCCTTGCTCCAGCGTCGGCAGTTGCGCCTTGATGGCATCGACCGTGGCGATCACGTTCGCGCCGGGCTGGCGCTGCACGTTCAGGATGATGGCCGGTGCGAGCGCGGTTTCAGGGCTGGCGGCGCGGGTTTTCGATCCCGGCGCATCCTTGATCGCCGCCCACGCGCCCAGGCGGCTGTTTTCCGCGCCGTTGACCACGCTCGCCACGTCCTTCAGGCGCACCGGCTGGCCGTTCACGTACGCCACGATCAGGTTGCGGTAGTCGTCCACCGACGTCAATTGATCGTTGGCGTTGATGCTGTACTGGCGCAGCGGCCCATCGAAGTTGCCTTTGGCGGTGCTGGCGTTGCCCGCGCTGATGGCGTTGCTGATGGCGGTCAGGTCCAGGCCCATGGCGCCCAGCGCATTCAGGTTGGCCTGCACGCGCACAGCGGGGCGCTGGCCGCCGGCAAGCGTCACCAACCCCACGCCGCTGATCTGGCTGATCTTGAGCGCCAGGCGCGTGTTCACCAGGTCCTGCACTTGCGTCAGCGGCAGGCTGGCCGACGTGACCGCGAGCTGCATGATGGGTGCATCGGCCGGATTGATCTTGGCGTACACCGGCGGCGCGGGCAGGTCGGCGGGCAAGAGCGAACCGGCGGCATTCATGGCGGCCTGCACTTCCTGCTCGGCGGTATCCATCGAAAGATTCAGCGCGAACTGCAGCGTGATCACGGAAACGCCGGCGCTGCTCACACTGCTCATGCGGGAGAGGCCCGACATCTGGCCGAACTGGCGCTCCAGCGGCGCGGTCACCGTGCGGCTCATCACGTCGGGACTGCCGCCGGGATAGAGCGTCTGCACCTGGATCGTCGGAAAATCGACCTCGGGCAGCGCCGCCAGCGGCAGGAAGCGCAAACCCACCAGGCCGGCCAGCACGATCGCCAGCATGAACAGCGCCGTCGCCACCGGGCGCTGCACGAAAAGGCGGGAAACGTTCATGCTGGAACTCGGCCGCGGGCGGGCACGCTACTTCGGCTGCGATGCCGCAGCGCGCCGCGCCGCCCGGCCTTGCGCCGGTTTTGCCGCCTGGCCCGCAGGTGCCGGCGTCTCAGCCGCGGCCGGCGCTTTTGCGGCTTCTGCCAGCTTCACCTTGCCGCCATCCTTCACCTGGTCGCCGCCTTCGGTCACCACGCGCTCGCCGGCCTGCAACCCTTTCGTGATCAGCGTTTGGTCGGGCGTCGCCAGGCCGCTGGTCACGGCGCGCATGTGCGCCACGCCGTCGGCATCGACCACATACACGTAATCGCCATTCGGCCCGGTGCGCACGGCCGTCACCGGCACCAGCAGGCCGCTTTGCGAACCGAGCTGCAGCCGCGCATTCACGAACTCATTGGGAAACAGCCGGCCATCGGCGTTGGCAAAGCGCGCCTTGGCCAGCACCGTGCCGGTGGCGGTGTTCACTTCGTTGTTGAGCGTGAGAAACGTGCCGGTGGCGAGCGTTTGCGTGCGCGCCCGGTCCAGCGCCACCACCGGCAGCTTGCCGGTGCGCTCGGCCGCCAGCACCGCCTGCACCTGGCCTTGCGGCACCGAAAACACCACGTCGATGGGCGTGATTTGCGTGATGGTGGCAATGCCGCCGGTGGTGCCGGTGCTGACCAGATTGCCCGGATCGACATTGCGCAGGCCGATGCGCCCGCTGATCGGCGCGCGCATCGTGGTGAAGTCGACGTTCAACTGGGCGCTGCGCTCGTTGGCCGCATCCGCGTCCACCGTGCCTTCGAGCTGCTTGACCAGCGCGGCTTGCGTGTCCAGCGTCTGGCGCGCGACCGAATCCTGCTCCCACAGCGTCTGGTAGCGCTGCAACGTGACGCGCGCCGCCGCCAGTTGCGCCTGGTCGCGCAAGCGCGTGCCGCGCGCCTGGTCGAGCGCCTGCTGGAAGGGACGCACGTCGATGCGCGCCAGCACCTGGCCTTTCTTCACCGTCTGGCCTTCGGTGAACAGCACCTCGGTCAGGATGCCCGAGACTTGCGGCACCAGCGTGGCGGTGGCGGGCGGCGTAACCGTCCCCAGCGCATCGATCAGGATCGGCAACTCGCCTTGCTGGGCCACGGCCGTGCCCACCGTCACCGCGCTGAAGCCGCCGCGCCCACCGGGGCCGCGCGCCGCGCCCGCTGCTTGTGGGGTGCGCGCGCGTTGCGCCAGATAGTAGGCGGTGCCCGCCAGCAGCGCGATCACGATGAGCGTGAGCAGTACCGCCCGCACGCGGCTGCGTCGACGCGGGGTCACCGGCGCGGGTTGTTCGGAAATGGAATCCGGCATGTCAAATCAGGAATCGCGGCGGTGGCACGCCGCCGCAAGAAGCAAAGCGCGCATGGTAGCGCGCGGGAAACGGCAGGGCGGTGAGAATTGCGTGGCCAGTCCAGCGAATGAAAGACGTCATGACGTGCCATCGGGCCAGGCGCAGAACGCACGCAACGCCCGCCGAGGTCCGTCGATCATGCGCCCTCCGGCGGCTCACGCGATCCAGCTTTACGAATCTTTGCGTTCGCGCGGGTGATGGGGCAATCGGCCGGCATGGTCCGCAGCGCACGCTCGGGCGCACGGGCTCAACGCCGACGCGTGCGAACGCGCCGATTCACCAGGTAAATCCCGGGCGCGATCAGCGCCAGGCCGACCACGTGATACCCGTGGATCGGTTCACCCAGAAAAATCCACGCCATCACCGCCACGTAAGGCGGCCCCAGATACAACACCACGCCGACGCGCGCCGCGCCCAGGTCGCGCAGCAGCAGCGCGTACACCAGATAGGCGGCGTAGCCTGGCAACAGCGCCGCCATGAACGCCAGGCCGACCCCCGTCAGCGAAAACGTCGGCAACGGCCCGGTTACCGCTTCCCAGATGACAAACGGCAGCAGCACCAGCACGCCCGCGAAACTGATGGGACCGAGCCGTGCGGTGGCCGAAAGCGGCGTGGTCCAGCGCTTCAGCAGGATGGAAAAAAGGGCCCAGCACACCGACGCCGCAAAAATCCAGGCATCGCCCCTGGCAAAGCGCACGCGCGCCAAATCGGCCCACTGCCCTTTCAGCACCACGTGCAGCACACCGGCCAATGCCAGCGCCACGCCGCAGCCCTGCAGCCAATTGAACGGCTCCTTCAGCCAAAAGTGCGCAATGAGCGCGATCAGGATGGGCGAAAGCGCGTAAATCAGCGCCATGTTGGTGGCGCTGGTGGTCTGCCCCGCCAGATAAACCCAGGCGCCGCAGATCCACATGCCGAGCGCGCCCAGCACCAGCGTGTGGCGCCAGTCGGCCAGCACCACGCGGCGCTCGCGCCACAGCTCGGTTCGGGCGAGAAAACAGAAGATCGATCCGGCAAAAAGCCAACGCAACGCCGCCAGCGTGTTGGGGGCAATCACGCCCGGCGCGAGGCGCGCAACGAGGTAATTCACCCCTTGCAGCGCCGGCAGCAGCAGCATCAAAGCAACCAACCAGCGCGCATGGGATTTGAGGGACACCGCGGGATTATCGCGGCCGGTCCTCGTCCGAACGTGGCGCCATGGCAGGCATACTTCGGCCATGCCTCAAAGCCCCGGCCCGCCGAACCTCGCCCGCACGCTGCAACGCAGCACGCTGGCGTTGCTGGTGTTCTGGCTGGTGGTGGCCGGCGCCCTGTGGGCCGGGTTCAAGTGGCACGAAGAGCGTGAGCGGGCACGCTTGCAGCCTTACGTCGAAGCAAATGGCAGTCTGGTGATTCCGCGCAGCCCCGATGGCCACTTCTACGTGGCCGGGGAAGTCGATCACGTACCGGTCCGGTTCCTCGTCGATACGGGCGCGACCAACGTCGCCATCTCCGAGCAGACCGCGCGCACCGCCCAACTGAGCGGCGGCGAACCCGTCATCCTCAGTACCGCCGGTGGCGAGCGCCGCGGCCGGCAGCTGCGCAACGTGCCGGTGAAAGTCGGCCCGCTGGCGCGCAACGACGCCACGGTCACCGTCGGCCTGATTTCCCCCGCGCCCGAATCGGCGCTGCTGGGGCAATCATTCCTGCGCAATTTCGACGTCCGGATCGCCGGCAACCGGATGACACTGAGCACCCGGTAGACGTCCTGCCGGACCGATCAGCAGATCAGCCGCGGCAGTCAGTGCCGACGGTGGCCATGTCCCCGATCGCCGCGCCAATGGCGCGCGTCACGGCGATAGTGATGGTGGCCGCGCCGCTCCCAGCGCGGTCCGTACCCATACGGTGGCGGGCCGTAATACGGCGCTCCCATGAAGATCGGGCGCGGCGCCACGTAAACCGGTTGCGGCTGAACGTAGACCGGCGGTGCGTAATACATGGGCGGTGCATTGGTGGCACCAATCGACAGCCCCGGTGCCCCCACGCCGACCGACCACGTCACGTCGGAGCGGGCCTGCGCGCTGCCGCTGAACACCAGTGCGCCAAGCGCCAGCGCGGCAGCGATCCATGCGATTTGCGTCGTTTTCATTTTTCCCTCCAAACAAAACACGATGTGGCAACGCAACGATCACCACGGCTCATACAGTCGGACTCGGCCATGCTCCGAAAATTCCCTGGGCTTGGCGCAAGCGCTCATCGGCCACCGCCAGAACGCCCGGAAAAACCCGCACGGGTGCGCCGCATTCCGGCCACACCCCCGCCGGCGTATCCCGGGCATGGGAAGGCACCGGCACGGCCCGAAAGGGCTTTGGCTGCCCTCCCTAAAATCGCCGCATGGACGATGCACCCACACCCACCCACACTGCCGCCAATTTCATCACCCGCGTGATCGAAGACGACTTGGCGCAGGGGCATTACGCCGGCCGCCGCTGGGGCGGCAGCCCGGGCGATGGCGCGCACCACCAGGCCGGAATGCCCGATCCGGCGGCGATCCGCACGCGCTTTCCGCCCGAGCCCAACGGCTACCTGCACATCGGCCACGCCAAGAGCATCTGGCTCAACTTCGGCCTGGCGCGCCAGTACGGCGGCGTGTGCCATTTGCGCTTCGACGACACCAACCCTGACAAGGAAGGGCAGGAATACGTCGACAGCATTCGTAAAACGGTGCGCTGGCTGGGCTACGACGACGCGTTTGCCGACGATCCCGATAAGCCGGGCATGACGCAGGTGCACGAGTATTTCGCGAGCAACTATTTCGATTTCATGCACCGCGCGGCGGTGTACCTGATCGAAGCGGGCTTCGCCTACGTGGACGAGCAGACGCCCGACGAAATGCGCGCGGGCCGCGGCGACTTCAACACGCCCGGCAGCAACAGCCCGTTTCGCGACCGCACCGCGGCCGAGAACTTGGCCCGCTTTGCCGCGATGCGCGCGGGCGAGCTGGCCGACGGCGCCGCGGTGCTGCGCGCCCGGATCGACATGGCGTCGCCCAACATCAACCTGCGCGACCCGGCGATCTACCGCATCCGCCACGCCAGGCACCACCGCACCGGCGATGCCTGGTGCATCTACCCGATGTACACCTTCGCACACCCGATCGAGGACGCGCTGGAGCAGATCACCCATTCCATCTGCACGCTGGAATTCGAAGACCAGCGCCCGTTCTACGACTGGCTGCTGGCGCGCCTGATCGAAGGCGGCCTGCTGACCGCGCCGCCGCCGCGCCAGTACGAATTCGCGCGCCTGAACGTCACGCACGTGATCACCAGCAAGCGCAAGCTGCGCCAGTTGGTGCAGGAGGGCCGCGTGGCCGGCTGGGACGATCCCCGCATGCCAACCTTGGCCGGCTTGCGCCGCCGCGGCTACACGCCCGACGCGCTCAGGCTCTTCGCCGAGCGCAGCGGCGTCACCAAAACCAGCAACGCCTGGACCGATTACGCCGCGCTCGAAGCCGCACTGCGCGAAACGCTGGAACCGGCTGTGCCGCGCGCCATGGCGGTGCTCGAGCCAATCAAACTGGTGCTGGAAAACTGGGCCGACGTGTTCGGCTCGGACGCGCACCTCGAGCCATGCACCGCGCCCGTCCATCCGCACCATCCGGAAATGGGCGAGCGCCGCTTCGCCCTCGGCAAGGAGATCTGGGTGGAAAAAAGTGATTACCAGGAAACGCCCGAAAAGCGCTTCTTCCGCCTGTTCCCAGGCAACAACGTGCGCCTGAAATACGGCTGCACCATCGAGTGCCTGGGCGCCGAGCGCTCGGCCGACGGCGCCATCGCCCGCATCCGCGCCCGCGTGATCGAAGACACCAAATCCGGCACCCCCGGCGCCGACCGCATCAAAGTCAAGGGCAACATCACCTGGGTCAGCGTGGCCGGCGGCAAACCGGCGGAAATCCGGCTCTATGACCGCCTGTTCACCGAAGAGCAGCCCGACGCCGGCGGCCGCGACTTCCTCGCCGCGCTCAATCCGCACAGCCTGCAAACCGTGCAAGCCATGGTCGAACCGACCCTTGCGGCGGCGCGCCCGGAAGACCACTTCCAGTTCGAGCGCCACGGCTATTTCGTGGCTGACCAGCACGACCACGCGACCGGTGCGACGCCCGTCTTCAATCGAACCGCGACGCTGCGGGACTCGTGGGGCGGCTCGAAATGACAGGCGCCGCGGCAGAGACGGCGCGCCGTTGTTCTAGGCACGTCGTCTTGCAACGCACGTACGCAGCGTAGTCAGGAACGCCAACCCGTTGCCCTGCTTCCAGCCTAAACTCCGCGCGCGCTGAAGGCCATTCAGCGGCCGTCCGGCCTGAGCGAAAATGGCGCGCCATCCGATTTGGCCGCACAGCACGCGACCATCCGTGGCGTCTTCAAGCGAGCACTGCGTTCGACGCAACGAGCCCACCAGCGACATCGCCTGATAACACCACCACTTCCCATTTCCGAAATACCGCGTACCCCGCACATGGACGCCATCATTCAACAACTCACCCATCAGTTCCAGCTGCCGTTGCGCAGCCCGATCCTGATTTTCTCGCTGATCCTGTTCATTATCCTGCTGACGCCGATCGTGCTGGAGCGCATTCGGACACCCGGAATCATCGGGCTCATTATCTCCGGCATCATCATCGGGCCGCATGGTTTCAATATCCTGAGCCAAAGCCTGTTCGTCGATGTTTTCTCCACCATCGGGCTGCTCTACATCATGTTTCTGGCGGGCCTGGATTTGAACCTGGTGGAATTCAAAGCGAATCGCAACAAGAGTCTTGTTTTTGGTCTGCTGACTTTCTGCGTGCCGTTCATCATCGGCTTTCCGGTTTGCTATTACCTGATTCATCTCGACATTTACGCCAGTCTGCTGGTCGCCAGCATTTTCGCCACGCACACGCTGGTGACGTACCCCATCGTCAGCAAATACGGCATTTCCAAAGACTTGAGCGTGGCCGTGACCGTGGGTGGCACCATCCTCACCGACACCGGCGTCCTGATCGTCCTCGCCATTCTGCTGGGCTCGCACAGCGGCGGGTTGACGCAGCAATTCTGGATTCGCCTCGGGATTTCGCTTGCGCTGTTTTCCATTTTCATGTTTGTCGTCGTGCCGAAAATCGGCACCTGGTTTTTCAGGGCCTTGGATAAACGCAAGCATTCCCATTATGTGTTCGTGCTGGCGGTGATGTTTCTGTCGGCGTTTCTAGCGGAAGTCGCAGGCCTCGAGGGCATCATCGGCGCTTTTGCTGCCGGGCTGGCATTGAACAAGCTGATTCCGCATTCATCGGCGCTCATGAACCGCATCGAATTCATGGGCAATTCGCTTTTCATTCCATTTTTCCTGATCAGCGTCGGCATGATCGTCGATATTCACGTGATCGTGAGCGGTCCGATGGCCTTGATCATTGCCGCGGCACTCACCATCACGGCGATCATCGGCAAATACGCGGCGGCCTGGGCCACGCAGATGGTTTTCCGCTTCTCCAAGGACCAGCGCAATCTGATTTTCGGTTTGAGCTCCGCGCACGCCGCGGCCACGCTGGCCGTGGTGCTGGTCGGCTATCGCCAGGGCATCGTCGGCGACAGCGTGCTGAACGGCATCGTCCTCATCATCCTGGTGACCTGCGTTTTTGCGTCGTTCGTGACCGAACACGCGGCGCGTCACATGGGCGCCAAACCGAGCAACGGCGAGGATCTCGCCCTGAACGCCGACCTCGAGATGGAGCAGATCCTGGTGCCGCTCTCCGACACCACCAAGGTCGAGAACCTGCTGCGCCTGGCCGTGCTGGTGAAGGACAAGGCGTCCACCCATCCGCTCGCGGTGCTGAACGTGGTGCCCAACACCGAGCAGGCCGAAAAAGGCGTGGCGCTGGCGAAAAAAGCCATGGCCGGTTTCCTGTCGGAAGCCACGGCCGCCGACGTCAAGGTCAACGTCATGGCCACCATCGACCACAGCATCGCGCACGGCATTTCGCGCACCGCGCGCGAAATCGCGGCCGACATCATCATCCTGGGCTGGCCGCAATCCGAGGAACTGCTGCACAAGCTGCTCGGCTACCGCCTGGAAAGCCTGCTCTACCACACGCAGAAATCGCTGTTCATCTGCAGCTTCCCGCATCCGATCGTGCAGCACGGCAAGCTGTTCGTGGTGGTGCCGCCGCACGCCGAAGTGGAAACCGGGTTCCCGATCTGGCTGGACAAGCTTGCCCGGTTGTCGATCGAGCTCTCGATTCCGATCGAACTGCACTGCGCGCAAGCCACGTACGACGCGATCCAGGCCTTCTGCGCCGAGCACAAGATCACGCTCAAGCTGCAGTTCAAGCCGTTCGATGCGTGGGAAGAGTTCTTCATCGTCTCGCGCGACATCGAAGACACCGATTTGCTGGTAGTGGTGTCGGCGCGGCGCGGCGCGCGCTCGCACAACGCGTTCCTCGAGCGCTTGCCGACCAAAGTGGCCAAGCACTTTGCCGACCTGAACAAGATCCTGATTTATCCGCAGTAGCGCGCGCCGCCGGCGCGCCGATGACCGCCTCCGCCTGGCGGAGGCATGACCTCGCTGCGCTTCGATGACGGCCGCTGCCACGGCCATGACAGGTCATGGTGAGAGTCATGGCGGCCAAGCCGCCGTCATGGCGCCGCAAAGCGGCGACGTCATTCCGTCATTGAGCGCTGCTTCCGCAGCGCTCAAATCACGACGGGCTCGGGCTCCAGCCGGATGCCGAAGCGTTCGTACACGCTGGTCTGAATGGCTTTGGCGAGCGTCATGACTTCGCCGCCCGTAGCCGGCTGCGCGCGGCCGCCGCGATTCACCAGCACCAGCGCCTGCTTGTCGTAGACAGCGGCGTTGCCCACGTGCTTGCCTTTCCAGCCGCAGGCATCAATCATCCAGCCGGCCGCGAGCTTGAAGCGGCCGTCGGTCATGGGGTAATACACCAGCTCCGGATCGCGGCCGATGATGTCGCGGCACTGCTCGGGCGTGACCACCGGGTTCTTGAAAAAGCTGCCGGCGTTGCCGAGCTGTGCCGGATCGGGCAACTTGCCGCGGCGAATCGCCACCACCCAATCGTAGAGTTGCCGCGCCGTGGGCCGTGCAACCCCTTCCAGTTCCATTTTTCGCTCGATGTCGCGGTAGCCCAGAACCGGCTGCCACGGCTTCGGCAGCGCAAAGCGCACCCGCAGGATGAGCGCGCGCCCGGCCAACCCCACGCCGCCCTCCGTTGCCGGCGCGTGCTTGAAGACCGAATCGCGGTAGCCAAAACCGCATTGCGCGGAATCGAGCGTGAACAGGCGGCCGCTGGCGAGATTGATCGCATCCAGTTGGTGGAAGCGGTCCTGCAACTCCAGCCCGTAGGCGCCGATGTTCTGCACCGGGCTCGCGCCCACGGTGCCGGGGATGAGCGCCAGGTTTTCCAGTCCACCGTGGCCCAGATCCAGCGTCCAGGTGACGAAATCGTGCCAGTTCTCGCCCGCGCCGGCTTCGACGATCACGTGCGTGGCGGTTTCCTCCACCACGCGCCGGCCGCGCACCTCCACTTTCAGCACCACCGCGCGCACGTCGCCCGTGAGCACCAGATTGCAGCCGCCGCCCAGCACCAGCTTGCGGCGTGCCGCAAAATCGCGCCAGGCGAGCGCGTCGCGCACGTCGCCTTCGCTTTGCACGCGCACCAAGCGCGCGGCGCGCGCGGCGATGCCAAAACTATTCAGGCGTTGCAGGGATACGTTGCGCTCGATGAGCATGGGAGAATTGTCGCACCCGCTTTCGCTCTACCGGACGCACTTTCATGCCCTCATTCGACGTCGCCAGCAGCCCCAACATGGTCGAGATCAACAACGCGGTGACCAACACCATCCGCAACATCGGCCTGCGCTTCGACTTCAAGGGCACCAGCGCCGCGGCCCAAATCGAAGGCCACGAAATCACGCTGACCGGCGACGCGCCGTTCCAAATCAATCAGCTCGAAGACGTGCTGCTGCACAAGATGGCAAAACGCAACGTGGACGCGCGCTTCCTGAAAAAAGGCAAGGTGGCGCCAGCGGCCGGCGGCACGTTCAAGCTGGTGTTCGAAGTCAAGAACGGCATGACGGCGGAGGAAGGCAAGCGCGTCCAGAAGGTCATCAAGGACAGCAAACTCAAGCTGCAGGCGGCCATCCAGGGCGACCAGGTGCGCGTGAGCGGCGCCAAGAAAGACGACCTGGTGGCCGCGATGCGGCTGCTGCGCGAACAGATCACCGACCTGCCGATCGCGTTCGAGAACCTGCGCGATTGACGGGGCGGCGCGGCGCAGCCCGAATCTCGGACCAGCGCGTTGGGGCAGCGCGCCGGCGCTTCGCAAATTCCGGCAGCCAAGCGCACAATCGGCCGCTTCCTGAACGGCAGCGCTCCTGCGCCGGCTCGGGCCCACGATGAATGACACCGAGCCAGACAACCTGACCCCAAGCGGCGCGCCCGCAGCCGCTGCGGCCGCAGCACAAGCGCCGATCCGCCGCGGGCTGGTGTTCGCCATCGTGGCGCTGGCGCTCATCATGATGTCGATCAATTCGACCATCGTGGCGACCGCGCTGAGTGCGCTGCAGCACGGCCTGAACACCTCGATCAACTGGGCCGGCTGGACCATCACGGCGTATGCCGTCGGCTTCGTGCTGATGCTGCCGGTGAGCGGCAAGCTGAGCGAGCGCTACGGCCACTACAAGGTATTTCTGGTGTCGATCATCGCCTTCACCGTGGCGTCGCTGCTGTGCGGGCTGGTGAACGACATTTACGCGCTGATCGCGCTGCGCGCGCTGCAGGCGGTGGGCGGCGCCGGCTTCACGCCCTCGGCCACAGGCATCATCGTCAAACATTTTGGCGACCAGCGCGACCGCGCGGTCGGCCTGTTCGGCAGCATTTTTCCGATTGGCTCCATGCTCGGGCCGATCTTCGGCGGGCTGTTCGTCGAGTATTGGAGCTGGCGCGGCATTTTCTTCGTCAACGTGCCGATCGGCATCGTGGTGGCGTTCCTGGTGATGCGCTACGTACCGCGCGACGTACCCGAGCGTGCGCTGGCCCGCGCCCGCATGGACCTCCTGGGCATCGCGCTGCTGGGTACCGGCCTGCTGGCCGGCATGCTGACCACCAGCTACCTCGCGGAAACCAGCGTGCACACGCTGTCATTCGTCTTGCCCGTGGGCATCGCCCTTTCCATCGGGTCGCTGTGGGCTTTTTTCCGCCACATCAACCGCACCGACGAGCCCGCGATTCCGCCGCGGCTGATCTACGGCGGCGGCTTCGGGCAAGTGAATTTCGTCAACCTGCTCTACGGCGGCCTGACGTCGGGTTCGATCGCGCTCGCACCGCTCTACGCCATCAACCGCTACCACATGAGCGCGCTCAATTCCGGCACGCTGCTGATCGCGCAGGGCCTGGCCGCCATCCTGTTTTCGGTGGCCGCGGCGTTCGCGCTGCGGCGCACCGGCTACCGCCCGCCGCTGTACGTGGGCGGCAGCATCATTGCGTTCGGCATCGTGCTGCTGGCGCTGAAACCCATGTTCGGCATTGCGCCCTATGAATGGCTGGCCGGATCGGCGTTCCTGATCGGCGTGGGCAGCGGCACCATCAACCCGGCCACGCGCAACGCCGGCCTGCAGCTCGCGCCCGAGCGCTCGTCGACGCTGGCGGCGCTGCGCTCGATGTTCATGGCCACGGGCGCTATCGTCACCATCTCGGTCGCGACCGCGATCCTCGCGGCGGCCAGCGACCCGGGCGGCGCGCAAGCCGCGATCTACGTGGCGGCCGCCGTGCTGCTGATCGCGGCGCTGCCGGTGATCACGCGCGTTCCCGAACACCACGGCTCCTGGTAGAGCGCGGGCGCTCTCGGGCGTTCGAGGCGTACCGCGTCCGCAGTGCCGCACCTATGCCCCGGTGGCGCGGCGCGCACGCAGCCGCATCCCTGGAATTCCCGGATGCACGGGCTCGCAAACACGTGCCAGCCCTCCGGATTCAAGCAACGCCAACGCACCGACCGATTCGGCCGTATACTTGCGCGCGCAATTATTGCCAAAGCAAATGAATACGGTTTCCATTCAAGCCAAAGCGCACCATCCGGCCGGATTTGGCGCATTGATCGGACAGGTTCGCTCCGAACTCACGCGCGCCGGCCGCAAGGCCTTCGAAGCGCATGGCGTCGGGCTGAACTACAGCCAGATCGAGGCAGTGCGCCGCCTGGCCGCGCTCGGCCCCATGAGCGCGGGCGAATTGGCCAAGTCGCTCTGCTACGACGCCGGCGCCCTCACGCGGATGCTCGATCAACTGGAACAGCGCGGCTACCTGGAACGCCACCCGCATCCCGACGACCGGCGCGCGCTGCGCATCGTGCTGTCGCGTTCCGGCTCCGCTTTGGGCGAACAACTGATCGCCATCAGCGAAGACGTGCTGGACCATGCACTCAGCGACCTGAGCGAAGAAGAACAACGCCAGCTGGCGGATTACATGCGCCGCATGCTGGCCACGCTGCGCGCCGAATCCGCCCACTGAACCGGCTGCCCCACCCATGCATTCCTCGATCCTGTTCAAGGTGAGCAGTTGCGCCAGCGCGTTGCTGCTGGCCGCCTGCGCCAGTCCCGACGGCTTGGCGCCGCACGGCCACCTGGCGACGCCGGCCGCGCTGCACAGCGCACAAACGCTGGCGAGCGTTCCGCGCAGCGCGGCCGCCTGGCCCAGCACCGGCTGGTGGAACACGCTCGGCGACCCGCAGCTGGACCGCCTGATGGCCGAAGCGCTCAAGGACAACCCGGACCTCGACATCGCGCAAGCCCGCGCCCGTGCGGCCGACGCGCAAATCGGCGCCATGCGCGCGGCGCTGCTGCCCACGGTCAACGGCTCGGCCGGCTTCTCCGCCGCGCACCTGCCGGGATCGGTGCTGCCAGCGCCCATTGGCGGGCACTTCGGCTGGGCCAAGGACGCCTACGCCAGCTTCAAATGGGAGCCGGACCTGTGGGGCGGCAAGCGCGCCGCCTGGGAAGCCGCGGTGGGTGAAAGCGCCGCGGCCGACGTCGACGTGCATGCCGCGCGCCTGGCGATTTCCACCGGCGTGGCGCGCGCCTATGCGCAGCTGGGTTACGCCTATCGCCAGCAGCAATTGGCCGAAGACGAACTGCAGCGCGCCCAAGATGCGCGGAAACTCACCGCGCAGCGTTTTCGCGCCGGCATCGACAACCGCGTCAACGTCAAGCGCAGCGACACCGAAGTGGCGCAGGACCAGGTCCAATTGGTGGCTGCGCAGCATGCCGGCGCGGCCGCGCGCATCGCGCTCGCCGAGCTGCTGGGCAAGGGGCCCGACCGCGGCCTCGCCATCACCCAACCACAGCCGCTGCAGCCTGCACGACTGGCGGTACCCGCGGATTTGCCCGCCGAACTGCTGGGACGCCGCCCCGACCTGGTGGCGGCGCGCTGGCGCGTGGAAGCGGCCGAGCGCAACATCAAGGTCGCCAAGACCGCATTCCTGCCCAACCTCAGCCTGAGCGCGCTGGCGGGCCTGGTCGCCACCGGCCCGGAAACGCTGCTGTCGTTGCCGTCGCGCTTCTACATGGCCGGTCCGGCCATCAGCCTGCCGATCTTCGAAGGCGGCCGCCTGCGCGCCAACCTGTCGGCCAAGGACGCGGCCTACGACCTGGCGGTGGCGACCTACAACAAGACGCTGATCGGCGCGGTCGACCAGGTGGCCGACCGGGCGCTGGCGCTGCAATCGCTGGCGCTGCAGGTGGTGGCGCAGCAGCGGGCGCTGGATGCGGCGCAAAGCGCCTGGAGCCTGGCCGATGAGCGCTACAAGTCCGGCATCGGCAGTTTCCTGCAGACGCTGGACGTGCGCCGCGATCTGCTACTGGCCGAACGCGCGCTGGCCGCATTGCAGGCGCAGCAAGTCGATCTCTCGATTCAACTGATCCAGGCGCTGGGCGGTGGTTACCGCGCCGTGCCTGCGCCCGACACGAACTCGGCCAGCCTGACAGTTCGCAACAAGGTTCCCCATGAGTGACGAAAACCAAACCCCCGACACAACCACGCCGCCGCCACCGGCCCGGCGCACGCGCAAGATCTTTTTGTACCTGCTGCTGCTGATCATCGTGCTGGTCGCGGCTGGCGTGGCGGTGTGGTACTTCACCTCCGGCCGCTGGTACGAAAGCACGGACGACGCCTACGTGAACGGCAACGTGGTGCAGATCACGTCGCGCATCCCGGGCACCGTGATCAGCATCGGCGCCGACAACAACGACCTGGTGAAACAGGGGCAAACGCTGGTGAAGCTCGACGCATCCAACGCCGACGTGGCGCTGGCGCAGGCCAAGGCGGCGCTGGGCCAATCGGTGCGCAAGGTGAGCGGCCTGTACAGCACGGCACGCACGTCCAAAGCCGAAGTGGCGGTGCGCGAGGCCGCGGTGAAGCAGGCCTCGGCCGACTACGACCGCAGGCGCCAACTGGCATCGAGCGGCGCGATCTCGACCGAGGAACTGGCGCACGCGCGCGACGCGCTCACCACCGCGCAAAGCGCGCTGGCCGCGGTGCAAGCGCAGTTGGCCACCGCCGAAGCACAAATCGCCGGCACGCAAATCGCCACCCACCCCGACGTGGAAGCCGCCGCGGCCCAATTGCGCGCGGCCTGGCTGGATGACCAGCGCACCACCGTGCCGGCGCCGGTCTCGGGCTATGTCGCCATGCGCAGCGTGCAGGTCGGCCAGCACGTGCAGCCCGGCACGCCGCTGATGGCCGTGGTGCCGCTCGCCCACGTGTGGGTGGACGCCAACTTCAAGGAAACGCAGCTCACCGACATGCGCATCGGCCAGCCGGTGACGCTCACCGCTGACATTTACGGTGATTCGTTCACCTACCACGGCAAGGTCGTGGGCCTCGGCATCGGCACCGGCAGCGCGTTTTCGCTGCTGCCGGCGCAGAACGCCACCGGCAACTGGATCAAGATCGTGCAGCGCCTGCCGGTGCGCATTGCGCTCGACCCGAAAGAGTTGCAGGACCACCCGCTGCGCATCGGCCTGTCGATGGACGTAACGGTCGACCTGCACGACACCTCGTTGCCGATGCTGGCGCAGAAAGCCACCGAGCAGCCGGTGCTGAGCACCGACGTGTTCGACAACGACCACGGCCCGGTGGACGCCCTGATCGCCACCATCATTCGCGCGAACGGCGGCGGGCCGGCAAAGGAAGCGGCCGCGGCCACGCACGACCGGGTGACGGCCGCACGTTGAACCACGCGCAGCACGCAAACGCAACACGCCACGAGGAAGAGAGAGATTCGTTGGAAAAGGAATCCTCAGCATGGGAATGATTAGCCAGGACATGCGCGACGTGATCCGGCGCGCGATGTTGTCCTATGTGGCAACGATTTGCGAAGACGGCTCGCCAAACCTGTCGCCCAAGGGATCGGTGTTTGCCTACGACGACGACCACCTGATTTTCATGAACCAGGCGTCGCCGCACACCGCAGCCAACCTGCGACGCGATCCGCGCGTCGAAATCAATTCGGTCGATGTGTTCCGGCGCCGCGGCTACCGCTTCAAGGGCACCGCGACCCTCGTGCCGCCCGGCGAAGCACCGTTCGAGTGGCTCAAGCAGAAGCTGATCGACTTGAACGGCCCCGGTTACCCGGCGCATGAAGCGCTGCTGGTCACGGTGGAACACGTGGCGCCGCTGCTGTCGCCCGTTTACGGCTGGGGCCACGGCAAGGAAGAAGAGCTGGCGCCTCGGTACGCGGCCAGCTACGTCAAGGCGGCCGGCCTGACGCCCGCCGATCTGACGCAGAAGCGGTAGAAGCGCGTGATGGCCATTCCGCAAACCATGCACGCCGCCTTCATTCGCGCCACCGGCGGCAGTGACCAGATCGAATACGGCGAGCTGCCGACGCCGCGGCCTGGCCCGACCGACGTGCTCGTGAAAATGGAAGCGAGCGAAGCGAACCACGTCGATCTATTCGTGCGCTCCGGCGCCTACAAAACGCACACGCCGTTCCCGTTCGTCATCGGCCGCGACATCGTCGGCACTGTGGCGGAAAAGGGACCGGGCGTCGCACGCTTTGCAGTGGGCGATCGTGTCTGGTGCAACAGCCTCGGCCACCATGGTCGGCAAGGCGCGTGGTCGGAATACGCCGTGGTTCCCGGAGATCGGCTTTATCCCCTGCCCGACGGCGTCGATGCCAAGGCTGCCGCCGCGGTCCTGCACGGCGTCGGCACCGCCCACATTGGTCTGGTGCGCGAGGCGCGCCTGGCAGCGGGCGAAACCCTGTTCATCGAAGGTGGCGGCGGTGCCGTGGGCGGTGCCGTGATCCAGATGGCGCGCGACATCGGCGCGCGCGTCATCACCAGCGCCGGGCCCAAGGACGAAGACTGGTGCCGTTCGCTCGGCGCCGAAATCGTGCTCGACTACCACCGCAAAGACCTGTACGAGCAGGTACGCGCCGCCGTGCCGGAAGGCGTCGACGTGTGGTGGGACGCAAGCGGCCACAACCGCTTTGCCGAATGCCTGCCGCTGCTGGCGATGCACGCGCGCGTGCTGGTGATGTCGGGACTGAAAGGCAGCACACCGCCCACGCTGCCGGTGGGCGCCCTGTACACGCACGAAATCACGTTGCACGGCTTTGCCATCAGCAATGCGAGCGTGAGCGACCTGGGCGCTGCCGCGCAAACCATCAATCGCCTGCTGGCGGCCGGCAAGCTGCGCGCCCGCATCGGCGCCACGCTGCGCCTGGCCGAAGCGGCCAAGGCGCACCAGATGCTGGAATCAGGCCAGGCACGCGGCCGCATCGTGCTGGTGCCCTGAGAGCATCCGCGGAATCCATCGTGGCCTCCACCGCTGCCCTCGCCCGTCCGCTGGACGCATTCCGTCCGGACAGCCTGGCGCTGGCCACCGTCGGCCTGTCGCTCGGGACCTTCATGCAGGTCCTCGACATGACCATCGCCAACGTCTCGCTGCCGACCATTGCCGGCAACCTGGGTGCGAGCCTGGACCAGTCCACCTGGGTGATCACGTCGTTCACGGTATGCCAGGCCATCACGCTGCCGATGACGGGGTTCCTGTCGCGGCGTTTCGGCGAAGTGAAGATCTTCGTCGGCTGCGTGCTGCTGTTCTCGATTTTTTCGCTGCTGTGCGGCTTTGCCACCAGCCTCACCACGCTGGTGCTGTTCCGCGCGCTGCAGGGCGCGGTCTGCGGCCCGATGTATCCCATCACGCAAAGCCTGATGGTCGAGATCTACCCGCGCGACAAGCGCGGCGTGGCGCTGTCCATCATCAGCATGATCACGGTCGTGGCGCCGATCATCGGGCCCGTGCTGGGCGGCTGGATCACCGACTCCTACTCGTGGCGCTGGATATTCTTCATCAACGTGCCTCTCGGCGTGATCGCGGCCGCGCTGGTATTGATGCAACTGAGCGAACGCGCCGAGCGACTGACGCGCGACCGCATCGACTGGGTCGGCGTCTTCACGCTGGTGATCGGCGTGGGCTCGCTGCAGATCCTGCTCGACAAGGGCAATGACCTCGACTGGTTCGGCTCGAACCTGATCATCGCGCTGGCCGCCATCGCCGCCGTCGCGCTCTCCATCTGGGTGGTGTGGGAGCTGACCGACGAATCCCCGCTGGTCGATCTGCGCCTGTTCCGGCACCGCAATTTCGCCGCCGGAACCCTGGCGCTGACGCTCGGCTTCGCGGCGTTTTTCTCCATTCCACTGCTGCTGCCGCAATGGCTGCAAAGCGTCCTCGGCTACGACGCACTCTGGTCGGGCCTCGCGGCCGCGCCGGTCGGCATTATCCCGTTCGCCACCGTGTACCTGGTCGGGCGCTATGCCGCCCTCGTCGACATGCGCTGGCTTTCGACCATTTCCTTCGCCGTGATGGGCCTGGTCTGCTTCCGCTTCGGCCAGTTCAACTCGGAAGTCAACTTCGCCGCAATCGCGTTTGCCGAGTTCGTTTTTGGCGCCGGCATCGCGCTGTTCTTCCTGCCGGTGCTCACCATCCTGTTGTCGGAACTGGAGGGTCCGGAAATCGCCGAAGGGTCGGGCTCCGCTACGTTCCTGCGCACCGTGGGCGCAAGCTTTGCGGTCTCCATCGTGACGTACATGTGGACCCGCGGCGGCGCCGAGAATCACGCCATCCTCGCCGAGCACATCAACCCGTTCAATCCCAGCGTGCAGCAGGGTGCGATCGCGGCCGGAGGCCATCTGCAGCACTACGCGGCGGTCGTGAACGGCGTGATCACGCAGCAAAGCATGCAGATCTCATTCAACCACGTCATGGACGGCCTGGGCGTCGTCTGCTTCCTGCTGATGGCCGTGGTGTGGCTCGCCAAACCGCCGTTCGTGGCCGGCGGCCGCGGCGGACATTGATTCCAGTCCCGAACCCGCGGCAACCATGACGCGCCAGGACCACATCGACGGGCGCGCTGCCACCATCCTGCTCGCTTGCGCGCTGTTCTGGGGGTTCCAGCAGGTGCTGGTCAAAGCCACGCTGCCGGAACTGCCGCCGGTGTTCATGGCCGGCGTGCGCTCCTGCGGCGCGGCTATCCTGCTGTGGCTCTGGTGCCGCTGGCGCGGCGTGCGGTTGTTCGAGCGCGACGGCTCGCTCTGGGCCGGCCTGCTGGTCGGGCTGCTGTTTGCGAGCGAATTCGCCACGCTCTACGTCGGCCTGCGCCTCAGCACCGCGTCGCGCGTCACGACTTTCCTCTACACCTCGCCATTCTGGGTCGCGCTGGTGCTGCCGCTCTTCGTTCCGGCCGAGCGCCTGCGCGCCGTCCAGTGGGCCGGGCTGGTCTGCGCTTTTGCCGCCGTGGCATTCGTGCTGCGCGAGGGCTTCACGCACCCCGAGCCGGGCGTGAGCTGGCAAGGCGACGTCCTCGGTTTGCTCGCGGGCGCTTCGTGGGGCCTCACGACCGTCGCGATCCGCTCCACGCGCATCGCCCGCGTTTCAGCCGAGAAATGCCTGTTCTACCAAGTGACCACGAGCGCATTGGCCCTGCCGCTCCTGTCGCTGGCGCTGGGCGAAACCTGGGTCTGGCACTGGAGCGCATTCGCGCTGATGTCGGTTCTGCTGCAAACCTGCATCGGCGCATTTGCCAGCTACCTCGCATGGATGTGGCTGCTGATCTATTACCCCGCCACGCAGATTTCCACCTTCGTTTTCCTCACACCTATCTTCGCGCTGGTGTTCGGTGCGCTCTGGCCGCACGAGCCGGTCACGCCCGCCTTAATCGCGGCACTGGCACTGGTGGCGGTGGGTATCGTACTGGTGAACCGGAAGGCGCCGCACGGCTTTGCCGCGCGTACGCGCGGCAAAGCGCCGCGGTGAAATTTGCCGACGTCGTCGCGGCGTCGATTCCGGCAGCTTCGGCAGCATCTCCCGTCCGATCGGATCGACAAACCCCTCGTTTGCCAAAACCTGCAATCCGTGCTTTCATGACAGCATGAGGACTTGGGTTGCATTCGTTTTGTGGTGGGCCGCTGCTTGCTGCATGACGGCACCCGTCGCCGTTGGGGCGCAGGCGACCGACGCTGGCGTCCAACCCACCATCATTCGCCTGAAGATCGACGGCGCCATCAGCCCCGCCAGCGCCGATTACGTGGTGCGCGGCATCGAAACCGCCAACCAGCGACGCGCAGCGGCGGTGGTGCTGGAGCTGGACACGCCCGGCGGCCTGTCCAGCTCGATGCGCGACATCATCAAGGCGATCCTGTCGTCCGACGTGGCGGTAATCGGTTACGTGGCGCCGCAAGGCGCGCGCGCGGCCAGCGCAGGCACTTACATCCTGTACGCGTGCCAGGTGGCGGCGATGGCGCCGGCCACCAACGTGGGCGCGGCCACGCCGGTTTCGATCCTTGGCGGCGGCGGAAACGCGCCGCCACCGCAGACGGACAAGGACAAAAAAGAAGCTGCTGCGCCCGCGCCCGAGCAAAGCACCGAAATGCGCAAGGCGACCAACGACGCGGTGGCCTATATCCGCGCGCTGGCCGAGCGCCGCAGCCGCAACGCGGACTGGGCCGAGAAAGCAGTGCGCGAAGCCGCCAGTGTTTCAGCCGAGCAGGCGCTCAAGCTGCACGTGATCGATCTGATCGCACCCGATTTGAACGCCCTGCTCACCCAAGTCAACGGCCGTTCGGTCGAAACCGCATCCGGCACCCAGGTGCTGCACACCGCGGGTGCCCTCGTGGAGACCATCACGCCCGACGTGCGGAGCCAGTTCCTCGCGGTCATTGCCAATCCGTCAGTCGCGCTGGTGCTGCTGCTGATCGGCCTGGGCGGGCTGGTGATGGAAGGCGCGCATCCCGGCGGCATCGTCCCCGGCGTGGTCGGTGCCATCTGCCTGCTGCTGGCGCTCTATGCCTTCCAGTTGCTGCCCGTCAATTTCGCCGGCCTCGGACTCATTCTGCTGGGCGTGGTGCTGATCATTTCGGAAGCGTTCATTCCGGCCTATGGGGTGCTGGGCACAGGCGGCGTGGTGGCGTTCGTGATCGGCACGGTGGTGTTGATGCGCAACGGCTCCGCTGCCTACGGCGTGGCCCTGCCGACCGTGATCGGCATGGGCGTCGCGGGCGCCGGCGTCGTTGCCGGCATCGTCTGGCTGGCGCTGCGCTCGCATTCGCGCCCGGTGGTGAGCGGCCGGGAACAGATGATCGGCGCCACGGCCGAAGTGGTGGCCGACTTCCAGGGTCGCGGGCTGGTGCACGTGCACGGCGAGCGCTGGCAGGCCGATTCGACCGTCGCCTTGAAGCGCGGCGACTACGTGACCGTGACCGCGCTGCACGGGCTGATTCTTGACGTCCAGCCCGCTGACGCACATCCGAAGGAGACCTAGTCATGCCATCGTTTTCGTTCTACCCCATCGTGGTCGTGGTCATCATCGTGGTGCTCGCGATCGCGATTTCGTCGCTCAAGATCCTGCGCGAATACGAGCGCGGCGTGATCTTTCTGTTCGGCCACTTCCAGGCGGTAAAAGGCCCTGGCATCATCGTGCTGATTCCGATCATGCAGCAGATGGTGCGCGTCGACTTGCGCACCATTGTCATGACGGTGCCGCCGCAGGACGTGATCTCGCGCGACAACGTGCCGGTCAAGGTCGACGCGATGATCCTGTACCGCGTGATCGACCCGGAAAAGTCCGTGATCCAGGTGGAAGACGCGCCCGAAGCCACGAGCCAGCTTGCGCAAACCACGCTGCGCTCGGTGCTGGGCCAGCACGAACTGGACGAAATGCTGGCCGAGCGCGAAAAGCTCAACCACGACATCCAGACCATCTTGGACCAGCACACCGACGCCTGGGGCATCAAGGTGTCGAACGTGGAAATCAAGCAGGTCGACCTGGACGACAGCATGGTGCGCGCGATTGCGCGGCAAGCCGAAGCCGAGCGCCAGCGCCGCGCCAAGGTGATCAATGCCGAAGGCGAGGCGCAGGCGGCACAAAAGCTCATGGAAGCCGCGCAAATCCTGATGCAGCAACCGCAATCGATCCAGTTGCGCTACCTGCAGACGCTGGTGGAAATCGCCGGCGACAAGAGCAGCACCATCGCGTTTCCGCTGCCGCTCGACTTGCTCGAGCCGCTGCTCGGGAAAGCGCGTGCAGCCAAGACTGGCGAAGCGCAGTCCTGAGCGTTGCGCTCAGGTTGGAACGGCTGTCAGGCGCCTTTCAGCAGCAACTTCACGTCGCTTGTCATGTTGGCGACCGAATTGTCGTTCGGGCTGTACAGGCGCAACCGGCCTTGCGGATCGTAGATGAAGGTGGCCGCGGAGTGGTCGACCGAATAGCCGTCGGACGCTTTGCCGTCGACCTTCTGGTAGAAGATCTTGAAGCTCTTGGCGAGTTTGGGCAAATCGCTGATCGAGGGCGTATACAGCCCGACGAAGCTCTTGTCGAACGCGCCCAGATAGGACTTGAGCACCGTGGGCGTGTCGCGCTCGGGGTCCAGGCTGACGAACAGGACCTGGAACTTGTCGCTCTGCGAACCGAGCTTTTTGCGGACCTGGGCCAGTTCGGCCAGCGTGGTCGGACACACGTCGGGGCAATGGGTATAGCCAAAAAACACGGCCACCACGTCGCCCTTGTAATCGGCCAGCGTGCGCTCCTTGCCATTGAAATCGGTGAGATCGAAGTTCTTCGCGTAGCTTGCGCCAGTGACGTCCACCGAGTGGAACTGCACCTTGCTCTTGGCGTCGCTGCACGCAACCAGAAAGCCGCCGGAGGCCGCCAGCGCCGCCGCGCCCGCCACGCGGCAAATCAACCGCCTGCGATCCATCATTTTTGGAAAACTACCTGATGTAATGGTCCACCAGCAGCGCGCCGAACACGCCGGAGAGATGAACCAGGGAAAACAAGAACGTCTTCAGCGCCCGGCGCTCGGAAAAATCACGCCACAACTGGTACGCACGCACGACGAACATGACCGACAGCGGCACGGCAACCGCCAGGTACAGAAACCCGCTCATGCCGTACCCAAACGGCAACAGGCAGGCGGCAAACACCAGCAGTGAATACAGCAAGACCTGCAGGCTGGTGAATTCGTTCCCGTGCGTCACCGGAAGCATCGGCAGCCCACTCCTGCGGTAATCGTCGATGCGGTACATGGCCAGCGGCCAGAAATGCGGCGGCGTCCAGACAAAGATGATCAGGAACATGATGAGCGCCTCGGGCCCCACCTGCCCCGTCATGGCGGCCCAGCCCAGCACCGGTGGCATGGCGCCAGTGGCGCCGCCGATCACGATGTTTTGCGGCGTGAGCGGCTTCAGCACCACCGTGTAAATCACGGCGTAGCCCACGAAAGTGGCGAACGTAAGCCACATGGTGAGCGCATTCACCCACACCAGCAGGATCACCGATCCGGCCGTGCACAGGATGATGGAAAACAGCAGCGTATGCCAGTCGGACAGTTGCCCGGTGGCCGTGGGCCGCCACGCGGTGCGCTTCATGCGGGCATCGATGGCCTTTTCGACCAGGCAATTGAACGCGGCGGCCGCACCGGTCACCATCCAGATGCCGACGCAGGCAATCGCCATGGTGCCCACATCCGCCAGGGTCGGGATGCCCGGCACCGCGAGCACCATGCCCACCAGCGCGCAAAACATGATGAGGCGCACGACGCGCGGCTTGGTGAGCGCGTAATACTGGCGCCAGACGGGCAGCGCACGCGCCGGCGTGGCTGCGGCCGCAGCGGCGGCGCCAGCCGCGACCAGTGGCGTGGATCGTGTCGCTTCAGAACTCATGTCGTCACCCTCGGGGCCATGGTGTAGCTCCCTGCCTTTGATGGATACAAAACAGCCGCGCGGCTGGCGCACAGCGTCCAAGCCAAAACAGCCATCAGCGCGGCCGCCCCGCCGGTGTGCGCTACGGCCGCAACCAGCGGCCAGCCCAGCACCACGTTCGACAGGCCAGTCAGAAACTGCAACGCAATCAAGCCCAGGAGCCAGCGGCGCTGCCGGCGCAACCGCTGATCGTAATGCAGCCGCGCAACCAAGGTCAGCATGGCCGCGATCACCAGGTATGCAAACAGCCGGTGCACGTAGTGGATGGCGGTGAGCGCCGGGAAGCCCAGCAACGCGCCGGACGCGGTGTGTCCGAGCGCGCGCCAGAGCTCAAACCCTTGGGAAAAATTCATCGTGGGCCACCAACTGCCCTGACATTTCGGAAAGGTGTCGCAGGCCAGCACCGCGTAATTGGTGCTGACCCAGCCGCCCAAGGCAATCTGGATGGCAAGCAGCGCGGTGACGCCCCACAGCAGGCCACGCGTACCCGGCGACAAACCTTCGGCGGCGCTCTGCCCACCCGCCTGGCGGTAATGTTCTGCCTGAATGACCAACAGCACCAGCAGGCCGATGCCACCCAACAAGTGGGTGGTGACGACTGCCGGGAACAGTTTCATCGTGACCGTGAGCGCGCCAAACGCGCCCTGCGCGCAGATCCAGACGAGTGTCAGCAGCGGCCACCACGGTCGCACAATCGCCTGCGCCCGCTGCTCATCGCTATCGGGATTTTTCCGAGCCCGCCACCAGGCCCAGAAGGTGGCCAGCGTGAGCACAATGATCAGCACGCCCACGCTGGTGGCGAGATAGCGGTGCACCATCTCGATCCACGCCTTGGCGTGCGTAACCGGGCCGGTGGGCATGAGCGCCTGCGCCGCCGCAATATCGCCACTGGCGCCCACCGGGCTGGAAAAACCGTAGCACCCAGGCCAATCGGGACAGCCCAAGCCGGAACCGGTGAGGCGGGTAAACGCGCCGAACAAGATCAGATCGAAGGTGAGAAACAACGCCAGCAGCGTGAGTGCACCCAGGCGCTGGCTGAGCGACGCATCGCGCTGCCGAACCCAGAACCAGGCCAGCAAGCCCCCGGCGATGAGCAATCCCGTGCCCATCACCTGAAGCACCGGTGCCAGGTTGTACAAAGACAATGTGCTGCCAGCCATCGTGGCCTACTTGGGCGCGCCCGAAGCGCGTCCCGCCGAATCCCAACCGGCCGAGATGCGCAGCAGCTTCGACAAATCACCCCGCGCTTTCACCGCGCTGTCCTTGTCCAGCTTGGGCGGGAACCGCATCATCCAGTGACCCTGGGGATCCACCACATACAGGTGGTCGCTGAGCGGGTGGCCCGGCGCCGCAGTCAACCACTGCTGCAAGCCGGCCGCGGGCACACGCAACACGATCGCGGCCTTCAGCACGTCGCGCAGCGCGGGTGCAACCGGTTGATCGTCATCGACCAGCCAAACCCAATCGACCCGGGCCATGTCTTTGCCGAAAGACTCCCGCATCTGGCGCTGCAGGTACAGGTTGTTCTGGCAAACCGCGTCGCACGCGCCGCCGCCCACGCTGATGAGCAGCCATTGGCCTTTCAGCGTTTGCAAGTCAACCGGTTGGCCAGCCAGATTGGTCGCCGTCAGCGCCGGAATCGGCCGCTGCGGCTCGATCAGGGTGCCGAAATTGGTGCGGCCACTGGGGCGGGCCACGTAATACGCGTAGTACGACGCGATCACGGGCGCCGCGAAAAGCAGCACCAGCAAAACAATCTGCCAACGGTTGCGGCGCCGTATTTTCTCCACGCCAGTCTGGCCGGGGGCCGCCGCCAAGCCGGCGGACTCGGCCACTACACCTCTGGATGTTTCACTCACGTCGATTTCGTCGCAACAAATAGGGTTTGCCGATCTGGAACCAGACCAGAAGGATGCCCATCAGGGCGCACATGCCGAACCATTGGACCGCATAGCCGTAGTTGCGCTCCGATCCGCTGTCGAGCGCTGGCCACTGGCGCAACAGCCCGTCTGACTTGGCGCCGGTCTGTTCAACCACGACCGGCGCGAGCGGCAGGCGCGTCTCGGCTCGAAACGCGGCCAAGTCGATATTTTGCCGGATTGTGGTCGGACCATCGCGCCCGAGGGAAAAAGTGGCTGGCACATGATCCATCACACGCCCGGTAATCTCGACCGTGCCGGTCGGCGTCTGTACCGGCGGCAAACGCGTTCGATCGATGGGATCGCGCGGCGCCCAGCCGCGCACCACCAGCACCACGCCATCACCCTGCGCCAGACGCAGCGGCGTGGTCAGGTAAAAACCGCTGTCGTCACCCATGGTGCGGTTTTCGAGATACACGCTGTGATCCGGAATCCACTCGCCATGCAGCACTGCGGTCCGCTGCAGGATCGCGCCAATCTGTTTGGTCGAATGAGCAGCCGTCACCGCCGCGGCATCCAGCGCGGGTAGGCGCGCACGCGCCACCAGCTCGGCCTGGAGGCGGTCTTTCTGCGCGCCGCGCGAGAGCTGCCAGCGCCCCAACGACCCGGTCACCGCCATTCCCAGAATGCCAGCGCCAATCACTACCCACCGCCGCGTTCGCGCATTCACTGCGCACGCCCCGGCCGCATAATTGCGTTCATGAAACTGTTCATCGCGATTGTGTTTATCGGCATCGTCGTCAGCATGGGATCGGCCCTTTTTTACATGATGCGTGACGACCGTGACAGCGACAGCGAGAACGACCAACGCGCGCAGCGCATGTTGATATCGCTCGCGGTACGCGTCGGCCTGTGCATCTTTTTGTTCGTGAGCATCCTGGTCGCGTGGCGTCTCGGCCTGATCAGCCCCACCGGAATTCCAGCCGGCGCCTGATTGCTGCCGCGACTAACGGCCATGCGCAGCCGCTACGCAGTTGATGCAGGTCGAACCGAGAGTGCCTCGCAACAGCGGGACGCGCGGGCTCGGGTGCGTGGAGCGCCGCAGCCGTTACGTGGGCTCCGCACCAATCAAAGCCAGTAAACAGTAACGTAAAGGCCGAGCCAGACAACGTCGACGAAGTGCCAATACCACGCCGCACCTTCGAAGCCAAAGTGTCGCTTTTGCGTGAAGTGTCCTTTCATCAGCCGCAGCGTGATGAAAAACAGCATGATGGTCCCCACCAGCACGTGGAAGCCGTGGAAACCGGTGAGCATGAAAAAGGTGGAGCCGTAGATGCCTGAACTCAGTTTCAGGTTCATCTCGGTATAGGCGTGGTGGTATTCGAACGCCTGGCAGCACAGGAACGTAATCCCCAGCGCCAGCGTGATCCACATGAACGCAATCGTGCGCCCACGTTTGCCGATTTGCAGCGCATGGTGCGCAATGGTCAGCGTGACCGCCGAACTCAGCAGCAGGATCGTGTTGATAGTTGGCAGCCAGAATGGCCCCATGGTCTGGAACGGCTCGATCGTACCGGCCGGCGACGCCGTGGCGCCTGCAGCGAAACTCGGCCACACCGCCTTGAAATTGGGCCAGAGCAAGGCGTTTTGGATGTCGCCCAGTTCCGGCAAGGCGTGCGCGTGGGCATACCAGAGCGCGGTGAAGAACGCGCCGAAAAACATCACTTCGGAGTAAATGAACCAACTCATCCCCCAGCGGTAAGACACGTCGATCTTGCGACCGTATTTGCCGCTCTCGCTCTCGACCACGGTGTCCTTGAACCAGTGGAAAATGATGAACAGCCACCAAACGAGGCCGACCAAAAATACCCAGCGGCCAAACAGGCGGCTATTGATCCAAGTGTAGAAACCGGTGATCAGCAGGAAAACGCCAATCATGGCCAAGATCGGGTACGGAGACGGCGACGGTACAAAATAATACGGCGCTGTCCGCTGGCTGGTGGCATTACTCATGACTGTTCACTCCTCTTCGGCCGATCGACGGCACCCATTCACATATATGTAGCAAACGACCTTCGCACACGCTTTCGACTTCAAGCAGCAGGCGCTGGCGGTGTTCTGCCGCCCACCTCAAAAAAGGTGTAGGACAGAGTGATCGTGCGCACGTCTTTGGTCAATTTCGGGTCAATGTAGAAAACCACCGGCCATTCCTTCTTCTCGCCGGCATTCAATGTCCACTGCGTGAAGCAAAAGCACTCGAGCTTGTGGAAATGTGGTTCGGCCTGCCGCGGCGCATAGCTTGGAATGGCCTGTGCAGTCATCCTGCGGTCCTGAACGTTCTGGAATTCGTACATCACCGTCGTCAATTCACCCGGGTGCACGTTGAGCGAACTCTTCAACGGCTTGAAATGCCACGGCCCCGTCGTATTGGCATCGAACTGCACCGTGATGGTGCGGTTGTAATCAATCTGTGTGTTGGCAACGGCGCTACGGGCCTTGTCGCCGTCCAATCCCGCGCCTGGAATATTACCCTCTGACAACGACAAAACGTTGATTCCGGTCACCTGGCAGATCGTTTTGTAGAGCGGTATCAATGCATAACCGAAACTGAACATGCCCACCGCAATGATGACCAACTTGATCACCATTCTCAGGTTTTCGGTACGCAATCCCACGGCTTTACTCCCCAGATCCGCTTACTTCAATCCGGTCTTGATGATGAAACCAAAGAAGAGCGCCAGAACGATTACAGCCAAAATCCAACCCAGCCGCTTGTTTTTCTTTTGCAACTCTTCCGGTGTCATTCACGCTCCCAATAACACTTGATTCAATCAACCGACGATGCGCAAGGCTTCTGCATCTAGCTTGGGCGGCGTGACGAACGAATGGAACGGCGCCGGTGATGGAATTTCCCACTCCAGACCTTCAGCACCTTCCCATGGACGCTGCGGCGCCTTGGCACCTTTGCCACGCATCACGGGGACGACGATGAACAGGAAGAAATACACCTGTGCGAACCCGAAGAAGAACGCGCCGATGGACGCGATCATATTGAAGTCCGTGAACTGCATCGGATAGTCCGCATAACGCCGCGGCATCCCGGCCAGGCCGAGGAAGTGCATCGGGAAGAATGCCACGTTGAACGAAATCATCGACCACCAGAAGTGGATCTTGCCGCGCGTTTCGTTGTACATCACGCCCGTCCACTTGGGCGACCAGAAGTAGAACGAACCGAACATGGCGAACAGCGCCGCGGCCACCAGGATGTAGTGGAAGTGGGCAATGATGTAGTAGGTGTCGTGGATCACGGTGTCGATCGGCACGACCGCAGTCACGAGCCCCGTGAAACCGCCGATCACGAACACGAAGATAAAGCCAATGGCAAACAGCATCGGCGTTTCAAGCGTCATCGAGCCGCGCCACATGGTGGCGGTCCAGTTGAACACCTTCACCGCCGTCGGAATGGCAATCAGCATGGTGGCGTACATGAAGAACAACTGGCCGGTCACCGGCATGCCCACCGTGAACATGTGGTGTGCCCACACCATCAGCGACAGCGTGGCGATGCAGGCCATGGCGTACACCATCGACGTATAGCCGAACAGCTTCTTGCGCGCGAATGCCGGGATGATCATGCTGATCATGCCGAACGCGGGCAGGATCATGATGTACACCTCGGGGTGCCCGAAGAACCAGAAGATATGCTGCATCATGATCGGGTCGCCGCCGGCGGCGGGCACGAAGAACGTGGTGCCGAAATGCCGATCCGTAAGCGTCATGGTGAGCACGCCGGCAAACACCGGAATCACCGCGATCAGCAGGTAGGCGGTGATCAGCCAGCCCCAGCAGAACATCGGCATCTGCATGAGTTTCATGCCGGGCGCGCGCATGTTCAGGATGGTGACGATGATGTTGATAGCGCCCATGATGGACGAGGCGCCCATGATGTGCAGCGACAGGATGGCCGCGTCCATTGACATCGGCATTTGCAGCGACAACGGCGCGTACAGCGTCCAGCCGCCCGACGGGGCGCCACCGGGCATGAAGAACGTGGCCGTGAGCGTGATGCCCGCTGGAACCAGCAGCCAGAAGCTGAAGTTGTTCATGCGCGCAAACGCCATGTCGGAGGCGCCGATCTCCAGCGGGATCATCCAGTTCGCAAAACCCACGAACGCCGGCATGATCGCGCCGAACACCATGATCAATCCGTGCATGGTGGTGAACTGGTTGAACAGCTCGGGATTGACGATTTGCAACCCGGGCTCGAACAGTTCCGCGCGGATCAGCAGCGCCAGGATACCGCCCACGATGAGCATGGTGAAGGCAAACAGCAAATACAGCGTGCCGATGTCTTTGTGGTTGGTCGCGAAAATCCAGCGACGCCAGCCTGTCGGGATATGGTGCTCCTCATGCGCGTGTTCATGCTCCGGACGCGCGGCCTGGGGATAAGGAAGTACGGCGCTCATGGCTGTTTCTCCAAAAATTGTTTTTGCGACAAAGCCTGCCCAGACGGGCGGCTAGCCCTCAACCCCGGCACGACCGGCGCTGGCACGATTTGAATGGGATTGCTCCGCCGGCTGCTCGGCTGCGACTGGCTGCGCATGGCCAGCGCTCGCGTCACTGCCACTCGCAATCCCGCTATCGGATGCCGGCTGTGCTGATGCAACCCCACCGCCCGAGCCCCTCGCCGCCGCCTCGCGTTTCTTCTCTGAGGCCACCCAGGCCTTGTATTCGTCCTCAGGCAATACCTTCACCTGAATCGGCATGTACGCATGTTCCTTGCCGCACAACTGAGCGCATTGGCCGTAGTAGTCACCCACCTTTTCAACCCGGAACCAGGTATCCCGAACAAACCCCGGAATGGCTTGCTGGTTGACCCCGAACGACGGGACGAACCACGCGTGGATCACGTCGCTCGCCGTGGTGATGATGCGCACTTTCTTGTTCACCGGAACGACCAGCGGGTGATCGACTTTGAGCAGATAGTCGTCGCCCTTGGGTGTCCCTGCGGTCGACAAAGCGCGCTGCGCCTGATCGATCGTGGAAACAAACGAAATGCCTTCGCCTTCACCCGTGAGGTAGTCGTAGCCCCACTTCCATTGATAGCCGGTGACCTTGATGGTCAAGTCCGGGCTGGTGGTGTCCTTCTGTGCCACGACCGCTTGCGTCGTCGGCAACGCCATCAGGATTTCAATGATGAACGGCACCAGCGTCCAAGTGATTTCGATCGGCGTCGACTCGTGCCATTTGGCGGCAACGGCGCCACGCGACTTGCGATGCGCCCAGACCGAATAGAACATGACACCGAACACTCCGATGAAGATGATCGTGCAGATGATCATCACCATGTCGTTCAGTTGGTGCTGCATTTGCGCGATCGGCGTCACCGGCGGTGGCAAATCGATCTGGTTGACGGCAGGCCCGCCCGAAAGGTCATGGACTTCCGCTGCGTACGCAGCTGCGGTCAATCCCCAAACCGCCAACCCGAGAACCAACCGACTTCCGCGGTCGGTCAAGGTCTTTGCCATGTTCTTCATCGCGTCACGTATTCCAAAGTTTCCATCCGCCGGCCCTTCGATTCGAGGGATCTCGAACAGACGACGCCTGCAGCGCCCGCCTCTGAAGCCGGTTCCACCTCGCGCCCAGAGTTGGATAGGAACGAGCAGCGAAATGTCTCCAACTTTTCACCCCCGGTTTTCCATGCGGAACGCAAGTGTCCTACACCTGCGTTCGCCACTCCACCCTTTGCACGCGGATCGGCGGTAGTTTACTCGACCCCCTGTGGCAGTCGACGCGCAAACGCCGAGCGGATCAATCGGAATTGAATTCGATGCGGGGTGATGGACCCACCCGCGTGGGCCGCGGCTTGGGCTTCACGGCATGGCCGTAAATGACCTCGAAGGTCAGTGCAAGCGGCGCGCCGGGACTGGGCCGCAACTCCCGCTCGATCGCCGCTTCGAGCGCCTTGCGCCAGGCCGGCGTGCGCAGCCCCGCAAAGCGCGCGGGATGGGTGTTGCAACCCAGCCCACGCAACTCCTCCAGCAAGCGCGGCGCGGAATCGAACGTCAGGCGGATGTGCTCCATCGACACCACGGGATCGGCAAAACCCGTCGTGATGACCAGGTCGCCCCAGTCGTGCATATCCGTGAAATCCTGTACCGGCGAAGGCCAGTGATGTGTTGCGTACAGGGTACGCAATTCCTTCAAGGTATCGGGTCCGAGACAGGAAAACATCAGAAAGCCGTTGACCGACAGCGCGCGTTGCCAAGCCGCAATCAGCGCGACCGGGTCTGGCGTCTGGTGCAGCAGCATGTTGGCCCAGACCAATTGGGCGCCGCCTTCCGGTGGCGTCGGACCGACTTCAGGCCGACGGGCTGCGTGGGCGAGATGCAGGCGCTGCCACAGGCTCCGCGGCGCCGGCATGCGCGCGTCGGGATGCGCGACGACTTCGAAGCAGGTCGCCTTCGGATAGTGGGCAGCCACCAGTTCGCGCGCGTTCGCACCACCCCGCAACGGTTCCCAATGAACCCAATGCTCCACCGGCAAACGGATCCACGGCAGGCGCTCTGACATGCGGCGCGCAACCTCTTCATGCAGCCAGGGCGACTGCGTTGTGGACTTTTCGGCCCATCGCGTGGCGGCGACGGGATCAATGGTGGGTGGGCGGTGGTTCGACGGCATGGGGAGCGCCGGCAGTATATTTTGGTTGCAGTACGCCTACGCGCCACCCGTCTTTCGCAAAGTTGCCGAATCCGTGCCGCCCATTTCGTTGACGCAGATCCTGCCGAGCCAGTGCCTCGTTTGCCACGCGTGGCCGGCACGCCCGCTGTGCGATGAGTGTGCGGCGCGCTTTCGAGCCGATGTTCCACGTTGCGATTCGTGCGCCGAGCCCATCTCTGCGGGCATCATCCGCTGCGGCGCCTGCCTGACCGATCCGCCGCCGTTGGACCGCTGCATCGCCGCGCTGTCGTACGAGTGGCCTTGGTGGCTGTACATCCGGCGCTTCAAATTCCAGCATGATCTGGGCTTGGCCGCGACGCTGAGTCAACTGCTCCTGGCGGCGCCGGGGGCACGTGATCTTCTCGGTCGGGCTGATTGCGTGCTGCCGATCCCCTCCTCGGCCAAGCGCCTGGAGGAACGCGGCTACAACCCAGCACTGTTGATTGCGCGCGCGGTGGCGCCCAACCATTGCCGCATGGATGTGCTCGAGCGTCCGGTGGATCACCCGCCCCAGCGCAGCCTGAAGCGCGCGGAACGTCTACACAATGTCCGCGGCGCATTCGCCATCAACGCGAAGCGTGCGTCGGATTTGAACGGGAAGCGGGTCGTTCTCGTGGACGACGTCATGACCACCGGGGCCACGTTGCACGAAGCCGCACGCGTGCTGCGTCGGGCAGGCGCAGCGGCCGTGGCCGCGCTGGTGCTGGCGCGCGACTGAAATCGCCCTGCATACGGCGCAGCTCGAACCAGGAAGCGCCAGACGCTGATCACCTGTCGCAGCGATCGAAGCCGCGGCGACAATCACCGTCCATGTTCCACATCGTCCTGGTCGAACCCGAAATTCCGCCCAACACGGGCAACGTCATCCGGCTGGCCGCCAACACGGGCTGCGATCTGCATTTGATCGAACCGCTCGGGTTCTCGATGGATGACAAACACCTGCGCCGCGCAGGCCTCGACTATCACGAGTACGTCGATGTCCGTCGCCACGCCAACTGGGAAGCGTTCGTTGCCACGTGCCGGCCGGATCCGCAGCACCTGTTCGCGATGACGACGCGTGGCACCCGTACGCTGTATAGCGTTGCGTTCCAACCGGGAGATTGGCTGGTATTCGGCTCGGAAACCGGCGACTTGAGCACCACGCTGCGCGGTCGCGTGGCGCCATTGCAGCAACTGCGCCTGCCGATGCGGCCGAATCAGCGCAGCCTGAACCTCTCCAACTCGGTCGCCGTCAGCGTGTTTGAAGCGTGGCGGCAAAACGGGTTCGGCGGCGGGCAGTGAATCCGCGCCTCAGACGGAGTAGCGCACCAGTTGCTCAGCCACGCAGGCCGGCTTGTTCCGGCCCTCGCATTCGAGGGTGATCTTCCAGGTGAGTTGCTGGCCGCCCTCGATGGGGGTCGCCGCCTGCAGCGCCATGCGGCTGCGCAAGCGGCTGCCTACCGGAACCGGTGACATGAACCGCACGCGATTGAGCCCGTAGTTGATGCCCATGTGGACGTTACTCACCTTGAGCGAGCGCAAGGAGAATCCGGCGATCAATGAAAGGGTGAGAAACCCATGGGCAATGGTGGTCCCGAACGGGCCTTTTTTGGCGCGTTCGACGTCCACGTGAATCCACTGCGGGTCGCCGGTCGCTGCGGCGAACTGGTCGATTTGCTGCTGCGTGATCGTGATCCAATCGCTCACGACGATTTCCTGACCCACGCAAGCAACCAATTGCGCCAAGGTGTCGAAGGTTTTCATCAGAAAAAATTCAGAGCGGATTCAAGACAAGGCATCGAGCCAGCCGGAGAGCACTTCCCATTGTTCCAGGTCGCGGCGAACGCGGCTCGACGCCACATCGAACACGGTCAAGCCACGCGCCGCCAGTTGCACGTAGTTTTGGGTCGAGCGCAACACGCCGATCACGGGCACGTCGGCAGCGTCGGTGAAGCTTTGCAACTGGCCTGCCGCCAGCGTGCGCTCATCCACGCGCATGCCGACGAGCCCCAATTGCACCGGTCGCCGGCCGACCCACTCGGTCAATTGCTTCAGGAAGGTCTGGGTGGCGTGCATGTCCAGGACACCGGGCTGCAACGGAATGACGATCCCATCGGCCAATCGGGCCACCTCGCGCATGCGCAAGCCGCCCAAGCCCGCCGGCGTGTCCAGAACGACGTGCTCAGCCCCGCGGCTCGGACGCACGATGAAATCGCGCTGCACTTCCCACGCTTGAATGGGCCGCGCATCTTTCGGACGCAGCCCCAGCCAGAGACGTGACGACTGCTGCTCGTCCACATCGCCCAGCAACACCTCGTGCCCCTGACTGGCCCAGTAACCGGCGATGTTGGTAGCCAGCGTGGACTTCCCCACGCCACCTTTCGGGTTTGCAACTGCAACGATCGGCACGGTTTCCTCCTGATTGATCGTAAACGGTGCGGCATGTTAACTGCAGGTCGTGCGCCGACAGGCTGTTCAGCCAGATGGCAACGGCGGCGTCCAAAGAGAAACGGTCGTGTGTCGACCACGCCAGATCCCAGGAAACTCCGTGCGATTGCTGACGCGGTGCGCGGTGCGCGCCCTACAAAATATCTTGAGCAAAAAACAACAAATCCTAGGTGCGAGCGCGATTAGAGTCGGAAGTTCAGTCGGTTCTGAGCAACCTGCGCTATATTGACCGAAGTCAATAAGCACATAACGAAACAATGCTCTACCAAGTCTACGAAGCAGAACGCTCCTTTGTCGAACCTTTCGCGGACATGGCGGACGCCGCTGCCAAGATGTACGGCAACTCCGACACGTTGCTTGGAAAGATGCCCGGCGCCGCGCGCGTCGCGGCATCGTTTGCACTCTTCCACCGGCTGGGCAAGGACTACGAAAAACCCGAATTCGACATCCACAAGGTGCCCGTGGACGGCGTCGAGGTGGCGATCGACGAGCGCGTGGAGCTCAAGCGTCCGTTCTGCCAATTGAAACGTTTCAAGCGCCTCACCGACGACCTGAAGACGCTGGAGACATTGAAACACCAGCCGGCGGTCCTGCTGGTGGCGCCGCTGTCAGGGCACCACGCTACGTTGCTGCGCGACACGGTGCGCACCCTGTTACAGGATCACCGCGTTTACGTGACCGACTGGGAAAACGCGCGCATAGTGCCGCTGTCCGAAGGCGTGTTCCACCTTGACGATTACATCCACTACATCGAACAGTTCATCCGCCACATCCAGGGCAAATATGGCAACTGTCACGTGATCAGCGTGTGCCAGCCGACGGTGCCCGTACTGGCGGCGATTTCGCTCATGGCGTCACGCGGCGAAACGACGCCGCTCACCATGACCATGATGGGGGGGCCGATCGACGCGCGCCGCTCGCCCACCACCGTCGACAACCTGGCCACCACGCACAGCTTTCAGTGGTTTGAAAACAACCTGATCTACCAGGTGCCCGCCAAATTCCCCGGCGCCGGTCGGCGCGTTTATCCCGGCTTCCTACAGCACGCGGGCTTTGTCGCCATGAACCCGGGTCGGCACGCGACCAGCCACTGGGACTACTTCCGCGACCTGGTCAAGGGCGACGAGGCCAACGCCGACGCCCATCGCGCCTTCTACGACGAATACAACGCCGTGCTCGACATGGACGCCGCGTATTACCTGGAAACAATCAAAACTGTGTTTCAGGATTTCAGCCTGATCAAGGGAACCTGGGATGTGAAGGCGGCCGACGGCTCCCTGGAGCGCGTGCGACCGCAGGACATCACGGATACCGCGTTGTTCACGATCGAAGGGGAACTGGACGACATTTCCGGATCGGGCCAGACCGAAGTCGCGCACGACCTCTGTACCGGCCTCACCGAGCGCACGCACAACCACTTCGAAGTGCCCGGCGCCGGCCACTATGGCATTTTTGCCGGCCATCGCTGGCGCGAGATGGTGTATCCACGCGTCAAGGCATTCATTGCCGAGCACGCGCTCGAGAATGCCAACATGCCGAAAGCTCACGCAGCGCACAGCGCACGTGCCGTAAGCCAGGTCGGCGCGCGCAGCGTCAAGCGCGCCTGAGCCTGCATCCGGCGGCACGGCACGGGTGCGTCATTGTTCACGCAAAGCCCGTGTCGATAGCACAGACCTACAACCCAGCGGCTGATTTCGCTTCGCTCGAACAGCAACTGCTCGATGCGCTGCCGCAAACCCAGTGCGGCCGCTGCGGATATCCCGATTGCGCAGGTTACGCACATGCGATCGCAACGCGTGAGGCCAGCATCAACCGCTGTCCGCCCGGCGGCGCCGAAGGCATCCGCAAATTGGCTGCAATCACGCAGCAGACTCCCTTGCCTCTCGACCCAGACTATGGCCACGAGGGCCCGCGCAGCATTGCCTGGATCGACGAGGACTGGTGCATCGGCTGCACGCTGTGCGCGAAAATCTGTCCGGTCGATTGCATCATCGGCAGCAACAAGTGGATGCACACCGTGATCGAAGACCAGTGCACGGGATGTGAACTGTGCGTCGCAGCCTGCCCCGTCGATTGCATCCACATGGAAAATCTGACGGGCCATGAGACCGGATGGAATGCCTGGTCGCCGCAGGACGCGCGCGCTTCGCGTGAACGCTATCAGGCCAAGCTGGGCCGTGAAATCGATAGCGCGCGCCACCGCAGGACCAAAGACGAACTGGAACGCGCCGCTGCAGCAGGCAGGAACGCCCCGCGACAAACCCCGGCGCCCGCTTCAGTCACTATCAATGCCAAGGAAGCGGCCATTCGCGCCGCGCTGACGCGTGCGCGTGCAAAACGGCAATCGTTCGACTCGCCGAACCACGCGCACTGAAACGACGCGCTCCTGTCGGCGCAACCCGAGCGGGTCAAGCCAAAAGCATGCTTGTCAAACGGGCGTGGCGCCGCAGGTCGCGCGTGCCGACGGAATCAATCCTGGCAGGTGGCACAAACGCTCATGATCTCGCTGCTTCCGGATTGTTCAAGCAAGACGCTGCACGCTGTCTATTTTTTGTCCAAGCCGAGCAAATCAGGCGCTGGATGCTCTGCCATGTGCGCCACGTAGTCGCGCTGCACCGCCCCTACGCACCCGTCGGCCACTCCGCCGCCCTGATTCTGGTTCAGCAGCATCGACTTGTTGCCCAACTGCAGCCACACAGCGCCCACGCGATCGTCTTCGAGGCGAATCGCGCCGGTCTTGCTCACGACCGGGTGCATGTAAAAGTAGTGCTTGCCGGCCATTACCTGGAAAAAGCCCGGATGTTTGCCGTCGGCGATGACGCTCACGTCCATCCCCTGGTCACACTGCATTTCACCGGTGTAGACCTTGGGCGCCAAGGCAAGCTGTTCCTCGGTGAGCTTCAACGTCGGGCTTTCCGTCGGGATCTGAACTTGGGCTTTTTTCACTTCGTGAACCGGCTTCTTCCGGGCTTCGTGGACGGGCCTCCGCTTCGTTTCACGCACCGGCTTTTTCTTGACCTCGTGCACGGTTTTCTTTTTTGCTTCAGGAGCCGGCTTCTTGCTCGTGTGCGTTGCGCTGGCGCCTGGGGCCGATGCGGTCGCTGTCGTCCCGCCTTCTGATTGAGTTTGTGCCTGAACCGCGGGCACAAAAGCGAGCGCCGCAAGCAAAGCCAAAGCAAGTGTCTTCATAAATCAACTCAACCCGGTTGGATGAAACGAAAGGTCGGCATCATAGGCAAATGCGCGCGGCCTCGCTGCCAACCCTTCATTTCGCATGCCCGAGCCACATCCACGCTGAAACGATGCTACCTGGACGCACGCCAACGCGCAAAGTTCAGTGCGCAGGAGCACACGAACGAACGGCCCGAAGTGCCAGTTTCGCGGTCCCCCGCGCCGCGCCTTCAGAGCAAATGCTTGATGGCGTCGCGTTCACTTTCCAATTCGGCCAGCGTCTTGTTGATGCGCTCCTGGCTGAAGGCGTCAATTTCCAGCCCTTCGATCACTTTGTACTCGCCACCCGCGCAGGTCACCGGTACGCCAAAGATGACGCCTTCGGGCAGCCCGTACCAACCCTGCGCCGGGACACCCATGGTGACCCATTCGCCATTCGTACCCAAGGCCCAATCACGCATGTGGCAAATGGCGGCATTGGCAGCCGAAGCGGCCGACGAGAGCCCGCGCGCGGCAATGATGGCGGCACCGCGCTTGCCGACAGTCGGCAGGAACACATCGCGATTCCACGCATCATCGCCGATCAGGTCCTTGACGCTCTTGCCATCAATGGTCGCAAAGCGATAGTCGGCGTACATGGTGGGCGAGTGGTTGCCCCAGACGCACAGATGCTTGATGTCGGCGACCGAACGCCCGGTCTTGAGCGCGATCTGGCCGAGCGAGCGGTTGTGGTCCAGGCGCAGCATGGCGGTGAAGTTCTTGGCCGGCAAATCAGGCGCCGCCTTCATCGTGATGTAGGCGTTGGTGTTGGCCGGATTGCCCACCACCAGTACCCTGACATTGCGTGACGCCGCCGCGTTCAGCGCCTTGCCCTGCACCGTGAAAATCTGGGCATTGGCTTGCAGCAGATCGGAGCGTTCCATACCCGGGCCGCGCGGGCGTGCGCCGACGAGCAGCGCGTAATCCGCGTCCTTGAACGCAGCATTGGCGTCGCTGAACGCGTGCATGCCGGCCAGCAACGGGAACGCGCAATCTTCCAACTCCATCATCACGCCCTTGAGCGCCTGCTGCGCTTTCTCGGCCGGAATCTCGAGCAGTTGCAGGATCACGGGCTGATCTTTGCCCAGCATTTCGCCCGATGCGATGCGGAACAGCAGGGCGTAGCCAATTTGGCCAGCGGCGCCGGTGACGGCCACACGTACAGGTTTCTTCATTCGTTTCTCTCCCGAAATAGGGTGATGGTCTGAACCATAAAAAATGCGGTTCACCCAAGCGCAACACCTCGTCTGCCCGGAGCGACCGCTTCAAGGCCCATCACCGGCGCATGTCACGCCGGCCCGAGCACAAGCGTTATCTTAATGAGTTCGATTCCCGCGGGCTGCCAAACGCCACGCGCACTGCTGCTGCGCCCGATGGCTCGATCGGTAGACCGCAGCCAAGACCACGCGCCGACCCTGTCAACCCGCATGAGTCAAGTTGATCTTCGGAGAAATGCCAGATGCCAATGCCGGCGCCGGAGACAGCAACCCGCCCGATTTCGAGATCACCACCCGGATTCAGTCAAGTTAACGGGCGGCGCGCGGCGACCGCCAAAACCATTGCACTAGAATTTGTCCGCGCCTGCTGCAACGGCCGGCCGCACCCTTCCAACTTCGCACGAGAGCTTCTGATGAGTGAAGTGACCAAACCACGGCCCAAAATTTACAACCTCAATCTGTCCGACCTCATGAGCTACCGCCTGCCCCTGGCCGGGTGGGTCTCCATCCTGCATCGGGCCAGTGGTTTTTTGCTCACGTTGCTGCTGCCTGTCGTCATCTGGCTGTTTGACAAATCGGTTTCATCGGAAATCTCGTTTGGCGTTTTCAGCGCCGCGTTCTCCAGCGGCATCGGGATCTTCGCCGCGTGGTTCCTCAAGCTGGTGGTGTGGGTCATCATCACGGCATTCGTCTTCCACGCGCTGGCTGGCATACGCCACCTGATCCTCGACGTTACGCACCGCATGACGAAGGAGTACGGCCGTCATTCAGCCGCCACCGTCATCGTCGCCACCATCGTGTTGTCGCTGATCTTCGGCGCCAAACTCATCGGTCTGTACTAATTTCAAGGAGGGATCACAGCATGCCCACAGGACCTGGCTACACAACATACGGCTACAAGCGGATGGTCGTCGGCGCGCATTACGGCTGGCGCGACTTCCTGGTGCAACGCATCAGCGCGGTGGTGATGGCGCTGTTCACGCTGCTGGTGCTCGCGGAAGTCATCTTCACCCGCGGCTCGCTCACCTACGACAAATGGGCCGGCATCTTTTCATCGCAATGGATGAAGTCGCTCACGTTCGTGCTGATCGTCGCGCTGCTCTGGCACGCCTGGATCGGCATGTGCAGCATCTGGTACGACTACGGCAAGCCCACGGGCGTCCGCCTCTTCCTGCAGGCAGTGACGGCTGTCTGGCTGGTCGGTTGCGCCGGCTGGGCCATTCAGGTGTTGTGGGTGATCTGAAGAACGCCGCCGACCGATCCGAACCTCAAAAAATCCACCGATAAAAGTAATGAGTTACACCAAAGACAAAATCGCCGTTCGCAAATTTGACGTGGTCATCGTGGGCGGCGGCGGCTCCGCGTTGCGCGCCGCGCTGGAATTGAAACACGCCGGCCTGAACGTGGTTTCGCTCTCCAAGGTCTTCCCGACGCGCTCACACACCGTCGCCGCGCAAGGCGGCGTGAGCGCATCGCTCGGCAACATGGGCGAGGACGACTGGCACTACCACTTCTACGACACGGTCAAAGGCGGCGACTGGCTGAGCGACCAGGACGTGGTCGAATTCATGACCAAGCAGGCGCCCGAAGTGGTGATCCAGCTCGAACACATGGGCATGCCGTTCGACCGCAATGCCGATGGCACGATTTATCAGCGCCCGTTTGGCGGCCACACCGTGCACTTCGGCGAAAAACCGGTGCAGCGCGCCTGCGCTGCGGCTGACCGCACCGGCCACGCGATGCTGCACACGCTCTACCAGCAGAACATCGCGGTGCACACCAACTTCTTCGTCGAGTGGATGGCGCTCGACCTGATCCGCGATTCCGAAGGCACCGTGGTTGGCGTGACCGCGCTGGAAATGGAAACCGGCGACCTGTACATCCTGCACGCCAAAGTCGTGCTGCTGGCCACGGGCGGCGCTGGCCGCGTGTTCCAGCACACCACCAATGCCCACATCAACACGGGCGACGGCCTTGGCATGGCGGCGCGCGCCGGCATCCCGCTGGAAGACATGGAGATGTGGCAGTTCCACCCCACCGGGGTTTTCGGCGCCGGGGTGCTGCTCACCGAAGGCTGCCGCGGCGAAGGCGCGATCCTGCTGAACGACCAGGGCGAGCGCTTCATGGAGCGCTACGCGCCCACGCTGAAAGACCTGGCGCCGCGTGACTTCGTGTCGCGCTCGATGGACCAGGAAATCGCCGAAGGTCGCGGCTGTGGCCCCAACAAGGACCACATCATGCTCAAGCTCGACCACCTGGGCGCAGAGACCATCCACAAACGCCTGCCATCGGTGTTCGAGATTTGCAAGAACTTCGCCAACGTCGACATCACGCGCGAGCCGGTGCCGGTGATTCCGACCATTCACTACATGATGGGCGGCATTCCAACCAATATCCACGGCCAGGTCATCGTGCCCAAGGACGGCGACGACAACCACGTGGTGAACGGCCTCTACGCCATTGGCGAATGCGCTTGTGCCAGCGTGCACGGCGCCAACCGATTGGGAACCAATTCGCTGCTCGATCTGCTGATTTTCGGCCGCGAGGCCGGACGCCACATCTCCGCCAACCACGCCAAGGATCCGCTCAAGAATCTGCCCGCGAACGCTGCCGATCTCACGCTCGAGCGCTTGAACCAGCTCGAAAGCAACAACGACGGCGAATACGCCGAAACCGTGGCCGACGACATGCGCAAGATGATGCAAACGCATGCCGGCGTGTTCCGAAGGCAGGCCACGCTGGACGAAGGCGTTCAGAAAATCGCCGAGATGCGCCAGCGCGTCGATACCATCGGCCTAAAAGATCATTCCCAAGTATTCAACACCGCGCGTGTCGAAGCGCTGGAAGTCAAGAACCTGATCGAAGTGGCACAGGCCACGATGATCTCGGCGGCCGCGCGGCACGAATGCCGCGGCGCGCACTGGGTGGCGGAGTACGACCATCCGGCCGATCACCCCACTGCGCCGCTCGGCCGCGACGACGTCAACTGGCTCAAGCACACGCTCTGGCACAAGGAGGGCAACCAGCTCACCTACAAGCCGGTGCGCATGAAGCCACTGACTGTCGACACGCTGCCGCCAAAAGTTCGCACTTTCTGAATGCGCTTGGGATAGAAGGACATCACCATGGCAAAACGTACGTTCCAGATTTACCGCTACGACCCGGACAAGGATTCGCGGCCGCACATGCAGAGTTACGAGTTGGAGATCACCGACGAGCGCATGCTGCTCGATGCGCTGATCAAGCTCAAGTCGATCGACCCCTCGCTGTCCTATCGCAAATCGTGCCGCGAGGGCGTGTGCGGCTCGGACGCCATGAACATCAATGGCAAGAACGGCCTTTCTTGCCTGACCAACCTGAACACGCTGAAAGACCCGATCGTACTGAAACCGCTGCCCGGCATGCCGGTGGTGCGCGACCTGTTCGTCGACATGACGCAGTTCTTCAAACAATACGAATCGATCAAACCATATCTGATCAACAACGACCCGGAGCCCGAAAAGGAACGCCTGCAGTCGCCGGAGGAGCGCGAGGAACTGAACGGCCTGTATGAGTGCATCCTGTGCGGTTGCTGCTCGTCGGCGTGCCCGAGCTTCTGGTGGAATCCGGACAAGTTCGTCGGTCCGGCCGGGCTGCTGCAAGCGTACCGCTTCATTGCCGACAGCCGCGACCAGGCCACCAGCGAGCGCCTGGACAACCTGGACGATCCCTACCGCCTGTTCCGCTGCCACACCATCATGAATTGCGTCGATGTGTGCCCGAAAGGCCTGAAGCCGGCCGCAGCCATCAGCAAGATCAAGGAGCTGATGGTCAGGCGCGCGATTTGAGCACCCTGGCGCCTCGGAGCATGCCCGACGAACATGTCGATGAACGCACGTTGAGCCGGCTGAAGTGGCGTTGCCGCCGCGGTCTGCTGGAAAACGACTTGTTCATCGACCGCTTTTTTTCCCGACATGAAAAAGAGCTGACGATGCGCGACGCAGGTGCGCTGGCGCAACTCATGACGCTGACAGACAACGATCTGCTTGATTTGCTACTCGGTCGCACCCAACTACAAGGCGAGTTGAACGAGCCGGATGTGCGCCGCGTGCTGGCGCTGTTGCGACAGGGTCCGCAACCGGGCTGACTGGGTTGCATCCCCTTATTTTTTAACGGAGATCATTCATGGATTCATCGGATAGCAAAGCCACCCTGTCGTTTACCAACGGCAAACCGAGCGTGGAACTGCCGGTTTATAAGGGCACGATCGGACCGGACGTGGTTGACATCCGCAAGCTGTACGCGCAAACAGGCATGTTCACGTACGACCCCGGGTTCCTCTCGACCGGATCGTGCAGCTCGTCCATTACGTTCATCAACGGCGAAAAGGGCGAATTGCTCTATCGCGGTTATCCGATCGAACAACTGGCCGCAAAAAAAGATTTCCTGGACGTCTGTTACCTGTTGCTGAACGGCGAACTGCCCAACGCCGAGGAAAGCAAGCAATTCCACCACCTCGTGTCCGAGCACACCATGGTGCACGAGCAGATGCAGTACTTCCTGCGCGGCTTCCGGCGCGACGCGCACCCGATGGCCGTGCTCACCGGCTTGGTGGGCGCGCTCTCGGCCTTCTATCACGACTCAACCGACATCCACAACGCCGAGCACCGGCACATTGCCGCCATCCGCATGATTGCCAAAATGCCGACGCTGGTGGCGATGGCGTACAAATACGGCATCGGGCAGCCGTACATGTACCCGCGCAACGACCTGAGCTATGCGGGCAACTTCCTGCGCATGATGTTCGGCAACCCGTGCGAGGACTACAAGGTCAACCCGGTGTTCGAAAAAGCGCTGGACCGCATCTTCATCCTGCACGCCGATCACGAGCAGAACGCGTCCGCTTCCACTGTGCGCCTGTGCGGCAGTTCGGGCACCAATCCGTTTGCCGCCATCGCGGCCGGCGTGGCCTGCCTGTGGGGCCCGGCACACGGCGGCGCCAATGAAGCCTGCCTCAACATGCTGCGCCGGATCCAGGCCGACGGCGGGATCGCGAAACTGGGCGAATTCATCGCCAAAGTGAAAGACAAGAATTCGGGCGTCCGCCTGATGGGCTTTGGTCACCGCGTGTACAAGAACTTCGACCCGCGCGCCAAGATCATGCAGGCGACCGCGGCGGAAGTACTGGCCGAAATGGGGCACAAAAAGGATCCGCTGTTCGATCTGGCACAGGCTTTGGCGAAGATCGCGCTGGAAGACGACTACTTCGTGCAGCGCAAGCTCTATCCGAACGTCGACTTCTACTCCGGCATCGTCGAGCATGCCATCGGCATTCCGTCCAACCTGTTCACCGGCATCTTCGCGCTGGCACGCACCGTGGGCTGGGTGGCGCAACTGAACGAAATGATTGCCGATCCCGAATACCACATCGGCCGTCCGCGGCAGTTGTACACCGGTCACGCCCGGCGCGACGTGGCTTGAGCGTCGATCCAGTGCAAGCAAAAAGCCACCTCCAGGTGGCTTTTTTCATGCGGTGGCAGTGCCACTCGCCAGCGGCTCAGGTACGGTGGCGCGAATACGCCGCAATCCCGTCGGTGATTTCGCGGTGCGCCGCCTCGACCCCACCCCATCCAAGCAGCTTGACCCACTTGCCTTGCTCCAGGTCCTTGTAGTGCTGGAAAAAATGGCTGACCGCCTGCAAGCGCATCGGGTTGACGTCATCCACCGACTTCCAGTGGCTGTAAATCGGCAGCACCTTGGTGGTCGGCACCGCCAGCACCTTGCCGTCTATGCCCGCTTCGTCCTCCATTTTCAGGATACCGAGCGCGCGGCAGGTCACCACGACGCCGGGTTGCAGCGGATAGGGCGTGATCACCAACACGTCGACCGGATCGCCATCGCCCGACAGCGTCTGCGGCACGTAGCCATAGTTGGCCGGGTAATACATGGCGACCGTCATAAAGCGGTCGACGAACAGCGCGCCCGACTCCTTGTCCACTTCGTATTTGATCGGATCCGAATTCATCGGAATCTCGACGATCACGTTGAATTCCTCGGGCGCGTTGCGGCCAGGGTGGACGGTGTCGAGCGGCATGGAGTCACCTTGTTCTGACGCGCTCCGAGAGCGCTGTAAAATCCCGGCTGATTTTACGTGGCATGACAAGCCGTTTCGCGGCTTGCGACGAAGCGCCGTGGAGGGCTTCGCGTAAAACACTCCGGTTGGCCAATCGGTTGCCTGTCGAAGGCACGAGGAAGCAATGCGGTATGAGGGATGAAACCGGGTCGCCTCGCCAATCCGACGTAGTCTCTTCAATGCAAATCGCTTAACTTAGGGAGAAACGTTCATGATCGGAAACTCGGCGCTGATTCTGGCGCTCGTTTGCGGCCTGATCGCCGTGATTTACGGCTTTTGGGCGCGCGGCTGGATTCTGTCGCAAGACGCCGGCAATCCACGCATGCAAGAGATTGCAGGCGCCATCCAGGCCGGTGCGGCAGCGTACTTGGCCAAGCAATACCGAACGATCGCCATCGTCGGCATCGTGCTGGCCATCCTGATTGGCATTTTCATCGACGTCAAAACCGCGCTCGGCTTCATCGTCGGCGCCCTGCTTTCGGGCGCGTGCGGCTTCATCGGCATGAACATTTCGGTGCGTGCCAACGTGCGCACCGCGCAAGCCGCCACCAAGGGCATGGCGGCGGCGCTCAACGTCGCGTTCCGCGGCGGCGCCATCACCGGCATGCTGGTGGTGGGCTTGGGCCTGCTCGGCGTGACCGGCTTCTACTGGGCGCTAGGCGGCACGACCGCTACCGAACACGCTCTCAATCCACTGATCGGCGTGGCCTTCGGCGCATCGCTGATCTCCATCTTCGCGCGCCTGGGCGGCGGCATCTTCACCAAGGGCGCTGACGTCGGCGCGGACCTGGTGGGCAAGGTCGAAGCCGGCATCCCCGAGGACGATCCGCGCAACCCCGCGGTGATCGCCGACAACGTCGGTGACAACGTCGGCGATTGCGCCGGCATGGCGGCCGACCTGTTCGAGACCTACGCGGTCACGCTGATCGCCACCATGGTGTTGGGCGGCCTGCTGGTGACGGCCGCTCCCACGCACGCCGTGGTCTACCCGCTGGCGCTGGGCGCGGTATCCATCATCGCGTCCATCATCGGCACCTTCTTCGTCAAGGCGCGACCCGGCATGAAAAACGTCATGCCGGCGCTCTACCGGGGTCTGGCAGTCGCCGGCATCCTGTCGCTGATCGCGTTCTACGGCATCACCGCCTGGATCATGCCCGACAACGCGTTGGGCGCGAGCGGCTCCGTCCTGCGCCTCTTCGGCGCCTGCGTGGTCGGCCTGGTCCTGACCGGTCTGCTGGTCTGGATCACCGAGTACTACACCGGCACGCAATACAAGCCGGTGCAGCACGTCGCGCAAGCCAGCACCACCGGACACGCCACCAACATCATTGCCGGCATCGGCGTGAGCATGAAATCAACCGCATGGCCGGCGCTGTTCGTTTGCGCGGCCATCCTGTCGGCCTATGAACTCGCCGGGCTTTACGGCGTGGCGATTGCGGCCACTTCTATGCTGAGCATGGCCGGTATCGTGGTGGCACTCGACGCCTACGGACCAATCACCGACAACGCTGGCGGCATTGCCGAAATGGCGGGCCTGCCCCAGAGCGTGCGCGACATCACCGACCCGTTGGACGCGGTGGGCAACACCACCAAGGCCGTCACCAAGGGCTATGCCATCGGCTCCGCGGGACTGGCCGCGCTCGTGCTGTTCGCCGACTACACCCACAAACTGGGCACCTTCGGCCAGCACATCAGCTTCGACCTGAGCGACCCGATGGTGATCGTGGGCCTGATCATCGGCGGCCTGATTCCCTACCTGTTCGGCGCCATGGCCATGGAAGCCGTGGGCCGTGCGGCCGGCAGCGTGGTGGAAGAAGTGCGCCGCCAGTTCCGCGACATCAAAGGCATCATGGACGGCAGCGGCAAGCCCGAATACGGCAAGGCCGTGAGCCTGCTCACCGGCGCGGCGATCAAAGAAATGATGATCCCGAGCCTGCTGCCCGTGGTGGTGCCGATTCTGGTCGGGCTGATCCTCGGGCCGAAAGCCCTGGGCGGACTGCTGATGGGCACCATCGTCACCGGCCTGTTCGTCGCCATTTCGATGTGCACCGGCGGCGGCGCCTGGGACAACGCCAAGAAGTACATTGAGGACGGCCACTTCGGCGGCAAAGGCAGCGACGCGCACAAGGCAGCCGTCACCGGCGACACCGTGGGCGACCCGTACAAGGACACCGCCGGCCCGGCCGTGAACCCGCTCATCAAGATCATCAACATCGTCGCGTTGCTGATCGTGCCGCTGGTCGTGAGCCTGCACCCGGTCAAGGTGGCCGACGCCGACGTGAAGCTGGCAACGCCGGTGGTCGCGGTGCAAGTCGCTGACGCGGGCAACCCACTGGTTGCACTGAACGTGGCTGAAAACCGCACTAGAGTGGAAAAACTGGCACAGATCAACGCCGGCGCCAAGCCACAAGCCCGGCAGGTCGAGGCCACGCAGCAATAGGCGTTACCCACCATGCGAACAAAAGCCCGCAGCGTGCGGGCTTTTTGTTGCTTGCGAAGAGCTTGCGTGCCGCCGCCCGGAAATTTTCGGCCGAGGTTGACCAGATCGCTCACATCCGGTTTCCGGCTTCCCGTCTCCCGTTCCGATCCAGCACGGCATTCGGCAACCCCCCCGACGCTGCCTTGCGACCGCACCCTTTCCCCCTCCAACGCCGGCCTCGGATCAGCCGCATTCAAATTGGTGCCGGCCCGTCATGGTCACGGACCGACAAGGGCTTGCGCCTTCCGTAATAATGGCCCGCATGAGCGAATCCATGACAACAGTAGAAACCGCGGGAGACAACCCAACGATTACGCTGCGCCCCAAGCCGCGCAGCGCGCCGATCGACAAGCTGGGGCGCAAGCTGCATGACTTGCGCATCAGCGTCACCGACCGCTGCAATTTCCGCTGCAAATACTGCATGCCCAAGGAAATCTTTGGCGCGGCCTACAAGTTCATGCCGCGCGAAATGGTGATGTCATTCGAGGAAATCGCGCGCGCCGCCAATATCTTCGTGCAGCTCGGCGTGCGCAAGCTGCGCTTGACGGGTGGTGAACCGCTGGTGCGCAAGGGCGTTGAAGAGCTGGTCGAACGGCTGACCGCTATCCGTGCGCCCAACGATGAGCCCGTCGACATCGCCATGACCACCAATGGCTCCATTCTGGACAAGAAGGCCAAAGCGTTGGCCAAGGCCGGTTTGAAGCGCATCACGGTTCACCTGGACGCCATCGACGACACCATCTTCAAGTTCATGAACGACGTCGACTGGCCGGTGGCCAAGGTCTTGGCCGGCATCGAGGCGGCACGCGCCGAAGGCATGCACCCGATCAAGGTGAACACGGTCATCAAACGCAGCAACAACGTGGGCGAAATCCTGCCGGTGGTGCGCCACTTCCGCGGTACCGGCATCACGCCGCGCTTCATCGAGTTCATGGACGTCGGCAACACCAATGGCTGGAGCATGGAAGAAGTGGTCCCGGGGGACGAAGTCATTTCCATCATCCAGAAAGAATTTCCGCTGGTGCGCCTCGACCCGACGTCGGCCGGCGAAACGGCGCAGCGCTGGGGCTTTGCCGACAGCAACGGCAACTGGGACCCGAAGCTGGGCGAAGTGGGTGTGATCTGCAGCGTCACGCATCCGTTCTGCAGCCAATGCAACCGCGCCCGCCTGTCGAGCGATGGCCGCGTGTACCTGTGCCTGTTCGCCACCACCGGCTACGACGTGCGCATGATGATGCGCCAGGGCGCAAGCGACGAAGAAATCAAGGCCAAAATCGAATCGTTCTGGAGCGCGCGCACCGACCGCTACAGCGAATTGCGTTCGAGCCTGACGCCCGAGATCCGCGCGCGCCGCCACAAGATCGAAATGAGCTACATCGGCGGCTAGTGCCGCGATCTGCGACCGCTGCGACGGCCGTGCTCCGGCAATGACACTGTCCGCCTTGCCCGCCGTCACCGCAATCATCCTCGCCGGGGGCCGCGCCACGCGCATGGGCGGCTGCGACAAAGGGTTGCAAACACTGGGTGGCGTGACGCTGATCGAGCACGTACTGCGGCAACTGCGGCAACAAACACGCCCTCCGGCAGCCATCCTGATCAGCGCCAACCGGCATTTGTCGGCCTATCGTGCGTTGGGGCTCCCGGTGTGGCCTGACGCCTCGCCCGACTACCCTGGGCCATTGGCGGGCTTCCTGTCCGGATTGGCACATTGTGAGACACCACTGCTGCTCACGGTCCCGTGCGACGTGCCGCGCTTTCCGGCGGCGTTGTGCGAGCGCTTGGCCACCGCCATCGAGCGAAGCGGTGTGGACATCGCGGTGGCCACGACGGCCGGACCTGCAACGGATCAGGGGACGGCCAAACGCCCGCAGCCGACTTTCTGCCTGATGCGCCGGCAGCTACGGACCAGCCTCACGCAGTTCCTGGCCCGGGGCGAGCGCAAGGCGGGCGCGTGGATCGCGCAACACGCCGCCGTCACGGTCGCATTCGAACCGGAGCCGGGCGATGCGTGGCGCGCGTTCACGAACGTCAACACACGCGCTGAACTCGACGAGCTGGAAAGTGCGCACCGGAGCACGGAAGCAGCACCTGTACCACGCCGCTGATGCAGGTTCGCACTCGTCGCCCCTGGAACGACCGCGTTCCCCGGGGCTCCTCCCAAGAAAGCCAGGGCTCGGGAGCCCTCCGGCGATACGTGCCACCGGGACAATCACTGCCTGCACCGCACACTGCCCTCACGGCGATTTCTTGAACGTGCCCTGGCGCACCCAGACCCGATGATCTGACGTGCGTCACTCTGCTCAGCAGCGGACGCACGCGACAGTGTCACGCCCCGTCCATGGGTACGTCGACGGGGTACGGCGCGGAGTCGCTTCGCTCACACATCGAACGAAATGCCAGAAGACGCCATCAGCGCCAGCACTTCGGCGCGCGAGGGCAATGAGCCGAACCAGCCGAGATGCATGACCCGCGCCACGCCGATCGCCACGTACTGCAGGCGAGCGGCGGCCGGCGCATCCATGCAAGCGCTGCTGTCACGCCGCCACAGCCACAACCAGCGCCCCAAGTGAGCCGGCGTGATCCCGGCCAGCGCCATGTGCTTGCCATACACGTTGCCGCGGAAGCCGCGCTGCACCTTCATCGCAGCACACCAGAAATCCGTCATGCGAGCCAGATGGGCTTCCCAGTGCGCGCGCAGATGCGGCTCGAAAATAGGGCCGAGCAACACGTCGGCGCGCACGTCCGTATAAAAGCGACGCACCAGGCGCGCGAGCGCCGCGCGATCCAGCGTTTCAACGGGTTCGACAACCGCTGTCATGGGCACCGAACATAACGTAATTTGCGGATTCCAGCGGACCTCTGCGCGTAGCCAATGGTGAAACCATGGGCAAAACGCGCCAACGCAAGCGCCTGTCGCCGTCATCGGCAAAAGCGACTGCGACGCGGGACCATCGCGCCGGCATTCGCCCTTTCGTTCTGCCGAGCGGCCGGAACGCGGAATGCCGGCACAGCCGGGGGGCCACCGCGGAAACCGAGCGAACGCTGCGGCTCACGCATCGACGCGACCCGGCACGCCGCGATTGGCGAGCGCGTCGGCCCGCTCGTTACCGGGATCGCCCGAGTGGCCGCGCACCCAATGCCAAGTGATCCGATGGCCGGCCTGGTGCGCCAGCTTGTCCAATTGCTGCCAGAGATCGACGTTCTTCACGGGCTGGCCTGCCGAAGTCCGCCAGCCTTTGGCCTTCCAGCCCCCGATCCAACTGGTGATGCCTTGGCGCACGTATTGGCTGTCGATGAACAGCGCGACTTCGCACGGCTCCTTGAGCGCCGACAGCCCTTCGATCACCGCTGTGAGCTCCATGCGATTGTTGGTGGTGAGCGGCTCGCCGCCGCACAGCTCCTTGTCCGCGCCGGCCGATCGCAGCCACACCCCCCAGCCGCCGGGGCCCGGGTTGCCCTTGCAAGCGCCATCGGTATACATCTCAACGTGCTTCACTCTCATGCTCCAGATTGCGGGACAGATGCGCGTGGCGGCGCGTGACGGAAGCCGGCGCAGCCACGATCCCAGGGACTTTTTTCCAGGTGCGGCCGATCAGGCGTGCACCCGGCGCGCGCTTGACGGCCAAAACGAAGTAGGTCGCGCCGAACATCGGCCACGAGCGCCGGCCGACCCGCTCCATCCAGCCAAAACGCGCCAGACTGCGCGCGCCGCGCACCGCGGGCTGGTAGCAACCAAACGAGGTCCGCTCGATTTCGAACCCGAGCAGCAACAGCCAGTCGCGCAAGCGCATCATGCCAATGAACTCACCCGTCTCGGGCAAATACAACCGGCCGCCACCAAGGTACCGATACCAGCGCGCACGCTGCTGGCGCCAGGCCCACAGGCTGAGTGGATTGAAACCGGTGATGGCCACCCGCCCTTCATGCACCAGCACGCGGTGCACTTCGCGCAAGGTGGCACGTGGATCGGTACTTAATTCCAGGGCATGGGGTAGCGCCACCAGGTCGAGACTCTCCTCGTCGAAGGGCAACGCCTCGCTGGCCGTCATGAGTGCGACCGGGCGGGCGGTGCTTGACTCGCGTGCTACCATCCGCGCGTTTGGGGACGCGGCAGGCGCAGGAATGGCAGCCAGCCAGCGCTGGGGCATGCGGTTGGCGGCCAAGACGTCAAAATTCGGCAAACCGATTTGCAGCGCGTGATAACCAAATACGTCCGCCAGAGCCGCGTCAAAGCACTGCTGCTCCCAAGCCCGAGCGGTTTGTCCTGGCGGGGTCTGAAACCAATCTAACAACTCCGACATTGGGCAGAAGGTCGTGACTGAAGAACTCGTGTGATGGAACTGGTGCCTCTGCGGGCGTTTGCCGACAACTACATCTGGCTTTTGCACGATGGGCGCAGCGCGCTCGTGGTCGATCCCGGCGACAGCACACCCGCCGAAGCGGCGCTGGCGGAACTCCACCTCAAGCTGGTGGGCATTCTAGTCACGCACCACCACGCCGACCACACGGGCGGCGTGGCGACGTTGCGGCAAAAAACCGGCGCAACCGTCTTCGGCCCCGCGCGCGAATCGATTCCTGAGCCTTACCGCAAGCTGACCGAAGGTGAGCGGTTCGAACTGCTCGGCATCGGCTGGCAGGTCATTGCCGTTCCCGGTCACACCGCCGGCCACATCGCCTACTTCGCTGGCGGAGTGTCCGGCGCGCCGCTGCTTTTCTGTGGCGACACGCTGTTCTCCGGCGGCTGCGGCCGGATCTTCGAGGGCACGCCCGCTCAGATGCTGGCATCGCTGGACAAACTGGCCGCCCTCCCGGCAGACACGCGCGTTTGTTGCGCGCACGAATACACGATGGATAATCTGCGCTTCGCGGCTGCGGTGGAATGCGGCAATGGTGAGCTTGGGGCCTACACGCAACGCTGTGCGGCGCTGCGTGCCAAAGGCCAACCGACGCTGCCTTCCTCGATCGCGACCGAGCGAGCCATCAACCCGTTCTTGCGCAGTCGCGAGGCTGCTGTGATCCACGCCATACAACAACAGGACCCGTCCGCGCGCGGCGAAACCGCTATTTTTGGAGCGCTGCGCGCCTGGAAAAACCGATTCCAATGAAACTGCTGCACATCGCCATCCTGGTTTCCGCGCTCTGGCTCGCAGGCTGTGCCAGCGTCAACAACGGTTCGTCGGGTTCATCCCAGGAGGGCGGTGCCCACAGCGGTGGCACGCTCAGTAGCGTTCCGACCAAGGAGCTGCGTTCCGACAAGGTGGCCGAACTGGCGGCCCCCAAGGATCTGTGGGAACGCATTCGACGCGGGTTCGCAATTCCCAATTTGGACAACCCGCTGGTTCATCAGGACGAACAGTGGTACCTGAGCCGGCCGGACTACATCGCCCGCATGACCGATCGGTCGCGCCTGTACCTGTTCCACATCGTCGAAGAGCTCGAAGTCCGCGACATGCCGACCGAGTTGGCGCTGCTGCCCTTCATCGAATCGGCTTTCAACCCGCAGGCACTGTCGAGCGCCAAGGCGGCCGGCCTGTGGCAATTCATTCCGTCCACCGGCACCTCGTTTGATTTGCGCCAGAACACGCTGCGTGACGACCGGCGCAACATCCTGGCCTCGACCCGCGCCGCGCTCGACTATCTGCAACAGCTGCACGACCAATTCGGCGATTGGCAATTGGCGCTGGCCGCCTACAACTGGGGGCCGGGCAACGTGCAGAAGGCGATTGCCGCAAACCAGGCCGCGGGTCTCGGGACCACGTATTCCGACCTGAAAATGCCGGAGGAGACGCGCAACTACGTGCCGAAGCTGCAGGCCATCAAAAACATCATCGCCACGCCGCAAGCATTCGGCGCCATGTTGCCGGACATCGGCAACCACCCCTACTTCGATACGGTCACGATCACGCACGACATCGACGTGGATATGGCGGCACGGCTGGCCGAAGTCGGGCTGGATGACTTCAAGGCGCTGAACCCATCGCAGCGCAAGCCGACCATCTTTGCAGCCGGCACGCCACAAATCCTGCTGCCGTGGGACAACGTGGCGATCTTCAAAAGCAATCTCGCGCAAACCAACCCAGCCCGACTGGCGTCCTGGACCACGTGGGTGGCGCCCAAGACCATGCCGGCGCGCGAAGTGGCCCAGCAAGTGGGCATGTCCGATAGGGAACTGCGGGAAATCAACAACATCCCGCAGCGCGTGCTGGTCAAACAGGGTTCCACGCTGCTGGTTCGGCGCACCGAGGACGACCCCACCACGGCAGCCAGCTCAGTCGTCAACAATGCGCACGTCGCCTACGCGCCCGAGATCACGCTCCGGCGCACGATTTACCGCGCCCACCGAGGCGACTCGATCGCCAGCATCGCGGAACGCTACGACCTGCCCGCGGCCACCGTCGCGCGCTGGAACAAAAGCCACCCCGGCACCCATTTGAAGCGTGGACACGCCGTGGTCCTGTACCTGCCATCAGGTACCCGCGTCGCCAGCGCCGCCGGGCCGAGCCGCGAGCCAATCCGGGAAGCGGCGAAAGAGCCGCGCCGGGAGAGGCACCGCGCGCCGCAAAAAAGCGGGCGCAAGGAGCCGGCCAAGGCGAGGGTTGCGACAAAAAGTCATGAGGCCCACACCGTCCGTGTGAATCACCCCAGAGCACCGGCAAGGAAAAGTGTGACAACGGCGAAGTCAAGCACCGCGCATGTTGCCGCCAGACCAACAGCGACAGCCAAGTCGAAGGCGCCAGTCAAGTCAGCCGAGAAATCAGTCACCAGAGTGGCTGCTTCGAGCGGCCACAAGAATTAGCTTCTTGCGGCCGCCGGAGCGAAAGCAAAGTCCGTTTCAGCGCCGATCGACGAGCGCGTGGGCGATGGTGCTCAGGTCGACGTATTCGAGTTCGCTGCCGGCCGGCACGCCGCGCGCCAGGCGGGTCACCGTCAAGCCGCGGCCTTCCAGCATCTGTCCAATGAAATGCGCGGTGGCCTCGCCTTCGGCCGTGAAATTGGTCGCCAGGATGACTTCCTTCACCACGCCATCGCTCGCACGCTGCAACAACTCGTCGGCGCCAATATCCTGTGGCCCCACACCGTCCAGCGGGCTCAAGCGCCCCATCAGCACAAAATAACGCCCCTTGAAAGCACCGGTACGCTCCAGCGCCGCCTGATCGGCGGGTGTTTCCACCACCGCCAGCCTGCTGGCATCGCGCAGCGGGTCGCTGCAGATCGCGCACAGATCCTGTTCGGTGAAGGTGTGGCAAAGCGCGCAGTGGTGCATCCCGGCCACGGCATCCTGCAGCGCCTGCGCCAGGCTCACCGCACCGGCGCGGTCGTGCTGCAGCAGGTGAAACGCCATGCGTTGCGCCGAACGCACGCCCACGCCAGGCAAACGGCGCAGTTCCTGGATCAGGACGTCGAGGCTGTGGGTGCCGCTCATGACCGCCGCCTGCGCATCACCTCACCCGCCGGTGCGCCCGGAAGGCCACGCGTCAAAACGGCAGCTTCATCCCGGGCGGCAGGCCGGGAATGCCGCCCGGCATGGCCTGACTCATTTTTTCGTTCGAAACCTGCTCGGCCTTGCGCACCGCCGCGTTGAAGGCTGCGGCGACCAGGTCTTCCAGCATGTCCTTGTCGTCCTGCAGCAGGCTCGGGTCGATGGTGACGCGCTTCACGTCGTGTTTGGCGGTCATCACCACCTTCACGAGGCCGGCGCCCGATTCGCCTTCGACTTCCAGCAGCGCCAGCTCGTCCTGCGCCTTCTTGAGCTTGTCCTGCATGGCCTGGGCCTGTTTCATGAGGCCGGCCAACTGTCCCTTGTTGAACATGTTTCTTCCTTGACGAATCCTGAATTTACAAAGGCTGAATGCTACCGGGGATGATCCTGGCGCCAAATTCCTGCATCATTTTCTGCACGAACGGGTCGGCCATGACAGCGGCGGTCGCCGCTTCCAGACGCCGGCCCGCGATCGCTTCGCGGCGCTGCGCCGGCGTATCGGTCACGGACCCGACCTCGATTGCGAGCCGCACCGCGTGGCCCGCTTCCATGATCGCCGCCTCCAGCCGTTCACGCGCCGCATCGCGCCCCAGCGCGGCATTTTCCACGCGCAAGCGCCAGGCACCTTCGCCGCGTTCAACCAACTGGGACTGCAGCGCAAGCTCGCGCGACAGCGCCGTGATGGCGTTCTTGCGGGCCAGCCGCGCAACCAGCGCATACCAAAACGCGCCCGCATCGTCACCCGCGGGCGACGGCTCGTCCGAGCGTTCTGCAGCGATCGACTCCTGCGCAGGGTTGTCTGATGCCTCTCTTTCCACGACCGCGAGCGTCGAGACCGTCTGTGCGGCCGACACAGCCTCCTTCGCATTTGCTGCCGCATCCGGCATTTCCTGCGGCAGCGCCGAAACGGGCTTGGATTCGTCAGCGTGTTCAGGGCGATTCCGTGCTGCGGCCCTACCGTGTGCGTCCGTAGGCTGCGCAACTCGCGCATTTGGGGCGACCGTCGCCGAATCCCTGCCCCTCCCGATGGCGTCTCCAGCGCCCGCAGCGGCACTACTGGCAGTCGATCCGGTACCGCGCGCCTGTGCCGGTGTCGACTCGCTTCGCGGGCGCCCGGCAGCAAGTGGCGTTGCGGAGTCCGATGAGCGCGACTCCGCGTGCGGCGCCAGAACCGGCGCTGCGGTCAGGCGTGAATCGACGTCATCCGGCGTTTTTTTTTCAGCCGGCAGCGATGGTTCGGTTGCGCGCTTCACCTTGAACGGCAGCAGGCGCAGCAGCGTCATCGTCAGGCCCACGTACTCATCAGGCGCCAGACCCAGTTCCGACCGGCCGTGGATGCAAAGGCTGTACAGCAACTGGGTTTCGTCAGCCGGCAACGCGCCCGCCAGGCGCGCGACGATCGCCGCATCGGGATCGGCGGCGTCGACCGGCGTGTCAGGCACGGCTTGGCGCACCGCCATGCGTTGCAGGCAACGCGCCATGTCTTCCAGCACCGCGGCCGCCGACTGGCCGTCGGCGCGCAACTGATCCACGAAGTCCACCACCCGGCGGCCATCGGCCGCGGCCAGGGCGTCGATCAACTGGAACACCACGTCACTGCCGATGCTGCCCAGCATGCGGCGCACCGCCTCTGCCTTCAAATCCCCACCGCCGTAGGCGATGGCCTGATCGGTCAGGCTGAGCGCGTCGCGCATCGAACCATGCGCCGAGCGCGCCAGCAGTCCGAGCGCAGCCGGCTCAGCAGGCAAATGCTCCAACTCCAGGATGTGCTGGAGCTGCGCCATCACGGTCTCGGGCGCCATCGGGCGCAGGTTGAACTGCAAGCAGCGGCTCAATACCGTGACCGGCACCTTCTGCGGATCGGTGGTGGCGAGCACGAACTTGAGGTATTCGGGCGGCTCCTCCAGGGTCTTCAGCATGGCGTTGAACGCCGTGTTCGACAGCATGTGCACTTCGTCGATCATGAAGACCTTGAAGCGCCCTTGGACGGGTTTGTAAACCGCTTGCTCCAGCAGCGCCTGGACTTCGTCCACGCCGCGGTTACTGGCTGCATCCAGCTCGGTGTAGTCAACGAAGCGGCCGGCATCGATCGCCGTGCAGGCCGGGCACGCGCCGCAGGGGGTGGCCGTCACGTCACCTTGACCATCCGAGCCGACACAGTTCAGTGATTTCGCCAGGATGCGCGAAATGGTCGTTTTGCCGATGCCGCGCGTGCCGGTGAACAGATACGCGTGGTGCAAGCGCTTCTGCTCCAGCGCATGAGTCAAGGCGCGCACCACGTGCTCTTGCCCGACGACCTCGGAGAAATTCCGCGGACGATACTTGCGGGCGAGCACCAGATAGGACATATCCGCATTCTACGAAGCGACCGGCGAAGACGGCCGGCAACGCGCAGTACGCCCAGCCGGCGGTCCCCCTGTGTCACGATAGATGTCCGCATAGTTGAACCTCAACAGGGAGCGGCGGAGATCAAACGCGATGCGTACATTCAGCCCGGAATTCAAAGAGCAGTTGGTAAAGAAACTGCTGA
>SCQQ01000009.1 GCA_004299095.1 Burkholderiaceae bacterium | reverse complement strand
GATCATCAGCAGGCCCGGCCGCGGTGTCGTCACCGCGTCGTCCCAGACCAGCACGCCCTGCAGGTGCGTGCCACCCGCTTCGTAATCCACGGCCTCGGTGCGCATGGCCGCGCTCGCGCCGTGCGCCACGACCGAAAAGGCGAGCGCCATGCCGATGGCGCGCAAGGTTGCTTTCATGATCCATGCTCCCGGAAAAGCCGGCGCGGGTCGTGCGCGATGCACCGCGATCCATCACGCGCGCCGAAAGCTCAATCTTCCGCCAACAGCGCGCCGATTGCCACGCCCAGCGCCAGATCGGGCAAGTGGCCGAAATGGTTCAGGCGCATCTGCCCCTTGCGGTCGATCAGCACGAGGGTCGGCGTGCCTTCCATGGCATACGCGCGCATGGTGGCGGGAATGCCACCGTGGCCGTCGGGCCGGTCCACGCCGATCGGAAAGCGCAAGCGGTTCTCGTACACGTAGGCGGCCAGCGCCGCCGGCGTCATCACGTCGTGATGCTCGAACACCGTGTGCAGGCCGATCACGGCGAGGTCGCCGCTGCCAAAGCGCTGGTGCAGCTCCTCGGCCTGCGGCGTCGCGAACTTGACGCACGCCGGACACAGCATCTGGAACGCGTGCAGCACCACGACCTTGCCACGCAGCTTGGCCAGCGTAAGCGGTTCGTCGGTGTTGAGCCACTGCGCCACGTCCAACTCGGGCGCGGGCAGCGGCGGTGAATTGAGGATGCTCGTCATGCGCCGGTTTTACTCGCAAGAAGGCGGTTCGCGTCGAGCGCCGGGAAAGATGACTGCCTTCGCTACGCTGCGGTGTGACCTTACCGCGCTTCGATGACGGCCGCCTTGTGCGGCCATGATGACTTTTCCCAAGCTGCCGTCATCAAGCTGCGTCGCTGCGAAGGCAACTTCCAGCCCATCGACCGCGCGGCCGACTGCATTTTCATCGTCAGTATTTTGGTGCCGCCGGGTCGAGTGATCGCACCGGAAACGGTGAATTGCAAAGCAGACGGGTTGCGACACAAATGCCCTGTGTTTCGGTTTGATCCCTTCTGGCTGCGCCGAGGAGCGCAAGGGCCGTGAGCGGCAAGGCCAGCGCAGCATGGCCTTGCTTTCGTGCTCTGACTCGCTGCGGCTGTTTGAGCGCAGCGACGCAGGAGCGCAGCGAGTTCCGCAGCGGCTCACGGCCCTGAGCTCCGCCGGGCGCGGACGGCAGGGTCGCTTTCTTTTGCCTTCTTTTCTTGGCGACGCAAGAAAAGAAGGTGCGCCGCCGGGCGCATGTCCCGGCAACAACTGACTTTTGAATCGTTCCCGCACGGCGAGCACAGCAGGCGCCCACGACGCTCGCCTGTCGGTGCGGAGAAGGGACCTGCTTTCGAAATCACGTTGCATCCGCGCAGACCCGGATCACGTCGTCCCCGTAACGCTCCAGCTTGGCCGTGCCCACGCCGCTGATTTCACCCAGCGCGTCCCGCGTGCCGGGCGCGGCAGCGGCGATGGCGGCCAGCGTGGCGTCGTGGAACACCACGTAGGCCGGCAGGTTGCGCTCGCGCGCCACCCCGGCGCGCCACGCCCTGAGCGCGGCGAAGCGCTCCTGTGCCGCGGCATCCAGTTGGACGGCGGCCGATGGTTGCGAGCGGTCGCGGCGCACGCACTCCTTGCGCGGCCCGCGTTCCCCGGGCACGGCCGTGTCGGCGCGCAACATCAGCGTTTGTTCGCCGCGCAGGATGGGGCGCGCGGCCGGTGCGAGCTTCAGGGTGTTGAATGCCTGCGCGTCGACCTGCAGCGCGCCCAGCGCGATCAACTGGCGCAACACGCCGCGCAATTGCAGGGCCGAGAAATCGGCGCCCAGGCCGAAAGTACTGAGGTGCTCGTGGCCGAACTTGGTTACTTTCTCGGTGGCCTTGCCGCGCAGCACGTCGATCACGTGCGCCGCGCCAAACGTGATGCGGCTTTTTTCCTGCAGGCGATAGACGGTGGACAGCACCTTGCGGGCGCAGTCGGTGGCGTCCCAGACCTCGGGCGGGCGCAAGCAGTTGTCGCAGTTGCCGCAGTGGGGGACTTGGCCCCCACGCTCCACGGCTGCGCCTGTTGCGCTGCCCCCCGAGGGGGCGCTCGCGCCTTGGGACGGCCCGGCGCCGCTCGACTGACCCCCACGCTCCACGGCTGCGCCCGTTGCGCTGCCCCCCGAGGGGGCGTTTGCCGCCTTGGGGCGGCCCGGCGACGGTTCGGGGGTTGATGCTTGAACCTCGGCAGGGTTTGATGCGTCGTGTGGCCCTTGATACGTCTCGCCAAAATAAGCCAGCAAGCGAACGCGCCGGCAATCGGTGGCTTCGGCCAGCGCCAGCAGGGCGTCGAGCTTGCCGCGCATGACCTGCTTGAAATCCTCGCCCGCGGGGCTTTCGTCGATCATGCGGCGCTGGTTCACCACGTCCTGCAGGCCGTACATCATCCACGCCTCGGCCGGTTCGCCGTCGCGCCCGGCGCGGCCGGTTTCCTGGTAGTAGCCTTCGATGTTTTTCGGCATGTCGACGTGCGCGACGAAGCGCACGTCGGGCTTGTCGATACCCATGCCGAACGCGATGGTGGCCACCACGATGGCGCCATCGGAGCGCAGGAAATGGTCCTGGTTCTGCGTGCGCGTGGCCGCGTCCAGCCCGGCGTGATACGGCCGTGCATCCAGGCCCTTCGCCTGCAGCATTCGGGCCATCTCTTCCACCCGCTTGCGCGACTGGCAGTAGACGATGCCGGCCTCGCCCGCGTGCTGCTCCACGAACTGCAGCAACTGCTGCGCCGGGTTCTTCTTGGGAACGATGGTGTAGCGGATGTTGGGCCGGTCGAAGCTGCTCACGAACTGGCGCGCGCCTTGCAGTTGCAGCCGCTCGACGATGTCGGCGCGCGTGATGGCGTCGGCGGTGGCGGTGAGCGCGATGCGCGGCACGCCGGGCCAGCGCTGGTGCAGCAGCGTGAGCGCGCGGTATTCGGGGCGGAAGTCGTGGCCCCATTGGCTCACGCAGTGCGCCTCGTCAATCGCAAACAGGCTGAGGTGGCCGCGCGCGCGCAAGGTATCCAGCAACCGCTGGAACTGCGGCGTGGTCACGCGCTCGGGCGCGGCGTAGAGCAGCGTGATATCGCCAGCAAGCAGCCGGCGTTCGACCTCGGCGCTTTCCCGGCCGTTCAAGGTGGAATTGAGGAATGCTGCCGCCACGCCCACTTCGCGCAGCGCGCCCACCTGGTCGTGCATGAGCGCGATCAGCGGCGAAATCACCAGCGTCACGCCCTGCCCCGCGCGCTGCCGCACGAGGGCCGGGATCTGGTAGCACAGGCTTTTGCCGCCGCCCGTGGGCATGAGCACCAGCGCGTCGCCGCCCGTGCAAACGTGTTCAATCACCGCCTGCTGCTGGCCGCGGAACGCCGGGTAGCCGAAGGTTTCGCGCAGTACGGCAAGCGGCGACGCCGCGCCCATCGCCGCTGGTTGCACCAAGGCATCGCCTTGCCGCACCGCCGCCGGGAGCGGCATCCGCGCCGAATCCGCCACGGCGCTCACAGCAGCTTGCTGCCGAGCGGTACGTCCTGATCCGGCACGCACAACGCGACGCGGCCCTGCGCATCATGGAAGCCGGTCACGAGGCACTCCGACATCCACGGCCCAATCTGCTTGGGCGGGAAATTGACCACGCCGACCACCAGGCGGCCCAGCAGCGCCTCGGTCGTGTACAGGTCGGTGATCTGCGCGCTCGATTTCTTCACGCCGATCTCCGGACCGAAGTCAACCAGCAGCTTGTACGCGGGCTTGCGCGCTTCGGGAAAGCGTTCGGTTTTCACAATACGGCCGACGCGCAGCTCGACTTTGGCGAAATCGTTCCAGGTGATGTTTTCCATGGGTGCCATTCTGGCAAATCGGCGTGGCGTCGGCGCCAAGCGCCTGAGGAGATGACTGCCGCCGCTGCGCTGCCACATGACCTTGCGGTGCTTCGATGACGGCTGCTTGCGCGGCCAAGACCCGTCATGGCGGCAAAGCCGCAGTCATGAAGCCGCTTCGCGGCGATGTCATTCCGTCATTGCGTCGGCTCAGATGTACCCATACGCCGACCAGCCGCCATCGGCCACCATCACGTGCCCGTTGACGAACGTGGCGTGGTCCGACGCGATGAACAGCGCGAGCGCGGCGATTTCCTCGGGCGTGCCGAGCCGGCCGCTGGGCGTGCGGCGCTGGAGCGCTTCGATGTCCAGCCGGCCGCTCGCCACCAGTTCGTCCACCAGCGCGGTGCGCACGTAGCCGGGCGCAATCGCGTTCACGCGCACGCCCTTCGCGCCCCACTCCACCGCGAGCGATTGGGTCAGCATGGCGACCGCCGCCTTGCTGGCGCAGTAGGCCGCGCGGTTCGGCGCCGCCACCTTGCCGTACATCGACGTGGTATTGATGATCACGCCGCTGCCCTGCGCCACCATGAGACGGCCGGCCGCCTTGGCGCAATAGAACGCGCCGTTCAAGTCAACGTCGATGGCGCGGCGCCACTGCTCGCCCGAGAGTTCCAGCGTGGGGCAGTTCATGGAAATCCCGGCGTTGTTGAGCAGCACGTCGAGCCGACCCCACTTCTCGTGGGTCTGCGCGATGGCGCGCTCCACCGCGGCCTCGTCTTCCACCGCGCCTTCGCAGCCCAGCACCTGCACGCCTGAGTAAGCCGCCTCCAGCGCTTGCCGCGTGGCGTCCAGCCGGCCGAGGTTGCGGCCAAGCAGCCCCAGGTGCGCGCCGCTGGCGGCAAACGTATGCGCCATGGCCAACCCGATGCCGCTGGTGCCGCCCGTGACGAAGACCACTTTGCCCGCAAGGCCGGCGAAGCCCGCGCTGCGGGCCATCTGGATCAGGGTTTCTTTCGAATACGTCATGGCTCTCCCGCTGGAACGTGTGAATGAGGGCGATGCGCTGCGGCACCGCGAGTCGCTCCATTCAACCATCGGGACACTGCGCCCGCAAATTCGGGGGGCCGCAGCCTCGTCAACTTGCCGCCTCCGGCCCGCGGCCACTGCGGCAGCGGCGCCCACGCGCACTACTCGGCATCCAAGGGCGGCGCGAGCAGCCTGAGCAGAGGCCCGGCGCCCAAGATCCGCGTGAATATCGTGGCGCCCGGAATCATCGCCACGCACACGACCGAGCGGTTGGCGCATGAAAAAGGCCGAACCCCGCTCGATGACACGTCGGTGAAGCGCTTCGGCGGCGCCGAAGAAGTGGCCCGCGTGGTCGCCGTCCTGTGCTCGGAGCTGGCTGCGTTCGCGACCGGGAGACCATCCACGTGAATGGCGGGCTTTGCGTTATTTGAGTTCCGCCGGGGCTTCGCCGAGCAATCCGCCCAGCGTGTCTGGCAGACATGATCGCCATCCGCGATCGTTGATCGGCCGTTCAGGCCTCCTGGCTACGCGCTTGCAGGAACTGTAGCCTGTCCAGCGCGCTTCACGGCTGCATCGCCCCGCGGCAAATAGCGCCGGCTGTACGCCAGCACCGCCACGGCGACCAGCACGGCGCCCGCGCCCATCCAGAATGGCACATGATCGTTGATGTGCTCGCCCAGGAAGCCCGCGAGCCACGGTGCCACCGCGCCGCCGCTGAAACGCACGAAGCTGTAGGCGGCGGACGCCACGCCGCGCTGCACCGGCGCCGCGCTCATCACGGTTTCGGTGACGAGCGTGTTGTTGATGCCGAGGAAGAGTCCGGCAACCACCACGCCCGCGGCCAGCACGGCCTTGTTGTCGGTCCAGATCGCCATCGCGGCCAGCACCAGCGCAAAGCCCACCAGCGCCACGATCAGCGCGGGTACCGTGCCGAAACGTGCCTGCAGCCGCGGCGCGATCACCACCGAAGCGAATGCCAGCGCCAAGCCCCAGCCAAAGAAGATCAGCCCGACCGCACGTGCGCCCATTGCCAGTGGAAACGGCGTGTACGCGAGCAGCGTGAAAAAGCCGAAGTTGTAGAGCAGCGCCGTGAGCGCCACCCCGAGCAGCCCGCGGTGCCGGAGTGCGCGAAACGGGTCACCGAGCGAACTCGGTTCGGGCGCCACGGCCGCGCGCGGCAACAGAAACACGGTGACCAGCAGCGCCAGCGCCATCAAGACCGAAACGCCGAAGAACGGCCCGCGCCACGAAATCGACCCGAGCGCGCCGCCGATCAGCGGTCCGGCGGCAATGCCCACGCCCAGCGCCGCCTCGTAAAAAATGATGGCCTCGCGCACCGATCTGCCGGAGCTGCTGACGATGGCCGTGAGTGCCGTGGCGACGAACAGCGCGTTGCCCAGCCCCCAGAGCGCGCGCCAGCCGACGATGGCAGCGATCGAATTCGACGCGCCCGCCAGCCCCGCGCCGGCGATGATGATCACCAGCCCCAAGAGCAGCGTGCGCTTCACGCCCAGGCGGCTCGACACCACGCTGGTGATCAGCATCGCCACGCCCATCACCGCCATGTAGCTGGTGAAGAGCAGCGAGGTTTGCGAGGGCGTGGCGCCGAGCGAATCGGCAATCGGCTTCAGGATCGGGTCCACCAGGCCGATGCCCATGAACGCGATCACGCAGGCAAAAGCCACGGCGAGCACCGCCTTGGGTTGGTTGAACAACGTCATGATTTCTCTGGGTCAGTTGAATCGGGCGTGTCCGCATACGCGGCTTCGAGCAGCGCGTGCAGCACGGTGGTGGCGTCTTCGATTCGCTCGCGCTGGCCGGCATCCATCTGCTCCAGCAGTGCGTCAATCACCCGCGCCCGCGACCCACGTGCCTTGGCCAGCACCGCTTTGCCAGTTTGGGTGAGTGTGAGAAGCGCACTGCGCGCGTCGTCCGGATCGATGGTGCGCGCGAGCCAGCCCTGCGCCGCCAGCGCCTGCACTCGCGCCGTCATCGTCGGCTGGCTGCACGGCTCGGCTCGCGCCAGATCGGTGACGCGCGCCCGGCCCCACTGGTCGATGTGCGACAGCACGCGCACCTGCGCCAGCGGCACGTCCCACGCCGTCTGGTGCGTGGCCCAGCGGTTCAGTCGCACCACCACGTCCAGCAACTCGGCGCCTGTGGTGGCGCCGCTTGATCGCTTGCGCAAGATTTCGTCAAATTAAATAGGTAACCTATGTAATTATAGGCCACCGTGGTCACGGCTTGCCGATGGAATCGCGGGAAGCGGCGCGTTCCGGGCAATCAATGCTTTGCCCGGCAACCGTCTGGATGCGCCGGGTCAGCGCTTGCGCGCTGCGGCAACGCAATGCCGCATCAACCGTTCGATGGCCAGACGGTGTCAAAATGCTGGCGCTGGTGCCGGATGGCCAGCAGCCACACCATCCGGCCGGTGTGGGCATAAAGCACCAGATGGCTTCGCAAGATGTATTCGCGTAGTTGCGCATCCGGTTCCAGCGTTCGCAACTGCGCTTGGACGTGTTCCGCCGCGACCCGGGCCTCGACCGAAAGCAGCGGGCGCTGTAGGAAAAGTTGTCCCATGCCCGGGAAGCGCTCAAGGTTCGGCACCACCGTATCGATCAGTTCGCCGAGCAGCGCATCAAACGCCTGCGGCGCACTTTCGGCACGCAGGTAGTGCTCGATATCGTCCAACTGCCGCTCGAAGTGATCAGTGAGATCGACCTTCATGTGACGCAAGACCACGGGCAGCGAGCCGGCCGCCTATCGCCGACCTGCACGGCGCTCAGCCAGCGCCTCGCGTGCCGGACGGACCTTTCCAGCCGCCACATCGGCCAGACCATCTGCCGCGTCTTGCAGCAGCAGCAAATGAATGCGTTCGCGTTCCAGCCGGTGGTAGTGGTCCAGCTTCTCCACGCCGATCAGCGCGACGTAGCCCTCGCCGTTCTTGGTAATGATTTTTTCGCTGCCCGACCGCGCCTCGTCGGCCAACTCCGAAAGTCGGGCGCGGGCCTGCGACAGCGGCACGATATCCGTGCTGGAAAATGACATGGCACCCTCCGGTTTTCGGTCTTGGATTCTCGGGTTTATTGTACGTTATTCAGTACATGTTTCATGGTGCCGCCTGATTGATTCCGATAGCGCATATTCAGAAAGCCACACCGCGAGAACCGACGATGCACGTTGGCGAGCCCTGCGATATCACCCTTCATTTGTGTCGGCACGCCACCTGACGTTGATTTCCTTTGGGACCCTGCTCTCCCCCATTGCCACCCGCTCTCACGCCCCATCAACGATGCCCCGGGCCACCGCCTCGGCCACCCGGATGCCATCAATGCCCGCCGACAAGATGCCGCCGGCGTAGCCTGCCCCTTCGCCGGCCGGATACAGGCCGCGCACGTTCAGGCTTTGCAGGTCTTCGCCGCGGTTCATCCGCAAGGGTGACGAGGTGCGCGTTTCTACGCCGGTAAGGACCGCATCGGGTCGGTCGAATCCCTTGAGCTTGCGGCCGAACGCAGGCAATGCTTCCCGGATCGCTTTGATGGCGTATGCGGGCAGCGCGCTGGCCAAATCGCCCAGCGTCACGCCGGGTTGATACGACGGCACCACATCGCCCAATTGCGTGGATGGCTGGCCCGCGATGAAGTCGCCGACCAGTTGCCCCGGCGCCTCGTAGCTGCTGCCGCCCAGCACGTAGGCCTGCGATTCGAGCTGGCGCTGCAGCACGATGCCGGCGAGCGGGTGCGGCGCGTTGCCGCGCAGGCTCGCCACGTCGAAAGCCGGCCCCAGCGCGGCGGCAAAGGCGGCCGGGTCGCTCGGATAGTCGTTCGGATCGATGCCGACCACGATGCCCGCATTGGCGTTGCGCTCGTTGCGCGAATACTGGCTCATGCCGTTGGTCACCACGCGTCCGGGCTCGGACGTGGCGGCCACCACCGTGCCGCCCGGGCACATGCAAAAGCTGTAGACCGCGCGGCCGTTGCTGGCGTGGTGCACCAACCGGTAGTCGGCCGCGCCCAGCAGCGGATGGCCGGCATGGCGGCCCCAGCGCGCGCGGTCGATCAAGCCCTGCGGGTGCTCGATGCGAAATCCGATCGAGAACGGCTTGGGCTCCATCCGCACGCCGCGCGCGTGCAGCATCGTGAAGGTATCGCGCGCGCTGTGGCCCAGTGCCAGCACCACCTGCTCGGTGGCGAGTTCATGGCTTTGCCCGCTGGCCTGGTCCAGCACCGTCAGGCCGCGCACATGACCATCGTCAATCAGCACATCGGTCACGCGCTGCTGGAAGCGGATCTCGCCGCCCAGCGCCACGATCTGGCCGCGCAGGTACTCCACCATCTTCACCAGCCGGAAGGTGCCGATGTGCGGGTGCGCTTCGTACAGGATGTCGGGCGGCGCGCCCGCCGCGACAAACTCCTGCAACACCTTGCGGCCCAAGTGGCGCGGGTCCCGGATCTGGCTGTAGAGCTTGCCGTCGGAAAACGTGCCGGCACCGCCTTCGCCGAACTGCACGTTCGATTCGGGGTTGAGCACCTTCCGGCGCCACAGCCCCCAGGTGTCCTGCGTGCGCTCGCGCACGATCTTGCCGCGCTCCAGCACGATCGGCCTGAAGCCCATTTGCGCCAGCGCCAGCGCGGCAAAAATCCCGCACGGGCCGAAGCCGACCACCACCGGGCGCTGCGGCACATTGGCCGGCGCCTGCACTGGCGCGTGCCATGCCATGTCGGGCGCGGGTTGGATGTGCGGATGGCCGGCAAATTGCGCGAGCAGCGCGGCTTCGGTTGCCGGCGCCACTTCCACGTCGACGATGTAGACCGCCATCACCTGAGCTTGGCGCGCGTCGAAGCTGCGCTTGAACACGGTAACCCGCGTCATATCCGCAGACGCCAACCCAAGGATCTCA
>SCQQ01000046.1 GCA_004299095.1 Burkholderiaceae bacterium | reverse complement strand
TCAGCAGTTTCTTTACCAACTGCTCTTTGAATTCCGGGCTGAATGTACGCATCGCGTTTGATCTCCGCCGCTCCCTGTTGAGGTTCAACTATGCGGACATCTATCGTGACACAGGGGGACGTCGTGGCGATGGGCGCCGGCCACATCGAGTGGATCAAAGGCGCATTCGACGTCGCCTGACCACCGCTGTGCACACCGCGTTCGACCCGTCGGAGCGCCGTCTCGCGCTGCTATGATCGCCCGCGAAAACGAGACTGGCCGTGCAGCCGCGCGGAACCCGCGCCGCGGATGTGGATCGCACCAGCGTTTGCCGCTGCCGCCCGCTCCGCTCAAGACCGCACGCACCCAAGCGCTAACCCACGTCCTGCTCCCTCTGTTTGCGAAAGACGCCCCATGAAAACCTTGCCCCTCTGGTCGCTCGCGCTGTGCGCCGTCGTGGCCACGTCGACTCTGAACGGCTGTGCCCTGGCGCTGGTGGGTGGCGCTGCTGCGGCCACCGGGATGGTGGCCACCGACCGTCGCAGCGTCGACACGCAAGTGGCCGACACGACGATCGATGCGACGACGGCGGGCGAAGTCAGGCGCATCCTCGGGGACAAGGGCGGACACGTGACCACGACCAGCTACTACCGAAAGGTCTTGCTCACGGGCGAAGTGCCGAACGCGGAAACGCGCCAGCGCATCGTGTCGGCAGTGCAGCAAACGCGCGATGTGGCCGGCGTGGTGGACCAACTGGCGGTGATGCCGGATGAGCCGCTGTCGCAGCGCGCCGACGACAGCGCGATCACCGCGCGCGTCAAGACCAACCTGGTCAACACCTCGGGGGTGCCGTCCAACAGCATCAAGGTGGTCACCGAACGCGGCACCACCTACCTGATGGGCCGCCTGACGAGACGCGAAACCGAACTGGCTACCGAAGCCGCGCGCACCACCACGGGGGTGCAGCGTGTGGTGCGCGTGATCGACTACATCAGCGATCAGGCGGCCCTGCATCCGAACGATGCCGGCCACTCGAGTGCCGCGCCGGTCTCGCCGGCACCCGGCACCGCCACGCAAGACAGCGCGCCGATGGAGCCGGTGCAAGGCGCGTCCACGTTCCCGGTTTCGCAATCACCGGTCATCAAGCAACCGCCGGTCGAAGTCACGCCGCTGCCGCCCGCCAAGTAGCGACACGCTGGCACAGGCGCCGCGCCGGCGGCCCGCGCGACGCACCCGAAGGGCGCTGCGGCGCTACTTCAGGCGCTTGATCAGGCTGGAGCAATCCCAGCGCGCGCCGCCCATGGCCTGCACGTCGGCGTAGAACTGGTCGATCAACGCCGTCATCGGCACGCGCGCGCCGTTGCGTTTGGCCTCGTCCACCACCAGCCCGAGATCCTTGCGGATCCAGTCGACCGCAAAGCCGAAATCAAACCGATCGTCGGCCATGGTCTGCCCGCGGTTTTCCAGTTGCCAGCTCTGCGCCGCGCCCTTGCTGATGACGCCAAGCACCTTGCTCACGTCGAGGCCGGCCTTCTGCGCAAACGCCACGGCCTCGGCCACGCCTTGCACGGCGCTGGAAACGCAAATCTGATTCACCATTTTGGTGAGCTGCCCCGCGCCGCTCGGCCCGATCAGCGTGACCGCGCGCGCGTAGGCCATGGCGACTGGACGAATGCGCTCGAATGCCGTCGCATCGCCGCCGCACATCACTGTCAGGATGCCTTTCTTGGCACCCGAATCACCGCCGGAAATGGGCGCATCGATGAAGTGCAATCCCAGCTTTTCGGCCTGCGCGCTCAATTCGCGCGCCACGTTGGCCGATGCCGTGGTGTTGTCCACCAGCACCGCGCCGCGTTTCATTCCGGCAAACGCGCCGGCGTCGCCCAACACCACCGAGCGCAAATCGGCGTCATTGCCGACGCAGGTAAAGACAACGTCCGCATCCTTGGCCGCCGCCGCCGGTGTGGGCGCGCTGCGCGTTCCGAGTTTCGCAAACTCGTCGCAAAAATGGGCTGCCTTGCTTGCAGTGCGGTTGTACACGGTCACGCGGTGCCCGGCGCTGGCCAAATGGCCGGCCATGGAATAGCCCATGACGCCCAGGCCGATGAAAGCGACGACATGCGGCGCGCACGGCGCGTAGGTTTTGGTTTCGATGGATGCGTTCATGCGTTTATTCTAGAAAATCGCGAAGCGTCCATCAGCCATCGCGCCGCACCGCCAGCAGCGCGGCCAGCACGATGAGCGTGCCACCCACCCAGACCGACGGCGTCGGATGCGCGGCGCCGAGCAGCGACGACGACATCGTTGCAATCAAAATTTCCGACAGCATGATGAGTGCCGTGGCGTTGGCGGGCAGGCGCGCAGCGCCGTATTGCAGCGCCAGATTGCTGGCCAGGAACGCGATCGAAAGTCCCGCCACCCACGGCGCCCAGGCGACCTGCAGCGGCCAGACCGACGCCGGCGCCACGACCAGCGCAAACGCGCCCGCCATGCAGAAGCCGCCGACGAACATGGCTGCGGCGCGCCCGGTTTCCGGGGTATGGCGCAAGCGCCGCACCAGTACGTTGTTCAGCGCAAAGCAGAAACCGCCGAACAAGCCCAGATAGTCCGCCAGTCCCTGCGGCAGGGGTAGCGCCGATTCCGGCCGGCGCAGCACCAGCAGGACGCCCGCCAAGGCCAGCACCAAACGCACGAAGGCCGCGCGCGTGGGGCGCTCGCGCAGCAACAGCCACGCCAGGCCGATCGACCACACCGGCATTAAATAGAACAGCAGGGTGACGCGCACCACGTCGCCGATGGTGATGGCCCACGTAAAGCCCACATTGGTGAGCCCGGCTGCAACTGCCAGAAACAGCAACTGCGGATGGTGCGCAAAGTCGCGCAGGCTGCTCGGGCGTGCCAGCGCCAACACCAACAACGCGCCGGTAAACACCGCCGTCGTGGTCCACAACGGATGCAGGCCGTGACTCTCGAGCGCCTTGAATGGCAGCCAGGCCAAGCCCCAGATGCTCGCATTTGCGAGCAGCGCCAGGGCCGGAAGCACCGGGGCGGGACGCGACCGGATCAAACTTTCAGCCGGCTTGATCACGACGTGCACGTCGCAGCAGCACTTCGAGCTCCGCCCCGTGGTGGCGTCGGTTGTGCGCATGCCAGGCCATGATGGCACCCATGGCGACGATCACGGCGCTGCCAAACAGCGTGATCGCGCCGAAAGCCGACAGCCCGACGCCGGCCGCCGCGCTGTAGAGCATCCCCAGCCCCAGGATGCACGCCTGCTCGTTGAAGTTCTGCGCCGCAATCGAGCGCCCGGCGCCCACCAGGCAATGGCCGCGGTGCTGCAACAGCGCGTTCATCGGCACCACGATGTAGCCCCCCAATAACCCCAGCAGCACCAGCGCCGGCACCGCGATCCAGAGATGTCGCACGAACACCATGGCGATCAGGATGATCCCCATGACGAGGCCGAGCGGCATCACCGACGTGGCCCGATCCAGCCGAATGCGCATGGAAACCAGCACCGCGCCCACCGCCGTGCCGGCCGCCACCACCCCCACCAGCGCCGCGCCGTGCGTGGTGTTGTAGCCCAGCGCCGCCGCGGCCCAGGCGAGCACGATGTAGCGCATGTTGCCGGATACCCCCCAGAACAGCGTGGTGGTGGAGAGCGAAATCTGCCCCAACCGGTCGCGCCACAGGCGGCGGTTGCAGCGCCAGAAATCGGGCAGCAGCAGCCACATGGCGCGGCGCGGCAAGCGGCGCATGCGCGCGCCAGTGCGCGGAATGTAGAGATTGAAAATGGCGGCAACCGCATACACCACGACCAGCGACGCAATGGCGACGCGCGGCGCCGAGTGCACCCAGGCATTCGGTCCGGCCCAGTTGATCTGGTGCAGCCAGAGCGCGACGCGCGGATCCACCAGCAACCCGCCCAACACCACGCCCAAGATGATCGAGCCGATGGTGAGGCCCTCGATCCAGCCGTTGGCCTTGACCAGCAGCGACGGCGGCAGCAGTTCGGTCAGGATGCCGTACTTGGCGGGCGAATACGTGGCCGCCCCAAGGCCGACGATGGCATACGCCAGTACCGGGTGGCCGCCAAACAGCATCAGCACGCAACCGACGATCTTCACCGCGTTGCTGATGAACATCACCCACCCCTTGGGGCGCGAATCGGCAAACGCGCCCACCCACGGCGCCAGCACCACATAGAAGAGCGCGAACATCGGCACCAGTCCGGCGCGCTGCCACTCGGGCGCGCCGTTTTCCAGCAGGAGCTGCACCGCCACCACGAACAGTGCGTTATCGGCCAGCGAGCTGAAAAACTGCGCGGCCATAATGGTGTAGAAGCCGCGGGTCATGGATGCCGCGGGCTTGCAACCAGCCGGGGATGGATCGAGATCAAGAGAGCATTTCGCGAAAACGCGGCGTTATAGCATGTGCGCGAGACCGTAAACCCGCATGGGCGATTGCCTCGCGTGCCGCTCCCATTTCGACATCACCTGCGTTTCGCCAGCAGCCATCATGCCACGTCCGATTCAAGCCACCATTCACGTCCCGGCCTTGCGTCACAACCTGAACCAGATGCGCAGCGCCGCGCCCGGCGCCAAGGTGTTTGCGGTGGTCAAGGCCAATGCCTACGGCCACGGGATCGAGCGGGTTTACGCGGGACTCAACGGCGCCGACGGTTTTGCGCTCCTGGACCTGAGCGAAGCGGAGCGCTTGCGTGCGTTGGGCTGGATCGGTCCCATCCTGCTGCTGGAAGGCGTGTTCGAGGCGCAAGACCTGGACGTGTGTAGTCGCCTGAATCTGTGGCACGTGGTGCATCGCGCCGAACAGATCGATTGGCTGGCGGCGCACGCTGCGGCAAAACCGCACCACGTCTTTCTCAAGATGAACGCCGGCATGAACCGACTGGGATTCAGGCCGGATGAATTTCGTGCCGTGTACACGCGCCTGAAAGCACTGCCGCAGGTGGGCGGCATCACGCTCATGATGCACTTCAGCGACGCCGACCGCGATCACGGCATCGATGCGCCCTGGGCCACGTTCGCCCATGCCATCGCGGGTCTGGATGCGCCGCGCTGCGTGTGCAACAGTGCCGCGCTGCTGCGTTACGGCAAGCGACCGGAACTGCGTGGCGACTGGGTGCGCGCCGGCATCGCGCTCTATGGCGGCTCGCCCGATTACCCGGCGCACGATATCCGCCACTGGGGCCTGGAGCCCACCATGAGCCTCAACGCCCAGTTGATCGCAGCCTACGAAATCGGGGCAGGCGAAAGCGTGGGCTATGGCTCCACCTTCACGGCGGACCGCGCCCTGCGCATCGGCATCGCCGCTTGCGGTTACGCCGATGGCTACCCGCGCCACGCGGCGACAGGTACGCCGATTCTGGTCGATGGCATTCGCACCCGCACCCTGGGCCGCGTCAGCATGGACATGCTGGCGATCGATCTGAGCCCGATCCCACGCGCCCGGATGGGCAGCGAAGTCACGCTGTGGGGTCGATCATCCGCGGGTGCCGTTTTGCCGATTGACGACGTGGCGGATGCCGCGGGCACCATTGGTTATGAACTGATGTGCGCGATCACCGCGCGCGTGCCCATCCGACCTGATCCGGCGCCAGTGATTGCGTAATGACCACGATGCCTGCCCGCTCTCGCGCCTCGGCGCATCAGGCCGCGCAGCGCGCAGTGCGCAGTTCCGCACGAATGACCAGCGCAAGGCCTGACAAAAGCAACAGCAATCCGACATAGGCGGCCCAGCCCGGTCGTTCGTGCACCACCGCAATGGCCAGCACGAACGCGGTCACCGGTTCCATGAGGGAAAGTGAAACGCCCGTGGCGCCGCTCACGCCGCGCAGCCCCCAACTGAAAAACAGATAAGCAACCCCCGTGGCCACGACGCCGAGGAACAGCACGACCCACCAGCCGGAGCCGGCGAGCTGCACGGGGCCGGCCAGCGCCCAGGTGAGCGGCAGGGCCAGCAGCGCGCCCACGCTGAACACCACCCAGGTCACCACGCCGGGATCGGATTGCCGCACCAGCCGCTTGTTGGCCAGGGCATAGAGCGCATAGGAAAAGCCGGCCGCCAGGCAGAACGCGATACCCGACGCACTGGTGCGCACGGCGCTGCCGCGCCCCAGGATCAGCCAGGCGCCGCCGATCACGGCGAGCAGGGTTCCGAACCACCACGCGCGCGGCGGCTTGCGGCCGAAGAACAGTTGCAGCGCGCCGGCCCAGATCGGCGCGCTGCCGACGGCCAATGCGGTGCCCACCGCGACGCTCGCGGCTTTCACGCCGGCAAAAAACGTCAGGTTGTAGGCGCCCATGCAGACACCCGCGAGGATGGCCAGGGGCCAGTTCAAGTGTGCGAGCGTCGATCCGACGCGTGCCGGGCGCGCGGTCAAGCCGATGAAGACGATGAAAAAAGCGCTGGCGATCAGCAGGCGGAAATAGCCAACCCAATAGGGCGAGAGACTGGTCGGCGCAAAGCTCTGCGCGGTGCCGGTGGTGCCCCAGAGCATGGCGGCCAGAACGACGAACGCGATGCCGCGCGCGGTGCCGACGGCAACCGTGGGAGATGATGATGACGCGACCGCAGATTCAGAAACCGCGCTCATATATTGGCAGCATCCTGAATCCGATCGCCTCATGAAAATCCATCGCGCGCACCCAGAAGCTGGTGCTGAGACGTGCTTGCGCAAGAAACCCGATCACGTGCCCTCGATCAGAAGATTTCGAACAATCCGGCCGCACCCATGCCGCCGCCGATGCACATGGTGGCCACCACGTATCTCGCGCCGCGGCGCTTGCCTTCCAGCAGCAGGTGACCGACCAGGCGCGCGCCGGTCATGCCGAACGGATGGCCGATGGCGATGGCGCCGCCGTTGACATTCAGCAGCTCGTCCGGTATGCCGATCTTGTTCTTGCAGTAGAGCGCCTGCGAGGCAAACGCCTCGTTCAGTTCCCACAGGCCGATGTCGCTCACCTTCAGGCCGTTGCGCTGCAGCAAGCGCGGCACCGCATACGCTGGGCCCACGCCCATCTCGTCGGGCTCGCAGCCGGCAACGGCGTGACCGCGAAAGGCGCCCAGCGGCTCCAACCCCAGGCGTTCAGCCTCCTTGGCTTCCACCAGAACGCAGGCGGACGCGCCATCTGACAGTTGCGAGGCATTGCCGGCGGTGACGAACCGGCCGGGTCCGAACACCGGCTCCAGCTTGCGCAAGCCCTCCAGCGTGGTTCCCGGACGGTTGCACATGTCGCGGTCCATGGTCACCGGGTGTCTGGATACCGCCTTGGTGTCCTTGTCGATGACTTCCATGGTGACGGCGCAGGGCACGATTTCGTCGTGAAAAGCGCCCGCCTTTTGCCATTCAGCCGTCCGGCGCTGGCTCTCGAACGCAAACTGATCCTGATCCTCGCGCGACACGCCGTAGCGCTCGGCCACGATGTCGGCGGTGCGGATCATGGGGTAATACAGCTCGGGCTTGTGCTCGTTGTTCCACGGGTCGATACCGCTGGTGCCCGCATCGGTGGCGCTGCGCGAGGTGAGCAGCGAGCAGCTTTCCACGCCGCCCGCGATCATCGCGGGAACGCCTTCCAGGATGATGCGGCCGGCCGCGATGGCAATCGCCTGCAGGCCCGAGGCACAAAAGCGGTTCACCGTGGTACCCGCCATCGTCACCGGCAGGCCCGAGCGGATCACGGTCTGGCGCGCGACGTTGCGCCCGGTGGTGCCTTCGGGGTAACCGCAGCCGAGCACCATGTCCTCGATCAACCCCGGGTCAACGCGCGAGCGCTCGACCGCCGCTTTCACCGCGAACGACGCCAGCGTGGGGCCCGGCGTGATATTGAATTCGCCGCGTTTCGCCTTGGTGAGCGGCGTGCGGGCGGTCGAGACGATGACGGCTTCTCTCATGGTTCAGACTCCTTCAAGACGGTGGTCGCATGGGCACTGACGCAGGCCACGCATTCGACGGTCCGCCCGCGTACCCAAGACACCCTGCAGAAAATCATACGCGGTGCCTTCGTCGATCGCGGATCGATCCGCGCGAGCACTTGCAATCAAACGACCAGCCCACGGCCCTGAGCGGTCACTTCGGCAGCGCATCCCAGCCGGTTTTCAGGATCAGCGCGCCCACCACGACGATGAACACGACCCGCACGAAACCGGCGCCGCGCTTGAGCGCCAATTGGGTGCCGATCAAGCTGCCCAGCACGTTGGCCAACGCCAGCACGAACCCCACGCGCCACCAGATATAGCCTTTGAAAGCGAACAAAACGATGGCCGCAGCGCCCGTGGCAATGTTGAGCACCTTGGCCGCTGCCGACGCATTGAGGAAGTCGTACCCCAGAAAGCGAACGAACAGGAAAATGAAAAAACTGCCGGTGCCGGGTCCGAAAAAACCGTCATAGATGCCGATCGCCACGCCAATCACGCAGGCGATCGCGATCTCGACGCGCAGCGAATGGCGCAGCGCGCCGACGCGGCCCAAATCCTTTTTGGCCAGCGTGTACAGCAGTACGCCCAGCAAAATGAAAGGCAAGGCGCGGCGCAGGAAAGTGGGATCGACCTCGGTGACGGCCCAGGCACCGAAAAAGGAGCCGACCAACGCGGCCATCGCCGCCGGAAGGACGACGCGCCAGCGGATCGACACGCGCCGGGCGTAGCGCAACGCCGCAAAGCCGGTGCCGGCGATGGACGCCACTTTGTTGGTGCCCAGCAGCGTGGCGGGCGCGGCGCCGGGGTAGACGGAAAACAGCGCCGGAATCAGCACCAGACCGCCGCCGCCAACGATGGAATCGACCAGGCCCGCCAGCAGCGATGCCATCGCAACAATCAGCAAATCCATAAAGCGCAATCAGGTTCGGAGCGGCGATTGTTGCGCGGCGGCCCTGGTGCGCCAGAAATCCTGAAGAATTCGCACTGGATACGGAGCCGCGACTGGACAGCGGCGGCACCGGGCGTCATCGGGAGCGCCCAAATAAAAAGGCACCTCGGTGAAGTGCCTTCAAAATCCTTGCGCGGAGATCAAGTTGTTGTTGTAGCCGGTTCGGTTGTTGTTCTTGGCCTTATCTCAGTGGTCCGCTCGTCTCCTCGGCCCCTGTGTTCATCGTTTTCGGCGCGCGCCGAATGAATGAAACGACTGTAATCGCAGCAGCAGGCGTGAACCATTGGTATTTCCCCGAATCCCGTGTGGCTACGCGATGCTTCGGCGCCGAAATACGAGCAACGTGGGTTATTCCCGCCTTCGGTCGTCGCCGATTTGCGGCAGCATGGAGCCGGCGCCGAGTTCGATCAAGCCGCTTTTCGCGTATGCCGCCAGCTTGGCGCGCGTGTCGGTGATGTCGAGGTTGCGCATGGTGAGCTGGCCGATGCGATCGAGCGGCGTGAACGGCGCGTTCTCCACTTTTTCCATCGACAGGCGCTCGGGCGCGTAGGTGAGGTTGGGTGATTCGGTGTCCAGGATGCTGTAGTCGTTGCCACGGCGCAGCTCCAACGTCACTTCGCCCGTGACCGCGCGCGCCACCCAGCGCTGCGCTGATTCGCGCAGCATGATGGCCTGCGAATCGAACCAGCGGCCCTGGTACAGCAGGCGTCCGAGCTTCAGGCCGCCCACGCGGTACTGCTCGATGGTGTCCTCGTTGTGGATGCCACTCACCAGGCGTTCGTACGCGACATGCAGCAGCGCCATGCCGGGCGCTTCGTAAATGCCGCGACTCTTGGCTTCGATGATGCGGTTTTCGATCTGGTCGCACATCCCGAGGCCGTGGCGTCCGCCGATGCGGTTGGCTTCCAGGAACAGTTCGACGGCATCCGGAAACTCGCGGCCGTTGAGCGCCACCGGCTGCCCCTCGGCAAAGCGCACGCGCACTTCTTCGGCCTTGACTTCGACGTCGGGCTTCCAGAACGCCACGCCCATGATGGGCTCGACGATGCGCACGCTGCTGGACAGTTCTTCCAGGTCCTTGGCCTCATGCGTGGCGCCCAGCATGTTGGAATCGGTGGAATAGGCTTTCTCGGCCGACATCTTGTAGTCGAAGCCCGAGCGCCGCAGGAAGTCCGACATCTCGGCGCGCCCGCCCAGTTCGTCGATGAACAACTGATCCAGCCACGGCTTGTAGATCTTGAGTGCCGGGTTGGCAATCAGGCCGTAGCGGTAGAAGCGCTCGATGTCGTTGCCCTTGTACGTGCTGCCATCACCCCAGATGTTGACGCCGTCGTCGCGCATGGCGTTCACCAGCATGGTGCCGGTCACGGCACGCCCGAGCGGCGTGGTGTTGAAGTAGGTGGCGCCCGCGGTGCGCACGTGGAAAGCGCCGCATTGCAGCGCGGCGATACCTTCGTGCGCCAGTTGCGCGCGGCAATCGATCAGGCGCGCGTTCTCGGCGCCGTACGTCTTCGCCTTGCGCGGGATGGCGTCGTAATCGGTCTCATCGGGCTGCCCCAGATTGGCGGTGTAGGCATAGGGCACCGCACCTTTTTGCCGCATCCACAAGAGCGCAGCAGACGTGTCCAGGCCGCCCGAAAAGGCGATGCCGACCTTCTGGCCGAGGGGCAGGGATTGCAGGATCGTGGGCATGATTCAAAGACTCGGTTGCGCGGCGGACATCCGAATTCGGTCCGCCGCTCGATAGCGAAACGGTATTGTGCCGGCGGTGCGCGCCGCCGGCGGGCTTGGCATCAGGTGACCTGGCGCACGTCCATGCCGGCGTCGCGCAAGCGCTGCATCACTTCCGCCACGTGCTCGCGACCACGGGTTTGCAACACCAGCTCGATTTCCACGTTCTGCGCCGCCAGCATGGTGAAGGCGCGCTGATGGTGCACTTCGTCGACGTTGGCGCCGGCTTCGGCCACGACGGCGGTGATGCGCGCCAGCGCGCCGGGAATGTCGCGCGCGCTCACGGCAATGCGCACCAGCCGGCCGGAGCGCACCAGGCCGCGGCCGATGATTTGCGCCAGCAACTGTGGGTCGATGTTGCCGCCCGACAGCACGATGCCGATCTTCTTGCCGGCATAGCGCGCCTTGTTGCGCAGCAGCGCCGCCAAAGCCGCCGCGCCGGCGCCCTCGACCAGCGTTTTTTCGATTTCCAGCAGCTGCACGATGGCCTGCTCGACGTCGCCTTCGCTCACCAGCAGCCAGTCGTCGACGCGCTGGCGCACGATCTCCGCGCACAGCGCGCCGGGTGCGCCCACGGCGATCCCTTCGGCGATGGTGCTCACGCCCGACGCGTGGTGCGCACCTTCCATCAGATTGACCATGGCCGGGAAACGCTCGGTCTGCACGCCGACCATGCGGATCGCGGGCTTCACGCCCTTGGCGGCCGTGGCAATCCCGGCCATCAGGCCGCCGCCGCCCACCGGCACCATGATCACGTCCAGTTCGGGCACGGCCTGCAGCATTTCCAGCCCGATGGTGCCCTGCCCCGCGATGATGGCCGCGTCGTTGTACGGGTGCACGAAGACGCGCTGCTCCGCATCGGCGAGCGACTTGGCGTGCGCGTACGCCTCTTCCAGCGTGGTGCCGTGCAAGATCACGCGTGCGCCGAAGCCGCGCGTGCGCGCCACTTTCACGCCGGGCGTGAAGCCGGGCATGACGATGGTGGCCGGAATGCCGAGGCGCTGCGCGTGGTAGGCCACGCCCTGCGCGTGGTTGCCGGCGCTCATGGCGATCACGCCGCGGGCGCGCTCCTCGGCGGTCAACTGCGACAGTTTGTTGTACGCGCCGCGCTCCTTGAACGAGGCGGTGAATTGCAGATTCTCGAATTTGAGGTAAACCTCGGCGCCCGCCAGGTCAGACAGCGTGCGCGAAATCATGCACGGGGTGTCGAGCACGTGACCATGCACGCGGCGCGCGGCCTCCTGGATATCGGTGAGTTGCAGCATGGTGCGCATTGTCGTACAGCCGAGCCCCATGGCCCGGCGCCGCTCGCGGAAATGGCGCGCCCGTCCAGCCAACGCGGCGCAAGCCAACGCCAGGCTCCGGCCGGGCCCGTAGACCCTGCGTGAAACATTAGAATCAATGGAAACGCAACCAACACGCAGGGAGGCGCACCCCCACAATGTCTGACAATCTTCAACCCGAGCACGACCCCAACGATCCGGTCGAAACCTCGACCAGATTCATCCCTTGGCTGATCCCGTTGTGCGGCGCAATCATGATTGCACTGCTCGCCATGGTCGCGGTCCACATGGGCTGATCCCGGGCGGCGGTCACGGCATGCAACGGATGCTTTCAATCTCGCTGAATGGCGCAGCCCATGGACCGCGGCACAACGCTTGAACTGACGGCGGCGGACGGTCACAAAACCCCGGCGTACGTCGCAGCGCCGCACGACCCGGCGCGTGGGGCGGTCGTGATTCTGCCGGAGATTTTCGGCGTCAACTCACACATTCGCGCGGTGGCAGACGGATACGCGGAAGCGGGCTATTGCGCCATCGCGCTCGCCACGTTCGAGCGCGTGCGTCCGGGCGTGGAACTGGCCTACACCCCCCACGACATCCACGTCGGCGTAGGCCTCAAAGCCGCGGTCGAAGCGCTGCCGCCGCCGGGCGTGATGCCGGATATCCAGGCGGCCATCGATCACGCGGGCGCACACGGGAAAGTTGGTGTGATCGGCTTTTGCTGGGGCGGGTTGCTGACCTGGCGCGCCGCCTGCACGCTGCGAAATCTAAGCGCCGCGGTGGTGTATTACGGCGGTGGTATGACCCGCCCCGAAGAAATCGCGCGCATGCCCCAGGTGCCGGTGATGGCGCACCTGTCGGATCGGGACGCGTCGGTGCCCCTGTCCGGCGTGGACGAATTCAAAAAAGCCCACGGCGAAGTCGAAGTCCACCTGTATTCGGCAGACCACGGCTTCAATTGCGACCAGCGCGAAGCGTGGAACGCGGCGTCGGCGCAGCAGGCGCGCGCGCGAACGTTGGCGTTCCTCGGCGCGCACCTCAGCTAGCTCTGCCGCACGCGGCGATCGGCTGTCACGAGACGGCGGCGCCGCGTCGTTGGAATCAGCGCAAGCCCGCCATCATGGCTCAGCGCACGGCGCGACTTGCGCCGCAGCTTGTTCGAACGCTTTCACGAATTCACCCAAGTGATCCAGCATGGCGCGCAAGGCCGCGCTGTTGTGCCGGCGCTGCTGGTAGACCGCGTACAGCCAGACGTCGGTGGGTGAAAACGCTTCCAGCGCCGGTTCCAGCTCGCCGCACTCGATCGGGCCGGACACCGCACGTTCAGCGCCCCACACCACGCCGAGGCCCATCCGCGCCAGCGTGACCAGCGGGACGTGATCGGTGCAGCCAAACACCGGCTGCAGCGGCAATTCGAACGGCTTGCCCTTGACGTTGAACACCCAGCGCGGCGCCTCGTCGGGCCTGCGGTAGGCCAGTTGGGCATGGGTGCGCAAATCGTTCGGATGCTCGGGCTTGCCGCCGTGCGTGCGCCAGTATTCGGGGGTTGCCGCAGCCACGTATTTGAGCGGCAGGAGGCGTCGCACGATGAGGTTGGCGTCGGGAATCGGCCCGACGCGAAACGCCAGGTCGATGCCTTCTTCCGCCAAGCTGACCACACGATCGGTCACGTGCAAGTCAATGACCACGTCGGGGTATTGCTGCATGAAATGCCCCAGCAGCGGCGGCAATTCGGTCTGCAGCAGGCCATGCGGCGCCGTGATCGCGAGCCGTCCACTGGGGTGCGTGGCGCGGGCATGCAAATCGCCTTGCGTCAGATTCACCAGATCGAGCAGCGCGCCGCTGCGCTCGAACAGGATCTGCCCGGCGTCCGTCAGCGACACCTGGCGCGTGGTGCGGTGAAAGAGGCGCAGGTCGAAGCGCGCTTCCAGCTGGGTGATGGCGCGGCTCACGCTGGCCGGCGAAACGCCGCGCGCGCGCGCCGTCGCGGAAAAGCTGCCGCGGCGTGCAACTTCACAAAACGTTTCGATCAGATCCAGAGAGTCCATGAAGGGTCAATTTCCCGATTGCGGCAGGGAGGGCGCAATCCTGCCGAGGTACGCCGTTGGTCACGTGTCGCAGCGCGCGCCCATTCTTTTCTGTGCCCCCGGTTGTCGATTTTGATTATTGCTCGCCTTGCAACGGTCAGCTTCAGCTCGCGCGGCTTCTGAATCGACACGCGGCCCCGATCTTGGACGCATCGGGGCAACGTAAGAACGCCCCGAGATCATCTCAAAGGAAAGGAAATTGATCATGACGAAACTCAACACCACCCTCGCGGCCGTCGCCGCCGCATTGTTCATGTCCAGCGGCGCCATGGCGGCTTCGCTCCAACCCGCGGCCGGCGATGCGCCGTTTTTCAGTGAAGTGCCGATGAACACCAGCACGCTGACGCGCAGCGCCGTGGAAGCCCAAGCGGTCGCCTCACGCCCCGTGGCAGGTGAATTTCCGGTGGCGAGCCAATTCGCCGCCAACAACACGAGCGACCCGCTGACGCGCGCCCAAGTCCGCGTCGAAGCGGCTGCGGGACAACCTGCTGCCGGTGAAATGAGCGCCGGAAGCCGGTGGAACGGCCAAACGCAAGCGCGCAGCCACGCCGCTATGGAAGACGCCGCCGTCGGCACGACGACCTCGTCGAACGCCTCCTGAAGCGGCGCTTCGAGGAATCGCCCGCAGCGATGCGGGCAACCCAGCCGCCCGATCCGGGCGGTTTTTCGTTGGTGCCGCGCCCTTGACAAGTACCAGCAACACCACCGAAACGAGTCCGTCATCTGCGACTGTTGCGAATTTGGCAATGCGCACGCGTGCGGCTGAAAATCGGCTCTATACTCCCGCGCCGCACCCGATATTGCCAATCAACATGGCAGGGGCGGTCCTAGGAGAAGATGATGACGAAGTTGAGTACCCTCGTTGCCGCAGCAGCGGCCACCTTGGCGCTGTCGGCCAGTCCGCTGGTCGCGCAAGCGCAAACCGCGGCACCGACGGTGCCGAGCGTTGCGCCCGCCGCCGAGCCCGCAGCAGCGGCTCCGCATGAGCCGAAAGCAGCGCACAAAGCCAAGAAAAAAACCAAGCACACGGCGCACAAAGCCAAGAAAAAAACCAAGCACGCCAAGCAGCAGTAATGCCGGCGCGCCGAGCGCGCTGAAAGCAACCTCTGCAAGCCTCGAAGCCACCCGCGCTTCGAGGCTTTTTTTATTTAGGAAGACAGCCGCCGCGGCGCATGACCACCTGGTTCTATTTCCACATCGAAAGACCGCTGGACAGCTCGTCGTCCCCGCGAAGCCCGCCCTCGACTCCGATCGGGAAGCGGGAACCCAGCGATTTTCAGCCGGACACAGTCAAGGGACTGGATTCCCGCCTTCGCGGGAGTGACGGCGCCCCAAGCGCCACGGGCGCACCCGCGAACGGCGGGACGTGCCGGCCTTGCCTGACGATCACTCGCCCTGGGTTCGTGGGGCCAGATAGTGCAGCCGCCACAACCACGCCAGCATGACCACGACCAACACCACCATGGCCGCAAGCGTGCTCCACATGATCAGCGCGCTGCTGTGGATCAGCGGCAAATGCTCGAAATTCATGCCAAAAAACCCGGTGAACAGATTCAGCGGCAAAAACACGGCCGTAATCGCCGTGAGCGCCAGCATGATGTCGTTGGTGCGCTGGTTCTGCGCGCTGAAGTGCATCTGCACCAGCGTTTCGCAGGTCTGCTCGAGTTGATGCGCCTGGCGCAGCACGCGGTCGATGTGCTCCATGACGTCGCGGGCGCGGGCGATCAACTGGTCGCGCGCGTGCTGGGCGAAGCGCACTTCGGCGGCATAGCTGGATAGCGGCTGCTCGCGCACGTCGTCCAGCCATTCCTGAATGGCGTCCTGCTGTTCGTCGCACAGGCCCTGCAGCAGGCGCAACTGCTGGCGCGTGTTCATCAACCCCGCCCAGGCGCCCTGCAGCGGCCGCGGCCTGAGCAACCGGTTTTGCGCAGTTTCAAGGGCATCGGTCAGCTCCTTGCGCAGCGCCAAGTAGCCGTCCACCTCCAGAGTGATCATGCGCAACGCCAATTCGGCCGGCGTTTGCGGCACGCCCGGACGCAGCACGGCGCCTTGGTCCCCCAGGCGGGCGTGGGCGGCAATGCGCTCCAGCACCACCCGGGCGGAATCGCAGCCGGGGTTGTGCACGCTCACGATCAGGCGGTCGAACACCACGAATCCGATGGCACGCGAATCAATGCGGATCAAGGCGCTGGCAGTGTTCCGGCCGCCTGGCGACGCCAAGGCGCGCCGCTCCTGCTCGGTGGCCAGACGGCGAAAGATGACACGGTCGTACACCGAGGTCGCGTCATAGTCCGACGGATGCGCGGCATTGACCAAATCCTGGACGTGGACATCGAGCAGCAGCGAGCCGCCCAGTTGTTCCGCCACGCGTTGCAGCGCATCCAACTCGCCGCCCAGCTGATCCCGTTCCAGGTAGGCCCAGACAAAGCCGTTTTCCGGTGCTTTTGCGGGTACGCTTTGCAGCGATCGAAAGCTGCCGCCGTCGAATTCAAAAAGTTTCATGGCGTCTTGATCATGGAAACGTGAGAAAAGGCGACGCGCGAACCCATGCCGGCACCGGCGTCCACGGGCTTCGGTTCGATCCGCGCAAGCGCCCGCACGGGCACGCCGCAGGCCGGTGCAACCAGATCACGCACCCTGTTTCAGCAAGCGCGCCGCGTCGCGCGCGAAATACGTCAGCACGCCGTCCGCACCCGCGCGCTTGAAGGCCAGCAGGCTCTCCATCATGATCAGGTCGTGGTCCAGCCAGCCGTTGGCCGCAGCCGCGTTCAGCATGGCGTATTCGCCGCTCACCTGGTAGACGAAGGTCGGCACGCGGAATTCGTCCTTCACGCGGCGCAGCACGTCGAGGTAGGGCATGCCCGGCTTGACCATGACCATGTCGGCGCCCTCCTGCAAATCGAGCGCCACTTCGCGCAGGGCCTCGTCGCCGTTGCCCGGGTCCATCTGGTAGACCTTCTTGTTGCTTTTGCCCAGATTGCTGGCCGAGCCGACGGCGTCGCGGAACGGCCCGTAGAACGCGCTCGCGTACTTGGCGCTGTAGGCCATGATGCGCGTATGGATGCGCCCGCGCTGCTCCAGCGCCTGGCGGATGGCACCGATGCGGCCGTCCATCATGTCGCTGGGCGCGACGATGTCGACGCCGGCGTCGGCCTGGGTCAACGCCTGTTTCACCAATTGCTCGATGGTAGCGTCGTTCAGGATGTAACCGGTGTCGTCGATCAAGCCGTCCTGGCCGTGGCTGGTATAGGGATCCAGCGCCACGTCAGTGAGCACGCCGAGATCGGGGCAATGCTGCTTCAAGGCCCGCACCACGCGCGGAATCAGGCCATCGGGATTGGCGGCCTCGCTGCCGTTCTCGTCTTTCAGGTTGGGCTCGATCGCCGGAAACAGTGCCATCACCGGGATGCCGAGCTGGACGCAATCCTCGGCCACCGGCAGCAGCTCGTCCAGCGACAGGCGCTCCACGCCCGGCATCGCGGGGATCGGCGTGCGCTGGTGGCTGCCTTCCTGGACGAATACGGGGTAGATCAAATCGTTCACGGAGAGCGCGTTTTCGCGCACCAGGCGACGGGTGAAATCATCACGGCGCAGCCGCCGCGGGCGGTACGTCGGAAACGGTGCAATGGCAAGTGTGGTCATGGCGAAAATTGTGCCGCAAACCACGGCCTGCGGAAAAATCGCGCCGCGGGTGGCAGTTCCATGAGGGCACCGATACACTCAGCCACCATGTTGTGGGTCAAGGCGTTTCACATCGTTTTCGTGGTGAGCTGGTTCGCCGGGCTGTTCTATTTGCCGCGCATTTATGTGAACCTCGCGCTGGTGCCCGCGTCGTCCGGCGCGGAACGCGACCGCCTGCTGCTCATGAGCCGCAAGCTGTACCGTTTCATGACCATCCTGGCCGTTCCGGCGGTTGCGCTCGGCCTGGTGCTGTGGCTGGTCTATGGCATTGGCCAGGGTCCGCACGGCGGCTGGCTGCACGCCAAGCTGGGCGTGGTCGTGCTCGTCGTGATCTACCACGGGTACTGCGGCCACTTGTTGCATCGCTTTGAACGCCGGCAACCGACGCCTGGCCACGCCTGGTTGCGCTGGTTCAACGAACTCCCCGTGGTGCTTCTGCTGGCCGCGGTGATCCTGGTTGTCGTCAAACCCTTCTAGCGCGTCGATCCGCCCATCACGCCCCGCCCCGTCGGTCGCATGGCCGCTGGTCGGCTTCTATGCGCTGCTGATCGTTTACGCCAGCCTCTACCCGTTCACGGGCTGGCGCAACCAGGGCATTGTTCCCTGGGCCTACCTGTGGGCGCCCTGGCCCAAGTATTGGACGGGATTCGACTTTCTGGTCAACGTGGCCGGTTACGCGCCGTTCGGGTTCTTGCTGGCGCTCGCGCTGATGCGGCGCCGATCCACCCGGTTCGCCGTTGCGCTGGCAAGCCTCGTGGCCATCCTGCTGTCCTTCACCATGGAGAGCGTGCAGTCCTACATGCCGGCGCGCGTGGCGTCCAACGTCGACTTCAGCCTGAATTCGATCGGCGGCATTCTGGGCGCCACCATCGCCTGGATTTGCCAAAGCCTGGGTTTGCCGCAACGCTGGAGCGCGGCGCGCTCGCGCTGGTTCGTACCCGGGTCGCGCGTCATTCTGGTGCTGCTCGCGCTCTGGCTGGTGGGCCTGCTGTTTCCCACGTCAGTGGCTTTCGGCATGGGCCAGGTCTTCGAGCAGCTCGAAGCCGACGTGCTGCAGCTGCTCGCCGACACGCCGTTCCTCGATTGGTTGCCGCTGCGCAAGTTCGAGCTGCAGCCGCTCTTGCCGCTGACGGAAGCGGCCGCCGTCGCGCTGGGCGCGCTGGCGCCGTGTCTGCTCGGCTGCATGGCGAGCGCACGGCGCCGCCACAAGATCGTGCTCGTGCTGTTGATTCTGGCGGCAGGCACCGGCATCTCCGCGCTCTCGACCGCGCTGGCGTGGGGCCCGAAGTACGGCTGGGTTTGGGTGACCGCGCCGGTCATGGTGGGATGGCCGCTGGCGCTGCTGGGCGCGCTGTTGCTGGCGGCCCTGTCGCTGCCGCGCCGGGTTTACGCGCTGTTGTTGGTGGCCGCACTGCTGCTCCAGCTCTTCTGGCTGAACGGCGCCTCGCAAAGCCCCTACTTCGCGACCACACTGCAAAGCTGGGAACAGGGGCAGTTCGTCAATTTCTACGGGCTGACGCGCTGGATCAACGCGGGCTGGCCATACGCGGTGATCGTGTTTGCCGTGCAACGCGCGCTGCGGCAGTCGAACTGGCGGTTCTCTAAAATTGACGCATGAACGCAATTCCGGCCACGTCGTATTACGAGCGGCACATCTTCTTCTGCCTGAACCAGCGGACCAACGGCGAGAACTGCTGCGCCGACCACGGCTCCGAAACGGCCTACAAATACTGCAAGGCGCGCGTCAAGGCGGAAGGGCTCGCCGGTCCGGGAAACGTGCGCGTCAACAAAGCGGGCTGCATGAACCGCTGCTCCGGCGCCCCGGTTGCAGTGGTCTACCCTGAGGCGGTTTGGTACACCTACGTGGATCAGGCCGACATCGATGAAATCATCGACTCGCACCTGAAAAACGGCCGCGTCGTCGACCGCTTGTTGCTCGCGCCCGAGGTGGGCCGGTAAAGTCGCCCGAATGCGCACGCAAAAGGCGGTATTCAAAGGCCCGGCCGGAGCGATCGAGGGGCTGATCGATACGCCCGACCCCGACCGGTTCCCGAAACCCCTCGGCACCGCGGTCATCGCGCATCCGCACCCGCAGTTCGGCGGCACCATGACCAACAAGGTGGTGCACACCATTGCCCGGGCTTGCGTAGAACGCGGGTGGCGCGCGGCGCGCTTCAATTACCGCGGCGTGGGCGCCAGCGCCGGCAGCTACGACGAAGGGCGTGGCGAAACCGCAGATTTGCTGGCGGTGGTCGAGGAAGCAGCTGGCTCCGAACCGCTGGTACTGGCCGGATTTTCCTTCGGCGCCTTCGTGACCGTACGCGCGCTGGGTGAACTTTACCCAAGGCGGCCAATCTCACGCGTCGTTCTGGTGGGCACCGCAGCCGAGCATTTGCGCGATACACCAGTTCCCGAACCGCTGCGCGACATGACGCTGGCCATCCACGGCGAACAGGACGACACGGTGCGCCTCGCTACCGTGCTGGACTGGGCCCGGCCGCAGAGTCTGCCGATCACGGTGGTGCCCGGTTGCGAACACTTCTTCCACGGGCAGCTCGCGCTGCTCAAGACCTTGGTGATGCACCATATCGGCGCCTAGAACGCGCCTCGAACCCTTCAATACTTCTGCTGATCTTCATGCGCCGATTACTCCATCTTCTTGCCACACTTTCTTTCGTCGCGGGCGCCGCGACCGCCACAGCCGCCGCAACACCGGCTGCCGCCCCGGCGCCCAAGGCACCTGCGATACAACTGCCGCAGCCGCCTGACATCGCCGCACCCTCGTATCTGGTGATGGACGTGAACTCAGGCCAGATCCTCGCGGGCAAGGATATCGACAGCCCGGTCGAGCCGGCGTCGCTCACCAAGCTCATGACGGCGTACGTGGTGTTCGACGCGCTGCGCACCAAGAAGATCACGCTCACGCAAACGCTGCCGATCAGCGAGCAGGCTTGGAAAGCGCCGGGCTCGCGCATGTTCGTGCAAGTGGATACGCAAGTGCCGGTAGAAGACCTGATCAAGGGCATGATCGTGCAGTCGGGTAACGACGCCGCCGTGGCGCTGGCCGAAGGCGTGGGCGGCACGGTGCAGCACTTCGTCGAACTCATGAACGAGCAGGCCCAAGCGCTCGGCATGAAAAACACCAGCTACAAGAACCCCGATGGCCTGCCCGAGGCCGGGCACGTCACCACGGCGCGCGATCTGGCGACGCTCACCGCGCATCTGCTCAAGGATTTTCCGGAAGATTCCAAGTACTTCGCCATCAAGAAGTACCTGTACCCGGGAACACCCAAATCCAACGACACCAACCGCAACCGCATGCTGTTTCTGGACCCGACCGTGGACGGCATGAAAACCGGCCACACGCAGGCCGCCGGTTACTGCCAGGTGACCACGGCCAAGCGCGACTTTCCCAACCTGAAGGGCCGCCAGATCATTGCCGTTCTCCTGCACGCCAACAGTGACCGCGAGCGCACCTCCGATTCGCAAAAGCTGCTGAACTGGGGCTACACCGCATATGAAGACGTGCAACTGTTTGCCGCCGATGCGCCCGCCGCCAGCCCGCGTGTCTGGAAAGGCACCGCGTCAGAGCTGAAGCTGGGGCGCCTGAACGGCCCTATCGTGGTCTCCGTTCCGGCGGGCCAGGCCAAGCAGATCAAGACCGAAATCGCGCGCCCGGACCCGCTGATTGCGCCGTACAAGAAAGGGCAGACCGTGGCCACGCTGAAAGTCTCCCTGGGCGACCAGGCGCTCGCCGAAGTACCGCTGGTGGTGCTGCAGGACGTGCCCGAAGCCGGTTTCTTCAGTCGTGTCTGGGACGCGATCCGGCTCTGGATTCACGCGAAGGTCTGATTGGCCCGTCCGCTCGGCAGGCATCGTGGGGTCGATAATGACCCCGACTCAGGTGGGGCTTAGCCGGAGTACGCGCGCACGAAAAATACCGCGCTCATGACGAGACCGGTGGCGATCACGGCTGCGCGCACCCAGAACGCGGGCAGCCATTTGGCCAGGCGCGCGCCCAGCAGACCGCCGAAAACCGAGAACACCGCCATCACCACGGCCGGCAGCCAGACAATGGCGCCGCCGATCACGTAAGCCGCCACCGACACCACCGAGAGCACGGTTGAATTCAAATTCTTGAGCGCATTCACGGTGTTGAGGCGCTGCTCGCCCACCAGCAAATACCACGCCATTAGCAGGATGCCGACCCCGCCGTTGAAATAGCCGCCGTACGTGGTGCACGCCAGCAGCCCCGGCAGGCGCCAGCGCGCCAGCCCGCCGCCCGATCCCGCCGATCGCACCAGCCAGGGGCCGATGGCGAACAACACGGTCGCCACCAACAAGAGCCACGGGACCACCCCGTCGAACACCTTGGACGGCGTGACCAGCAGCAGCAAGGCGCCGGCAATCCCGCCGATCGCACTCACCGCCATCTCGCGCGCCAGCAAGCGCCGCGGCAGCGCCGCCAATTCCTGCCGGAAGCCGGCCACGCTGCCGAAATAGCCAGGGCACACGGCGAGCGCACTGGTGGCATTGGCCGGAATGGGCGGAATGCCGGCCCAGACCAGCACCGGAAAAGTCAGGAAGGTGCCGCCGCCGGCCACCGCGTTCAAAACGCCCGCGCCAAAGCCGGCCAGCGACAACAACACCCAGGTGGACAAATCGAACATGGCGTGCATTTTCGGTCTGGTGGCGCGAGCCGCCCGATTGCATGCGGCGCGCCCTGACCACGGTTTGCGGTCAACGCGAACCCTTAGAATCAGGCGCCTTGGGAAAGCGGCATCCCGTGCCGGCCCCGCGCGACCGTGGCGCCGGCGGGCCCAGCACTATCGGACGCCGGCACCCCCAAGAGGCGTCGTCAACACCGGATGGCCGACCACCGCGCACCCTCGCCCGAGTTGAACCAGGAGAAGAGCCCATGCTCATTGGAGTCCCCGCAGAAACGATAGCAGGCGAGAGCCGGGTTGCCGCCACGCCCGAAACCATCAAGAAACTCGTCAAGCAAGGTCACCAGGTCCGAGTCCAGGCAGGAGCCGGCACCGGCGCCCACATCACCGACGACGCCTTGCGCGAAGCCGGCGCCGAAGTGGTCGACGCCGCCGCTGCGTGGGGCACCGAAATGGTGCTGAAAGTGCGCGCGCCGACGGCCGCGGAAGTGGGCCAGATGAAGGCCGGCACGGTGCTGGTCGGCATGCTGGAACCGTTCGACGCCGCCGGGCTGGAACGCCTGGCCGGGGCGCAAATCACCGGCTTCGCGCTGGAAGCTGCGCCGCGCACGACGCGCGCGCAGAGCATGGACGTGCGCTCCAGCCAGGCCAACATCGCCGGCTACAAGGCCGTGATCATCGCCGCCGACCGCTACCAGAAATTCTTCCCGATGCTGATGACCGCGGCCGGCACCGTGAAAGCGGCGCGCGTGGTAATCCTGGGTGTGGGCGTGGCCGGGCTGCAGGCGATTGCCACGGCGAAGCGCTTGGGCGCGGTGATCGAAGCCAGCGACGTGCGCCCCAGCGTGAAAGAGCAAATCGAATCGCTGGGCGCCAAATTCATCGACGTGCCATATGAAACCGCGGAAGAGAAGGAAGCGGCCGAAGGCGTGGGCGGCTACGCCCGGCCGATGCCGCAAAGCTGGCTTGATCGCCAGAACGTCGAAGTGGCCAAGCGCGTGGCGCAGGCCGACGTGGTGGTTTCCACCGCCCTCATTCCCGGACGCACCGCGCCGGTGCTGATCACGCCGGAGATGGTGCAGAGCATGAAGCCCGGCTCGGTCATCATCGACATGGCGGCAGGTCAAGGGGCGGCCAACGCCGATGGCACGGTGGGCGGCAACTGCCCGCTCACCGAAGCCGGCAAAACCGTGGTGAAGCACGGCGTGACGATCGTGGGCGAAACCAACCTGGCTGCGCTGGTGGCCACCGATGCGTCGGCGCTGTACGCGCGCAACGTGCTCGATTTCCTGAAGCTGGTGCTGCCGTCTGCGGCCAAGGACCAGCCGCCCGCCACGTTCACGATCGACCCCGAAGACGACATCGTCGCCGCCTGCCTGATGACCCATCAGGGCGCGCTCACGCACAAGAAGTAGCCCGAAGTCAAGCGGAATTCACCGAGGAAACGCCATGGAAGCCGTATCGCTTACCGTCATCAACATCATCATCTTCGTGCTCGCGATCTACGTGGGCTACCACGTGGTCTGGACCGTCACGCCGGCGCTGCACACGCCGCTCTTGGCCGTGACCAACGCGGTCTCGGCCATCGTCGTGGTCGGCGCCATGCTGGCCGCGGCGCAAACGCACGGCTTCTTCGCCACCGTGCTCGGCGTGATCGCGGTGGGGCTGGCGGGCGTGAACATTTTTGGCGGCTTTCTGGTCACGCTGCGCATGCTGGAAATGTTCAAGAAAAAAGAGCGCCCGGCCGCCGCCGGCGCCGCCCAGAAATAAGGAGAGACCAGCATGAGCATGAATCTCGTCACGCTGCTGTACCTCGTCGCCAGCATCTGCTTCATCCACGCCCTGAAAGGGCTGTCGCACCCGACCACGGCGGTGCGCGGCAACTACTTCGGCATGATCGGCATGGCGCTGGCGGTGATCACCACCGCGGCGCTGATCATCGAGCACGGCTCCGGCGCGGGCCTCGCCTGGGTGCTGCTGGGACTCGTCATCGGCGGCGGCTACGGCACATGGCGAGCGCGCACGGTGCAAATGACGCAAATGCCCGAGCTGATCGCGTTTTTCCACAGCATGATTGGCTTGGCTGCGGTGTGCATCGCTGCGGCCACGGTGATCGAGCCGTCGGCGCTCGGCATCGTGAAAGACCTGGGCGACACCGTCATTCCGCGCGGCAACCGGATCGAGCTGGGCCTCGGCGCGTTCATCGGCGCCGTCACGTTCACTGGCTCCGTGATCGCTTGGGGCAAGCTCTCGGGCAAAAGCAAGTTCCGCCTGTTCCAGGGCCGTCCCGTGGTGTATCCCGGCCAGCACTGGCTCAACCTGGCGATGGCCGTGGCCGCGTTGCTGCTGCTCTATGCGTTCTGGCACTCGCAGAGCGGCCTGGCGTTCTTCCTGATCTGCGTGCTCGGCTTCGTGATCGGCGTCACGCTCATCATCGCCATCGGCGGCGCCGACATGCCGGTGGTGATCTCCATGCTGAACAGCTATTCCGGATGGGCGGCGGCGGGCATCGGCTTTTCGCTGGAAAACAGCATGCTGATCATCGCCGGCTCGCTGGTCGGATCGTCCGGCGCCATCCTGTCGTACATCATGTGCAAGGCCATGAACCGCGCGTTCCTGAGCGTGATCCTGGGCGGCTTCGGCGGCGAGACCGCGACCGACACGGGCGACAAGGAACAGCGCCCGGTCAAGCAGGGTAGCCCCGACGACGTGGCGTTCATGCTGAGCAACGCCGACAGCGTGATCATCGTCCCTGGCTACGGCCTGGCCGTGGCGCGCGCGCAGCACGCCGTGAAAGACATGGTGGCCAAGCTCACCGCCAAGGGTATCGACGTGAAATACGCCATCCATCCGGTCGCGGGCCGCATGCCGGGGCACATGAACGTGCTGCTGGCCGAAGCCGAAGTGCCATACGACCAGGTGTTCGAAATGGACGACATCAACCCCGAATTCCAGCAGGCCGACGTGGCCATGGTCCTGGGCGCCAATGACGTGGTGAATCCGGCGGCGCTGCAAAAAGGCAGTCCGATTTACGGCATGCCCATTCTTGAGGCTTACAAGGCGCGCTCGGTGATCGTGAACAAGCGCACCATGGCGACGGGCTACGCCGGCCTTGACAATGAACTGTTCTACATGGACAAGACCATGATGGTGTTCGGCGATGCCAAAAAAGTGGTGGAAGACATCACCAAGGCGATCGAGTAGCGCCCGGACATGCCCATTGAGCGAGGCCCTGCGACCTCGCTTTTTTTATGGCGCGAGTGCGAGTGCGCCGCGTTCCGTCAAAATAGCCCGACATTCGAAGCTTTCACAGGAGGAGACCGACATGACCGAGCGGATTTGGCTCAATCAATACCCCGAAGGGGTACCGGCCGATATCGACGCGTCGTCCTACCCGTCGCTGGCGGCGCTGATCGAAGCCGGCTTCACGACCTACGCCGACCGGCCGGCCTACACCTTCATGGGCGAAAGCATGACCTTTCGCCAAGCCGACGATCACAGTCGCGCGCTGGCCGCATACTTCCAGAGCCTGGGCCTGGCGCACGGCGACCGCGTGGCCCTGATGATGCCGAACGTGCCGCAATATCCGGTGGCGGTGGCCGCGGTGTTGCGCGCCGGACTGGTCGTGGTCAACGTGAATCCGCTCTACACCGCGCCTGAGCTGGAGCACCAACTGGCCGATTCGAACGCCAAAGCCATCGTCATCCTGGAGAACTTCGCGGTCACGCTGCAACAGTGCATCGCCAAAACAGCAATCAAGCACGTGGTGCTGGCGGCTATGGGCGATGAACTCGGTTTCCTCAAGGGGCAACTGGTCAATTTCGTCGTACGCAACGTGAAGAAAATGGTGCCAAGCTACGCGCTGCCGGGCGCCGTTCGTTACAACGATGCGCTGGCCCAGGGCCAGAAAGCGCCTTTTGCCGCGCCCGCCATCAAACCCGACGACGTCGCCGTGCTGCAGTACACCGGCGGCACCACCGGCGTACCCAAGGGCGCCACGCTGCTGCAGCGCAACATCGTGGCCAACGTGCTGCAGTCGGAAGCGTGGAATCGGCTGGTAATGGACGCGATCCCCGCAGCCGAGCAGCCGACCACGGTGTGTGCGCTGCCGCTTTATCACATCTTCGCGTTCACGGTGTGCATGATGCTGGCGTTGCGCACCGGCGGGAAACTCATCCTGATTCCCAATCCGCGCGACTTGAAAGCCACGCTGAAAGAGCTCTCAAAAGAAACGTTCCACAGCTTCCCGGCCGTCAACACGCTGTTCAACGGCCTGGCGCACGACCCCGACTTCAATACCGTGGACTGGAGCCACCTGCGTGTGTCCGTGGGCGGCGGCATGGCGGTGCAAAGTGCGGTCGCCAAGCTCTGGCTAGACAAGACCGGCTCGCCGATTTGCGAAGGCTACGGCCTGTCGGAAACCAGTCCATCGGCCACCTGCAACCTGGTCAACTCCAAGGAATTCACCGGCACCATCGGCCTGCCGCTGCCCAGCACCTACCTCAAGATCCTGGCCGACGACGGCAGCGAAGTGCCGCTCGGGCAACCGGGTGAAATCGCCCTCAAGGGCCCGCAAGTCATGACGGGCTACTGGCAGCGCCCCGATGAGACCGCCAAGGTCATGACGGCCGACGGTTATTTCAAGACCGGCGACATCGGCGTCATGGACGAGCGCGGCTTCACGCGCATCGTCGATCGCAAGAAAGACATGATCCTGGTGAGCGGCTTCAACGTCTACCCGAACGAAATCGAAGACGTGGTCGCGGCCATGCCCGGCGTGCTGGAAGTCGGCGCGATCGGCATCCCGGACGAGAAATCCGGCGAAGCAGTCAAGGTCGTGATCGTCAGGAAAGACCCCAACCTGACCGAAGACGCGGTGCGCGCCTGGTGCAAGGAACGCCTCACCGGCTACAAGCGGCCACACGTGATCGAATTTCGCACCGAATTGCCCAAGTCGGCCGTGGGCAAAGTACTGCGCCGCAAGTTACGCGATGCCGAAGTGAAAGCCGGCGCCACGGTGGCTTGAACACAGGTTCGCCGCTGGCCCTCGGGACCGGACGTGCGCCACGCAAACGGCGCGGGCCGGACCATGGCGACGAGCGATCCGTTCAAGACGGCGTGGCACCTGTCGAGATAAAACCGCAAGTCCATGCGAATTGGCCTCGTGAGCGCGTTGCCGGAAGAGCTGTCGGCCCTTTGGTCGCAGTTTGAAAACGGCGAGCGCCGGCACATCGCGGGGCGTGAGTACCGCGCCGCCCATTGGCACGGCGCCGAGCTGGTCGCGGTGCTGTCCGGCATCGGCAAAGTGGCCGCGGCCAGCACTGCGACCGTGCTGATCGACCATTTCCACGTGGACGAAATCATCCTGACAGGCACCACAGGCGGTCTCGCGCCGGGCGTTGCGGTGGGCGACGTGGTCGTGGCGCGCGCCTTCATCCAGCACGACATGGATGCCTCGCCGCTGTTTCCGCGCCACCTCGTGCCGGGTTACGGCCGGGCCGAATTCCCCACCGATGACGCAAGCGCGAACCGCCTGCACGACGCCGCGCGATGGGCACTCGGGCACCGCCAAACGCTGCTGGAGACCGACGCAATAGGGGAATTCGCGTTGCCGGCCCCGCGGGTCCACCAGGGGTTGATCGCCAGCGGCGACCGCTTCGTCGCCACCGCGGCGGAAAGCAGCGCGCTGCGTGCCGCACTGCCCGCTGCGTTGGCGGTTGAAATGGAAGGCGCGGCGATCGCGCAGGTGTGCGCGGATTTCCGCATCCCGCTGGCGGCACTGCGTACGGTCTCGGACCGCGCAGACGATCAGGCGCACGTGGATTTCAGGCGTTTCGTGACCCGCGTCGCCAGCCACTACAGCCGCGCGATCCTCGACCGATATCTCGAACTGCGTGCCGGCTGCAACTGAACCGGGACCACCCTATTTCAGCCAGCCGCGATGGCGGAAGTACCACATCGGCAGCAGCGCGCTCGCCAACATCGCCAGGATGGCCAGCAGGTAGCCGTACTGCCACTCGAGCTCCGGCATGGCCCTGAAGTTCATGCCGTAAACGCTGGCGATCAGCGTGGGTGGCAGCAGCGCCACGCTGGCCACCGAGAAGATCTTGATGATCTTGTTCTGGTTGACGTTGAGGAAGCCCACCGTGGCATCCATCAGGAAGTTGATCTTGTCCGACAGAAACGTGGTGTGGCCATCAAGCGAATCGATGTCGCGCAGGATCTGCCGTGCCTCCTCGAATTGCTCGGCCTCGAGCAGCTTGGTGCGCATCAGGAAGCTCACCGCGCGGCGCGTGTCCATCATGTTGCGGCGAATGCGGCCGTTCATGTCTTCCTGGCGTGCGATCGTGGCCAGCACGTCGCTTGCCACCTCGTCGGTCACATCGCCGTCGAGCACGCGCTTCTCCGAGTTCTCCAGCGCGTCGTAGACGTTTTCCAGCGCGTCGGCGCAATACTCGGTGTCGCCATCCAGCAGCGCCAGCAGCACGTCCTTGGCGTTTTCCAGCAGGCCGGGCATGCGGCGCGCGCGCATGCGCACCAGGCGCAATGCCGGCACTGATTCGTCGTGAATGGAAAACAGGATGTCGCGCTGCCGTGTTTCCGTGCGCGCCTGATTCAGGATGAACGCCACGCGAATCTGATGCGGATTGTCCGCGTCGGCCACCAGGAAGTCGCTGCGGATGTGCAACTCGCCGTCATCCTCGGAATAAAAGCGTGCCGATTCCTCGATGTCCTCGTCGATGGCGTCTTCGGGAATCACCAGACCGAAATGCTGCTTGACCCAGCGCTTTTCTTCCAGCGTGGGCTCTTCCAGGTCGACCCAGATGGCGTGTGCCCTGGACAACTCTTCCGGCGATTCCACTTCCTCCTGATACAAGCGGCCGTTCGACAGCGCAAAAACATTAATCATCGGTCACTCCCCCGAAAACATCGGCATGTCGCGGCGAACAGGCTCTGAAAAGAGAGGCCGCGACACGGCGTCTCGGGCGGACCCCACAGCACGGCCCGCCAGCGCAGCCGGGTTTTCTGAAAGCGCATTCAGGCACCGGCCAAGTCGGCGCGAATTATGGCTTATGGCATTGGCCGGCGCACGCGGGACAGCGCTGGCCGCATGGACACGATCGCATCGGCGCGTTGCACTCGACGGCGTTTGCAGGCATAGTGAAGCGGCACGCCCACGGTCGGAGCGTGCAAGGCGCGATGCCTTCCTCGGAGCGGCCGCTTTTGCGCAAAACGCGGGCGGCCCGGTTTGATGCAAGGAGATCCAAATGAACTTGACGATCAGCGGTCACCACCTCGATGTCACCCCGGCGCTGCGCAATTACGTCACCACCAAACTGGACCGGATTTCGCGTCGTTTCGATCACGTCACCGACGTCCGCGTCTTGCTTTCCATCGACAACCAGAAAGAGAAAGACCAGCGACAGCGCGCTGTATGCAACATTCGCGTCAAGGGCACGGAATTGTTCGCCGAAAGCGCGCATGAAGACCTGTACGCGGCGGTCGATGCGCTGGTCGATAAGCTGGATCGGCAGGTCTTGCGCCACAAGGACAAAGTACAATCGCATGGTCGCCCAGCGGGCGATCCGGTCCATTGAAGCCAGCCTGAGCGCTGAAACCGGATTCGTGGCGACAGCGTGAGCCGCCGTGTGTTTTCCGTGGAATTGAACGATTCCACCTTGCCGAACGCGGTTTGCGCAGCACGAATCCGATATCCTAGGTGGTCGCCATAGCAACGAATGACCTGCGGCGGCGTGAGCGCATACGACCGGTCGCGCGGCTTTGAGTGCCGCGGGCGGGCTCCAATTCGAGCCTGCCCGGCCAGGCAATCCGATTACCCCATCCAATCGATCTGATGAACCTACTTGCATCCATACTGCCGGAGTCGCAGGTTCTTGTCGGCGTTGACGCCACCAGCAAAAAACGCGCGTTCGAAGAAGCCGGGCTGTTGTTCGAAAACCTGCACGGGCTGTCGAGAGCGCTGATTGCCGACAGCCTGTTTGCACGCGAGCGCCTGGGCTCCACCGGCCTGGGCCACGGCGTCGCCATTCCGCACGGCCGCATCAAGGGCCTGAAAACGCCCATGGCGGCGGTCATTCAAGTGGCTCAGTCCATCGGCTTCGACGCGCCCGACGAACAGCCGGTGCGGCTGCTGATTTTTCTGCTGGTGCCCGAAGCGGCCACGCAGAAGCACCTGGAAATCCTGTCGCAGATTGCCGAAATGCTGGGCGATCCGGCACTGCGCGAAAACCTGAAAGGTGCGCCGTCGGCCGACGAGCTGCATCAACTCATCACCACGTGGGAGCCCGCGCACACGGCGTGAGGCCCGGATGCGCGTGAACCCCGCGGTTGCTGGTTAAGCCCGGCGCTTCAGGTTGCCACCGGCATGAAGCCTGACGCCATCAGCGCCGATCTCCTGTTCGAGGAACACCGCACCATCCTGCGCTGGGAATGGGTGGCCGGCCAGACGGCGCCCGAACGGCACTTTTCCGACGTGATGGTGCGCGCCGCGCAATCCAGCGCGGACCTGATCGGCTATCTCAACTACCTGCACCCGTATCGCGTGCAGATCCTGGGCGAACAGGAAGTGCGCTACCTGAGCCAATGCTCACCCGAAGACAGCGCGCGCCGCATGGCCCGCATCGTCACGCTGGAGCCGCCGGCGCTGGTGATCTGCGGCGGGCAGCCGGCGTTCGACGGTCTGGTGGCGATGTGCGAACGCGCGCAGATCCCGCTCTTTGCCACGCAGGAATCGGCGGCGTTGGTGATCGACGTGCTGCGCGCCTATCTCGGCAAGCACTTTTCCGAACGCACCACCATGCATGGCGTGTTCATGGACATCCTGGGACTGGGCGTGCTGATTACCGGCGAATCGGGTTTGGGCAAAAGCGAACTGGGGCTGGAGCTGATTTCCCGTGGCAACGGCCTGGTGGCCGACGACGTGGTCGATTTCTTCCGCGTCAACCAAGCCACCATTGAGGGACGCTGCCCCGAATTGATCCAGAACCTGCTCGAGGTGCGCGGCATCGGTCTGCTCGACATCCGCGCCATCTTCGGCGAAACGGCGGTGCGCCGGCGCATGCGGCTGCGCCTGATCGTCCATCTGGTGCGGCGCGGAACGCTGGAACGCGACTACGAGCGCCTGCCGGCGGCGCCGCTCGACCAGGACGTCTTGGGCGTTCCCATCCAGAAAGTCGTGATCCAGGTGGTGGCCGGCCGCAACCTGGCCGTTTTGGTCGAAGCCGCGGTGCGCAACCACATCTTGCAAATTCGCGGCATCGATACCTACCAGGACTTCGTCACGCGCCATCGCGAAGCCATGGCGCAGGGGCGCGAGCCCGACAAGAAGCCGTAGGACTCAGCGCTCGCGCTGCGCCGCTTCGGCCTCCGCGCGATGTGGACAATTCGGCGTCTTGCAGTGGGCAAACAGGCTGAGCGCGTGGTCGGCGATGACAAACCCGCGCGCCTTGGCCACGGCACGCTGGCGGCGCTCGATTTCTTCATCGACGAATTCCTCGACGTGGCCGCAATCGAGACAAATCAGATGGTCGTGATGTTCGTCGTCGTGCAGTTCATAGACGGCGGTGGTCGAGCCAAAGTGGTGCCGCGTCAGCAGCCCGGCCTGCTCGAACTGGGTAAGCACACGGTACACGGTCGCCAAGCCGATATCCGAATGCTCGGCCAGCAACAGACGATACACGTCTTCCGCCGACAGATGGCGGACCTCGGAGTGCTGAAAGATTTCCAGAATCTTCAGGCGCGGCGTGGTGGCCTTCAGGCCGCTACTTCTGATTTCGCTCAGCTTGTCGTTCATCGGCGCTCGGATCGTTCAGCTTCATCGGTAGAATGCCCTCCCGTATTGTGCATGTCTGAAAAAACGAAGTCACCCATGGGCTCATTGCGTCACGCGCCACCGTTTGCCGTGGCTGCCTTGCTGGCTGCGGCGCTCACGCTGGCGGGTTGCGGCACCTTCAACGACGCCACGCGCAGCATGGCCAACGCCATGACGCTCTACAAGCCCGAAGTGGTGCAGGGCAATTTCGTCTCGAAAGAACAGGTCGCTGCGCTGCGGCCCGGCATGACACGCCTGCAAGTGCGCGACATCCTGGGCACGCCGCTTCTGGTCGACATGTTCCGCAACAACCGCTGGGACTACGTATTCACGATCAAACGCCAAGGTGTGCCCGAGCAGCGATACCGCCTGACGGTGTTCTTCGACGGCGACCACATGGTGCGCACTGAAGGCGACGAGATGCCGAGCGAAACCGAATTCATCGACCGCATCAGCCCGAAGAAAAAGGTCAAGGTGCCATCGCTCGAAGCCACGCCGGAACAGCTCGCGAAATACCCGGCACCCACCACGCCCGCGGCGCCGACCGCCACGAACGATGCCGGCGCGCTGCCCGCCCCCGCGGCCAGCTACCCGCCGCTCGAATCGCACTGACGGCGCGCGATCCGGATCGCACTGCCTGCCTACCTCGCTGGAATGAACGCTTCCTCCCGCACCCACATCGCCGTGGCCGGCGCTTCTGGCCGCATGGGCCATGCGCTGATCGAAGCCGTGCACGCGTCCGATGCCTGCCAACTGGTCGGCGCGCTGGATCGTGCCGACAGCCCGGCGCTGGGCCAGGACGCCGGCGGCGCCATCGGCTGGGCCAGCGGCGTCGCTGTCACCGCGGATTTGGCCGCCGGCCTCGCCCAGGCGCAATGCCTGATCGATTTCACCCGGCCCGAAGCGACGCTCATGCACCTGAATTTCTGCCACGAGCGCGGCATCGCCATGGTGATCGGCACCACCGGTTTCACCGACGCACAGAAATCAGCGCTGCAATCGGCCGCGCGCGACATTCCGATCGTGCTGGCGCCCAACATGAGCGTGGGCGTGAACGTCACGTTCAAGCTGATTGAAATGGCGGCCCGAGCGCTCGCCACCGGTTACGACATTGAAATCATCGAAGCACACCACCGCCACAAGGTCGATGCGCCGTCGGGCACGGCCTTGAAAATGGGTGAGGTGATCGCCAGCGCGTTGGGGCGCAACCTGAAGGATTGCGCGGTGTATGAGCGCCATGGCGTGACCGGCGAGCGCGATCCGTCGGCCATCGGCTTCTCCAGCATCCGCGGCGGTGACATCGTGGGCGACCACACCGTGCTGTTTGCCGGCACTGGCGAGCGCATCGAAATCACGCACAAATCCGGCAGCCGCGCGGGCTATGCGCAAGGCGCACTGCGCGCCGCCGCTTTTCTGGCGCAGCGCAAAAGCGGCTTCTTCGACATGTTCGACGTGCTCGGTCTGCGCTCGACTGCGAGCGCCTGACACCGTAGCCGGGGCACCGCTGCCCCGCACGCGGCCAGGGCTGCGCAACGCTTTCCTTTCCTTCTGGACGCAGCCAACCGCTGCCTACAATTCCCGCCATGGAAGCCAAATACAACCACAAAACGGTCGAAGCCGCTGCGCAAGCCGCCTGGCAGGCGGGCGACGTCTACCGCGTGAGCGAAGACACGGCGAAACCGAAGTTCTACGCCTGTTCCATGCTGCCCTACCCGAGCGGCAAACTGCACATGGGGCACGTGCGCAACTACACCATCAACGACATGATGACGCGGCGCCTGCGCATGCAGGGCTACAACGTGCTCATGCCGATGGGCTGGGACGCGTTTGGCTTGCCGGCCGAGAACGCCGCCATCAAGCACGGCGTGCCGCCAGCGAAATGGACCTACGACAACATCGCCTACATGAGGGGGCAGATGCAGGCCATGGGCCTGGCGATCGACTGGAGCCGTGAAGTCGCCACCTGCGACGCCGATTACTACAAGTGGAACCAGTGGCTGTTCCTGAAGATGCTGGCGCGTGGCATTGCTTACCGCAAGACGCAGGTGGTCAACTGGGACCCAGTGGATCACACCGTGCTGGCCAACGAGCAGGTCATCGACGGCCGCGGTTGGCGCACCGGCGCAGTGGTGGAAAAGCGCGAAATCCCCGGTTACTACTTGAAAATCACCGCGTACGCGCAAGAACTGCTCGACAACGTGCAGATCGGCAACCCCGCAGCGACCCTGAACGGCTGGCCCGATCGGGTGCGCCTGATGCAGGAAAACTGGATCGGCAAATCCGAGGGCGTGCGCTTTGCCTTCACGCACGACATCAAGGACGATGCGGGCCAGTTGATCCAGGACGGCCGCATGTACGTGTTCACCACGCGCGCCGACACCATCATGGGCGTAACCTTCTGCGCGGTGGCGCCGGAGCACCCACTGGCCACGCAAGCGGCCCTGCACGACCCGCAATTGGCGGCCTTCATCGAACACTGCAAGCAGGGCGGGACGACCGAGGCGGAGCTGGCCACCAAGGAAAAAGAAGGGATGCCGACCGGCTTCACGGTCACGCATCCGCTCACGGGCGAAGCGGTGGCGCTCTGGGTCGGCAACTACGTGCTGATGACGTACGGCGACGGCGCCGTGATGGGCGTTCCGGCGCACGACGAGCGCGACTTTGCGTTTGCGCTCAAGTACGGCCTGAAAATCCAGCAGGTGGTGCAGGTCGGCGATGCCGCGTTCGACGGTACGCACTGGAACGACTGGTACGCCGACAAGCAAAACGGCCAGACCGTGCATTCGGGCCGCTTCGATGGCCTCACGCATCCGCAGGCCGTGGACGCGGTGGCCACCGAGCTGAAACAAAAAGGGCTGGGCGAAAAGAAAGTGACTTGGCGCCTGCGCGATTGGGGCATTTCGCGCCAGCGCTACTGGGGCACGCCGATTCCCATCATCCATTGCGCGCATTGCGGCGTGGTGCCGGTGCCGGAAAAGGACTTGCCGGTGGTGCTGCCGCACGACCTGGTGCCCGACGGCAGCGGCAACCCGCTCGTCAAGTGCGACGCCTTCGTCAAAACGACCTGCCCGAAGTGCGGCGGCCCGGCGCGGCGCGAGACCGACACCATGGACACGTTCGTCGACAGTTCCTGGTATTTCATGCGCTACTGCGACCCGAAGAACGACCGGGCGATGGTGGCGGGCGGCACGGATTACTGGATGCCGATGGACCAATACATCGGCGGCATCGAGCACGCCGTGCTGCACTTGCTGTACGCGCGCTTCTGGACCAAGGTGATGCGCGACCTGGGCCTGGTGAAAGCGAGCGAGCCGTTCACGCGGCTGCTGACGCAAGGCATGGTGCTGAACGCCATTTATTCGCGCCACAACGACAAGGGCGCGATCGAGTATTTCTGGCCAAGCGACGTTGATCCGGTGCTCGATGCCAGCGGCAAGCAGGTCGGCGCCAAGCTCAACAAGCCGGTGGGCACGCTGCCGGCGGGCACGGCGATCGACTTCCAGGGCGTGGGCACCATGTCCAAGTCGAAGAACAACGGCGTCGATCCGCAGGATTTGATCGAGAAGTACGGCGCCGACACCGCGCGCCTCTACACCATGTTCACGGCGCCGCCCGAAGCCACGCTGGAATGGAACGACGCGGCGGTGGAAGGCAGCTACCGCTTCCTGCGGCGCGTGTGGGCGCTCGGTGCTGAGCTCGGAACCGCCGGCGCCGCGACCGGCCAGATCAGCACACCGGCGCCCCTCAGCGCGGGCGCCCGAGCGCTGCGCTACGAACTCCACACCGTACTGGGCCAAGTCGATCACGATTACGACCGGCTGCAGTACAACACCGTGGTCTCGGGCGCGATGAAGATGTTGAACGCGCTGGAAGCGTTCAAACCCGGCGATTCTGCCGATCACGCCGTGCAGCGCGAAGGCTTTTCGATCCTGCTGCGCGTGCTCTATCCGGTCACGCCGCACGTCACGCAGGTGCTGTGGGAAGAACTCGGCTTTGCAGCGGCCAGCGGTCCGCTGCTCGACGCGGCCTGGCCCAAAGTGGATGCGAGCGCGCTCGAGCGCGCCGAAATCGAACTCGTGCTGCAAGTCAACGGCAAGCTGCGCGGCGCCATTTCGGTTCCCGCCGATGCCGACCGGGCGCACATCGAACAGGTGGCGCGCGCCAACGACGCCGTGGCCCGTTTCGGCGCTGGCGGCACGGTGCGCAAGGTCATCGTCGTGCCGGGCCGGCTGGTCAACGTGGTCGTGGGATAGCACCATGCGCCCTGCCCGCCGCGCCTTGCTCCTGGCCGCCGCCAGCATGCCGCTGGTGCTGGCTGGCTGCGGTTTTGAATTGCGCAAGGCGCCGCACTTCGCGTTCCACAGCATCTTCCTGGCGCTGCCCAGCGGCTCACCGTTCCAGGCCGAACTGCAGCGCCAGTTGCAAAGCACCGGTAGCGTCGAAGTGCTCACCGACCCGCAACAACGCAGCAAGGCCGACGTGATCCTGGAAAGCCCGGGCCCGGTGCGCAGCCAAGTGATTGTCAGCCGGACCTCCACCGGCGATATCAGCGAACTGGAGTTGCACCTCCGGCTCGGCTTCCGCGTGGTCACGCCCGCCGGCAAGGAGGTGCTCGGGCAGACCAGCATCGAACGCGAAATCGACCAGAGCTATTCGGCCTCGGAAGCGCTTTCCAAGGCGCTGGAAGCCGAGCTGCTGTACAACAACATGCAAAGCGACATCGTGCAGCAGGTGATGCGGCGCCTCGCCACGGTCAAGCTCTGATTGGTCG
>SCQQ01000045.1 GCA_004299095.1 Burkholderiaceae bacterium | reverse complement strand
CGCTCACGATCGACGGGCGCGTGGCGTTTGATCCGGCGGAGGCGCTCGACGGCGTGGTTTTCAGCGCAGTGGCGCGTGATCAGCAGCGCGACAAGGGCCTGGGGATCGCGTTGGGCGCGGTGGCGGCATCCGCGTTGGTGCGTGCGTTGGCCCGGCACGGATACCGTGTGACGCAGCGCGGCAGCGATTGGCGTCTCGACTGTCGGAAGGGTGCCTTGACGCGCGCGCTGATCGACGGCTGGGCCGAGGCGGCGTCACGCCAGTCACCCGGTCGGACCGCGCATTTCGCGGCTTGGGCAGCGCGCCGCAGCGCGGCAGTGGCGGCTGGGAGCGCAAAACTTTTCGTCGGCCATCGGGACGTGCTCGGGCTGCCGCCCTGAAGCCCGTCTAACCGGCCGGGTGCCGCAGGTCGAGGTCGTAGAGCCGGTCTTCGCCGAGCGCGTAACTGCGGCAGCGCGGTCGCAGGGCGCTTTGCAGGGACTTGATTTCCGGCAACGTCAGCGTGCGCCGCCCCGAACCCAGCAGCAGCGGCGCCACCATCACGTGCAAGCGGTCGAGCAGGCCGGCTTGCAGAAAGTGCGAAATCGTGATGCCGCCGCCCTCGATCAGAACGCGGCGGAGGCCGCGCTGCGCCAGGCTTTGCAGCAAGGCGCACGCCGTCGCCATCGCATCGCCCGGCGGCAGCGCCAGCGCGCTGGCGCCGGGCGCGGCCTGCGCCGGATCGCACACGGCATGCCAGGTGGTGGCGCCACGTTCGGTGAACACGCGCGCGCCGCGGGGTGCGCGGCCCTGAGGATCGAGGACCACGCGGGCCGGGTTTGGCCCGGTCACGTGGCGCACCGTGAGCGCCGGGTCGTCGGCGATGACGGTGCCCACGCCCACCACCACGGCATCGACCAGCGCCCGCAAGCGATGCAGGTGGATGCGGCTCTGCATGCCGGTGACGTAGCAGGAATCGCCGCTGGCCGTGGCGATGTACCCGTCCAGGCTCTGGCCGATTTGCGCCACCACGCATGGCGCGCCGCCACACGCCATCGGCAGCAGGAGATCGAGCAACCGGGCGGCATCCGGCGCGATCGGACGCGTCGCGTGCCAGGTGCCGTCGGCGGCCACCGTGATGCCTTCAAGCGACGCCGGGTACCCGGCCGCGGCGGTGCGCAAGGCACAGAGGATGTGCCAGGCATCGGCAGCATTGATCGGAGTCACGGGGCAGGAAGGCAGCGGCGGGAAGTCAGCAGCCATCATAGGGAATTGCGGCTGGCCCGCGGCGGCGGCGGTCCCCGGTCGACCGTCATGGGGAGCGACGCACACATTCGGCGCACACATTCACTCTGGGCTGCATGGATGATCGTGTGTATTCGGGGCGCGAAGGATCGCAAACCTATAATTTTTTACGACATGGCGTTGGCTTTTTGAGGGGGGATGCATGACTGATGACCGTATCCGGACACCGGGCTATCACCCGCTCGTCAAAACGCTGCACTGGCTGGTCACGCTGCTGCTGCTGGTGATCTGGCCGCTCGGTTTCATGCAGAGAATGGTGAAAGACGAGTTCTACGCGCCGATCAATTTCTGGCACGTGACGCTCGGCATCACGCTCTTCTGGCTGGTGCTCGCGCGCGTGGTGGCGCGGCTTTCGACCGGCGCGCCACCGGTGCGCGACCGTGCGCCCGCCTGGACGCACCGCCTCGCGAACGTCGTGCAGGCGCTGCTTTACGTGGCGCTGATCGTCCAGCCCATCCTCGGGCTGCTGACCAGCGACGCGCAGGGCTTTCCGCTCAAGTGGTTCGACGTGATTCCGCTGCCCAACCCCATCGCCAAATCGGATGCGGCCACGCGCATTCTGTTGACCGCGCATTTCACCGTGGCGTGGTTGCTGTTCGTGCTGGTCGCGCTGCACGTGTGCGGCGCGCTCTATCACCACGTGCTGCGGCGCGACGACACGCTGCTGCGCATCATCTGATGCGCGAGCGGGCGGCTATTTCGCCGGCTTCAACCGGAAGCCCTTGCCCTGCATGCACAGGTTCATCAGGCCGGCCTGTTTTGCGGTGGGCGTCTTGTTCATTTCGATCTGGTACTCGCATTCCGATTGAGCGCTGGTGCGGTCATACGAGGTCGCGCCGTCCTTCTCCCATTGGGACTGGGGCGGCGTGGCGCACGCGGCGAGCAGCAAGGCGATGGCAACGATGGACAGCTTTGATTTCATGATTCGTGTAGTTGACAGACAAGTGGCTTGAGTGGGCGGGCGACAGCGAATCTCCCGCATCCCGAGCGGCTGCGCGCTGGTGTAACCAGAAATGCAAGACATGCTTGCGATCAGGGTGACCCCGAGAGAAAAACTTCCGCTAAACGTGAGTGACCCGCGCCGCCGATTTGGCGTACGTGCCGACGGCCGACCCGCTCGGATTCGGTGCGCCGTTGAAGAAAAGGTTCAACAACACCGCCGCCACCGACGTGAGCAGGATGCCCGAATCGATCAACGGGTGGATGGCCACCGGCATCCACAAGTGGAAGTTGGGCGCCACCACCGGAATCATGCCGACGCCGATTGAAATCGCGACGACGAAGGCGTTGTTGGCGTTGCCCTTGAAGTCGACGTCGCCCAAGATGCGGATGCCGGTGGCGGTCACCATGCCGAACATCACCAGTCCGGCGCCGCCCAGCACCACGGTGGGCAGCGATTCCACCAGCGCGGCGAGCTTCGGCAGCATGCCGAGGATCAGCATGACCACGCCGCCCATCACGCACACGTAGCGGCTGCGCACGCCGGTCACGGCCACCAGGCCGACGTTCTGCGAAAAGCTGGAGTAGGGGAAGGTGTTGAAGATGTCGCCGATCAAGGTGCCCAGACCGTCGGTGCGCAGGCCGCGCGCCAGGTCCTTCTGGTCGATTTTCTTGCCGGTCATGTCGGAGAGCGCGAGGAACATGCCGGTGGATTCGATCATGATGACGATCATCACCAGCACCATCGTCAGGATCATCTAGAAATCGAAACGAGGCACGCCGAAGTGGAACGGCACCACGAGGTCGAACCAGTCGGCTTTGGCGACCTTGTCGAAGGTCATCACGCCCATGGCGGCGGTGATCACGGCGCCGACGATGATGCCGAGCAGCACGGCGATGTTGGCAATGAAGCCCTTGAAGAAGCGCGCGATCAACAGGATCGACAGCAGCACCGCCGCGGCCACGGCGAGACCCGGCAGGGCGGCGTAGCGCGGATTCGGCACGCTGGGCGCGATCGCGATGCCGGGCGGCACGTTGGGCAGGGCGGCCGTGGCGCTGCCGATCGCCTTCATGTCGCTGCCCACCGCCTTGGCGTGATTCAGCCATTCCACGTAGCTCGGATTCACCACGTGCGGCGCGGTCGGCCCGAACGGGTTGCCGAAAATCCAGTTGATGCCGACGCGCATCAGCGTGATGCCGATGATGGCGATGATCGTGCCGGTCACCACTGGCGGAAAGAAGCGCAGCAGCTTGCTGATGAAGGGCGCGATGATGATCGTGATGGTCCCGGCGGCGATGATGGTGCCGAACAGCAGCTGCGCGCCTTCGTGCCCCTGCGCCACGCCGGCGATGTGGATCATCGGGCCCACGGGCGCGAAGCTCACGCCCATCATGACCGGCAGCCTGATGCCGAACCATTGCGTCACGCCCAGCGACTGGATGATGGTGGCGATGCCGCAGGCAAACAGGTCGGCTGCGATCAGCATCGAAACCTCGTGATCCGACAGGTTCAGTGCGCGGCCGATGATGAGCGGCACCGCCACCGCGCCGGCGTACATCACCAGCACGTGCTGGATGCCGAGTGCGGTGAGGCGGCCGAACGGCAGGACTTCGTCGACGGGTGCGACTGACGTGCTCATGGTTTTGCCTCCAGGTGTGTGCGCGGCGTGGCTGACGCGCGCACTTTACTGGATGCCAAACCCACCATCGAGTGGTGCCGCTTGCCAGCCGGCCGCAGCGCGGCACGGTCGGCAAGCATGCGAGCGAGCTTGCGGCCCGGCGGTTTCAGACGGTCGCGCGGATGTGTTCCACGTGCGCCAGCAGCGAGCGCAGCGCCACGGGCCATGCGGTCCTGGGCACGTCGCCATAGACCGCCGCGACCCAGTCCTCGGGCGTTCCGTTCGGATTGGCTTGCATGGCCGCGCGCACCTTGGCTTCGCGCTCCAGCCGGTGCTGCTTGAACCAAGCGATCACCGCGCGCGGCTGCCACAGCACGTAGCCGTGCGCCGGCAGGATGAATTCGACGTGCGCGTCGCGGCAGACGGCGTCGAGCTTGTCGAGCGAATCCAGATACGCGCCCATGTTGCCGTCGGGCGGATCGATCACGGTGGTGCTGCCGTTCAGGATGTGGTCGCCGGAGAACAGCAGCCCGCCTTCCTCCAACAACAGGCAGATGTGGTTGGCGGCGTGACCGGGCGTGTGGATCACGCGCAGCGTGTGCGTGATGCCGTCCGGTCCCGAGAGGACGATTTTTTCGCCGTCGGCCAGGGCGCGATCGGGCGTGAATTGGCTGTGCGCGCGCGCCGTGGGGGCCGATGGCAGCCCGAGGATGGGCGGGCGCTGCGCGCACAGCGCTTGCAGCGGTTTGGCGCCGGGCGCGTGATCGGGGTGCGAGTGCGTGCAGACGATGCAGCGGATGTCGCCACCAGCGGCCTGGAACAGGCGCTGGACATGCCCCGCATCGTTGGGCCCCGGGTCGATCACCAGATAGCCCGTGCCGGCATCGCCCACGATGTAGCTGTTGGTGCCCGGGCCGGTCATGAAACCGGCGTTGGGCGCGGTCAGGCGCTGCACGTTTTTCAGGAGCGCCACCGGCCGTTCGCTCTGCCAATCCAGCGTGTGCAGCAGTTGCCCATCGGGGCACACCAGCGCCAATTCGCCGAACGGCGGCTCCTGCTCCATGAAGCGTTCGACCTGGCCGTTGAGATAGCCGGCGCGGGGGCAACTGACCCAGAGCGGCTTTTCGCCAGCGCAGGCGGCCAGCACCGCATCGACCGTGGCGTAGGACCGCAGGCGTTCGAGCGTGCGAATGGTCGGGAAAATGATGTCGAAATGGCCGGCCGCGTGGCGTTCCAGTGCATCTTCAGGCCGTATCCACACGGGTTCGAACTGCTCGGTGTTGTCGGCCACGGGACGCTGGCCAGCGGGCAGGCGCGCGACGAAGAACGGCACGTCGAAGCGCTTCGGCAAGTCGCGATCGGTGATCCAGCGCGCCAGCAGGAACAAGTCGGCCGCCGCCAGTTGCAACTGATGTGCCGCGCATTGCGGCGCCAGCGGCGCGCGCCGGTCCAGCGCCGCCACGTCGGCCGGCGCGACGAGCGTGCCGTCGGCGCGGCGTGCCAGCAGGATGCCTAGCTCCTCGAAGCTTTCGCGAATGGCCGCGAGCGCGTCGGTCCACTGTTCCGCGCTTTCCGTCGTGCGTCGGGTGGCGCAGGCGTGCAACGCGGTGTCCTGTCGGTCCACGCTGCCGCCGGGGAAAACGTAGGCGCCCGGCGCAAAGCTTGCATGGCGTGAACGGCGCGTCATCAGTACTTCGACGCCGTCATGGGTATCGCGCAGCAGCAAGACGGTGGCCGCGGGGCGGGGTTCCACCGGATCCCGGTGCGGGTGGAGGAGTTGGCTGTGGCGGGGCATGTTCAGATTATGGGGTGCGCTCTCGAAGGCCATCGGGTTCGCCGGTGGCGCGCGGCAGACCAGAGCGTCCGGTGCCCGCGTTGCCGCCTGCAGCGTGGGAATCGGGAGGTTTCTGAAAGAGGTTGCAGCACTCGCGGAAGCGGCTGGTGCGCCGTTAAAATCAACAATTCACGGCCGGCACGTCACCGGCCTGATTTGTCTTATGGATCACGCCGCCCCGTCACTCGAAACTACCCCGCCACCGGCCTTGGTCGAGCTGCGTGCGGTCGATTTCGGCTACGGCGAGCGCAAAGTGCTCCGCGACCTCTCCATCCGCATCCCGCGCGGCAGCGTGACGGCGCTGATGGGCGCATCCGGCGGCGGCAAGACCACCGTGTTGCGTCTGATTGGCGGGCAGCAGCGGGCACAGGGCGGCGCTACGCTGTTCGATGGCCAGGACGTGGGTGCGATGGATTCGGCCGCGCTCTACGCCGCGCGTCGGCGCATGGGCATGCTGTTCCAGTTCGGCGCGCTCTTCACCGACCTGTCGGTGTTCGACAACGTGGCGTTTGCGCTGCGCGAGCACACCGACCTGCCCGAAGCGCTGATCCGCGACGTGGTGCTGATGAAGCTCGACGCGGTCGGCCTGCGCGGTGCGCGCGACCTGATGCCGGCCGAAGTCTCGGGCGGCATGGCGCGGCGCATTGCGCTGGCGCGCGCCATCGCGCTCGATCCCGAATTGGTCATGTACGACGAGCCGTTCGCTGGCCTGGACCCGATTTCGCTCGGCATTTCGGCGCGCCTCATCCGGCGCCTGAATGATGCGCTCGGCATGACCAGCATCGTCGTGTCGCACAACGTCGACGAAACCTTTGCGATTGCCGACCAGGTGGTGATCCTGGCTGATGGCGGCGCGCTGGTGCAAGGATCGCCACAAGCCGTGCGCGCCAGTCAGGACCCGCTGGTGCAGCAGTTTCTGGGCCAGATCGAGGACGGTCCCGTGCACTTCCACTACCCCGCGCCGGCGGCGGAGCAGGATTACAGCGCGGGGGCGCGGCGATGAGTTGGTGGCGACCGTCCGACGTCGGCTATGCCACGCGCATCAAGCTGGCCGACGTGGGCTACGGCGCGCGCTTTTTCTGCCGGCTCGTCGGACTCGTCGGGCCGACCTTCAAGCGCTTCAGCCTGGTGCGCGACCAGATCCACTTCCTCGGCAACTATTCGCTCGCCATCATTGCCGTCTCGGGCCTGTTCGTCGGCTTCGTGCTGGCGCTGCAGGGCTACAACATCCTGCAGCGCTACGGTTCGGCTGAAGCGGTCGGGCTGATGGTGGCGCTGTCGCTGCTGCGCGAGCTCGGGCCGGTGGTCACGGCGCTGCTCTACACGGGCCGCGCCGGCACCTCGCTCACCGCCGAAATCGGCTTGATGAAAGCCGGCGAACAGCTCTCGGCCATGGAAATGATGGCGGTCGATCCGGTGCGCCGCATCATCGCGCCGCGCTTCTGGGCCGGCGTGATCGTCATGCCGCTCTTGGCCGCAGTGTTCAGCGCGGTCGGTATCCTGGGCGGCTGGGTGGTGAGCGTGGTCATGATCGGCGTCGACCCGGGTGCGTTCTGGAGCCAGATGCAAAGCGGCGTCGACGTCTGGTCTGATCTGGGCAATGGCGTGCTCAAGAGTTTCGTCTTCGGCGTGGCGGTGACCTTCGTCGCGCTGCTGCAGGGGTACGTGGCCAAGCCCACGGCCGACGGCGTGGCGCACGCCACCACGCGCACCGTGGTGATGGGCTCGCTTCTGGTGCTCGGGCTGGATTTCATCCTGACTGCACTGATGTTCAGTTATTGAGGACTGCGAGAGGAACACAACACATGAACCGCAGCAAGAATGATCTTTGGGTGGGCCTGTTCGTCATGCTCGGGCTGGCGGCGCTGGTTTTTCTGGCGCTGCAGTCGGCCAATCTGCTGACGCTCAATTGGCAGCCGGGCTACCGCATCACCGCCATGTTCGACAACGTGGGCGGCCTGAAACCCAAGGCTGCCGTGCGCAGTTCCGGCGTGCTGGTGGGGCGCGTGGCGGGCATCGGCTTCGACGACAAGACGTTCCAGGCGCGCGTGGCGATCGACATCGATTCGCGCTACCTGTTCCCGAAGGACAGCTCGCTCAAGATCCTGACCAGCGGCCTGTTGGGCGAACAGTACATCGGCGTGTCGCCCGGCGCGGACAGCACCAACTGGAAAGCCGGTGATAAAGTGACTTCGACGCAATCGGCGCTGGTGCTGGAGAATCTGATCAGCCGACTGCTCTACAACAAGGCGGCTGGCCAGTGACGATCGCCGCCAGAACAAGAGGGCCGGCAAGCGGCGCGCATCGCGGCGGACGTGCCGTTGCGGTTGGCCGTGCGGGCCGATGCGAGAGAGTGTCATGAACTTACGATTACAGACGCAGGGCGGAGTCGTCCGGACGCTGCTGGGCGCGTTGCTGCTGGCGTGGCTCGCGGGCTGCGCCACCGTCACGCACCCCGATCCGCGTGATCCGTGGGAAAGCTACAACCGCTCGATGACGTCGTTCAACAATGCCGTCGACAAGGCGGTCCTCAAGCCGGTGGCCACGGCGTACACGGACGTGCTGCCGAGTCCGGTGCGCACCGGCGTGGGCAACTTTTTCGGCAACCTGGGCGACGCCTGGTCGTTCGTCAACAATGCACTGCAAGGCAAGACCGTCTTCGCGCTGCATTCCTTCTGGCGCGTGGTGATCAATACCACCATCGGCCTGGGCGGCATACTCGATCCGGCGACTGAAATGCACCTGCAGCGCCATCGGCAGGACTTTGGCTCCACGCTCGGTTATTGGGGCGTGGGCCCGGGTCCTTATCTGGTGCTGCCGATCCTCGGGCCGTCGACCGTGCGTGACACCGCTGGCCTGCCGGTTGATTTTTACGGCAATCCGGTTGGCTGGCTGGATAGCGTCCAGACCCGCAATCAACTGACCGCGCTGCGCCTGGTCGATACCCGCGCGCGCCTGCTGGGCGCCACGAAGCTGATCGATCAAGCGGCGCTCGATCCCTACTCATTCGTGCGGGATGGCTATTTTCAGCGGCGCCTGAACCAGATTTACGATGGCAACCCGCCCGAAAGCAAGGAACGCTACGACCTGGATGAACCCGCGCCAACGCCGCCGGCGAAGTGACGGCGGCCCGCGTCGCGATTGAACCTTGACGCCCCGTCCCGCTCTGACGGGCTCCTTGGGCACTCCGTTGTTCGGAATGGGAAAGCAAAACACGATGTCTCCAGTCAAACGCAGATTCATGCTTCAGGCCGCGCTCAGCCTGGGATTGCCAGCCACGCTGGTCGCGCCCTGGGCGCGCGCGGCGGATCAGGATCCGAATGCGTTCATCCAGAACCTGTCCAACGAAATCCTGAGCCTGATCCATTCGGACAAGGCGGTGCAGAACGGCAACGTGGCGCGCATCCGCGAGCTGGTCGACAGCAAGATCATGCCGAACGTGAATTTCACGCGCATGACGGCGTCGGCCGTCGGTCCAGCCTGGCGCCAGGCCACGCCGGAGCAGAAGCAGCAATTGGAGAAGCAGTTTGAAACGCTGCTGATCCGCACCTACGCGGGTGCGCTGAATCAGGTCAAGAACCAGACGGTCGACGTGCAGCCGTTCCGCGGCAATCCGAACGACAACGACGTGGTGGTGCGCACGCTGGTCAAGGGCTCCGGCGAGCCGATCCAGCTCGACTATCGGCTGGAACGCACGCCCGGCAAGGGCGGCGGCTGGAAGATTTACGACCTGAACGTGATTGGCGTCTGGCTGGTCGCCAATTACCGCTCGCAATTTGCCGAGCAGGTGAATCGCGGCGGCATTCCGGGGTTGATCAAGAGTCTGCAAGAGCACAACGCCGCCGACGCCGCGGCTGACAAGAAGAATTCGTAGCATCCTGGCGTGGCTGACTATTTGCTCATGAACGTGCATTTTCAGACCGTTCGCGGCGGTGCCGATGATCACGGCACCGGCGGCGCGCGCCGCGTCGGATTGCGCTTCTTGCCAAGTATGAAACTGGGGCACACGGCGCTTGCGGGCCTGTCCGGAGCGCACAAGAAATGTTGACGTTGCCGGCCGAAATCACATACGCCTGCGCAGCCAAGTGCCTGCCGGCGCTGGTGGCCGCAGTGCAGAAAGAAACCGGCGCGGTGGTGCGGGTCGATGCAACGCCGCTTCAGCGCTTCGATTCGTCGGCGCTGTCGGTGTTGCTGGCGTTGCGGCGCGTGTGCGTCCGTGCCGGGAAGCGCTTCATCGCGGAGAACCTGGCGCCCCATTTGCAGGAGCTTGCCGCCCTGTATGGGGTGAGTGCGCTGCTGCTCGACCCCGCGCCATAGCGATCCGAGGGCGCGAACGTCGGGCGGCCTGCAATGGCGCGGGTTGCCTCGGGACTTGTGCCGAACCTTAAAATACGCAGTTCATGCCTGCGCTTTCGTTCCAATCGGTTTCCAAGATTTACCCTGCGTCCGGGGAGCCCGGTTCGCAGCCGCTGCGCGCGCTCGATCGGGTGAGTTTTGACATCGAGGAAGGCGAATTCTTCGGCCTGCTGGGTCCCAACGGCGCCGGCAAGACCACCCTGATTTCGGTATTGGCCGGGCTCGCACGCCCCACGTCGGGTCGCGTGCTGGTGCAGGGCTTCGACGTCGAAAAGGATTACGTGCAGGCGCGGCGCAACCTGGGTATCGTTCCGCAGGAGCTGGTGTTCGATCCGTTCTTCAACGTGCGCGAGCTGTTGCGCTTTCAGTCCGGCTATTTCGGCGTACGGCGCAACGACGACTGGATCGATGAGCTGCTGGCGCGCCTCGATCTGACCGACAAGGCCCAGGTCAACACGCGTCGCCTCTCCGGCGGCATGAAGCGTCGCCTGCTGGTGGCGCAGGCGCTGGTGCACAAGCCGCCGGTGATCGTGCTCGACGAGCCGACCGCCGGCGTGGACGTCGAGCTGCGGCAGACGCTGTGGCAGTTCGTCGCGCAACTGAACCACCAGGGCCATACCGTGGTGCTGACCACGCACTACCTGGAAGAAGCCGAGGCGCTGTGCCAGCGCATCGCCATGCTGAAGCTGGGACAGGTGATTGCGCTCGACCGCACCAGCGCGTTGCTGGCGAAAGCGGCCGCGCACGCGCTGCGTTTCAAGACCGACGACGTGCTGCCACAGGTGCTGGCGGCCAAGGCGCGCGTGACCGGGCGCATCGTCGAATTGCCGGCGCAGGATTCGACCGAAATCGAGCGCTACCTCACGGCGCTGCGCGAGGCGCGGGTGCGCGTGGAAGACGTGGAAGTGCGCAAGGCCGATCTGGAAGACGTGTTCATCGACTTGATGAATGGTTCGGGCGCGGCGCGGCCGGCCGCCGTGATGGAGCATTGAGGTGCGCGTCGACATGACCACGGGCTCGGTCCCGCCACAGCGGGCGCCGCATGTGCGCGCCATTCCCATGCGCAGTGACGGCTGGAAAATGCTGCTCAAGAAAGAGCTGCTGCGCTTCTGGCGCGTGGCGCTGCAGACGGTGGCGGCGCCGGTGCTGACGTCGGTGCTGTATCTGCTGATTTTCGGCAGCGTGCTCCAGGGGCACATCGAGGTGTACCCCGGCGTGGGCTACATCGCCTTTCTGGTGCCTGGCTTGGTGATGATGGGCGTGCTGCAAAACGCTTTTGCCAACAGCGCCTCCAGCCTGGTGCAGAGCAAGATCATGGGCAACCTGGTGTTCACGCTGCTCACGCCGCTGTCGGCCTGGAACTGGTTCGTGGCCTACGTTGGTGCCGCCATCGTGCGTGGCCTGCTGGTCGGCATCGGCATTTACCTGATCACGCTTTTTTACACGCCACCGCGCTTTGCCGCCTGGCCGTGGGCGCTGGCTTTCATTCTGCTGGGCGCGGCGCTGATGTCGGTGCTGGGCTTGCTGGCGGGTCTCTGGGCCGACAAATTCGACCAGATGGCGGTGTTCCAGAACTTCATCGTCATGCCCATGACGTTCCTGGCGGGCGTGTTCTATTCCATCGATTCGCTGCCGACCCTGTGGCGCACGGTGAGCCAGTTCAACCCGTTTTTCTACATGATCGACGGCTTCCGCTACGGCTTGTTCGGCGTCAGCGACGTCTCCCCCTGGATGAGCCTCGGCGTGGCCGGCGTGAGCGTGGTGCTGATTTCGGCGCTCACGCTTCACCTGCTCAAGACCGGCTACAAACTGCGCTACTGATCGATGACGAAATGACCTCGCTTCGCTTTAATGACGGCGCTGCGCGCCACGACGGGCGGCTCGTCATTTCGTCATTCATCTGGGATCCACATGAACGCTGAACAAATCAAACAACTCATCGCGGTCGGCTTGGCTTGCGAACACCTGGAAGTGGACGGCGACGGCCACCATTGGTTCGCGGTCATCGTGGCGGCTGCGTTCGAGGGCAAGGCGCGCGTGGCGCGGCACCAACTGGTGTACGCCACGCTGCAAAGCCAGATGCAATCGAACGCGCTGCATGCGTTGTCCATGAAAACGCTCACGCCAGCCGAATGGGCTGCGACGCGCGCCTGATCCGGCACCCGAGGGTTCGTGGACAAGCTCCTGATACGCGGCGGCCATCCGCTGCATGGCGAAGTCGGTATTTCCGGCGCCAAGAACGCGGCGCTGCCGGAGATGTGCGCGGCATTGCTGACCGCCGAGCCGGTGCTGCTCACCAACGTGCCGCGCCTGCACGACGTGCGCACCATGCGCCGGTTGCTGGATCAGATGGGCGTGCGCACCGAAACCCATGGCGAGCGTGGCGGCATCAGCTTTCGTGCGCCCGACGACCTGGATTCCGCAGCACCCTACGAACTGGTGCGCACCATGCGCGCGTCCATCTTGGTGCTTGGACCGCTTCTCGCGCGCTTCGGCCGCGCCCGGGTGTCGTTGCCGGGCGGCTGCGCCATCGGCTCGCGGCCGGTGGACCAGCACATCAAGGGTTTGCATGCCATGGGCGCCGAAATCGATGTCGAAGGTGGTTACATCGTGGCGCGCCTGGCACCGGGCCGCAAGCGCTTGCGGGGCGCGGCGATCACCACCGACATGGTGACGGTGACCGGCACCGAGAACCTGCTCATGGCCGCCGTGCTGGCCGAGGGTGAAACGGTGCTGGAAAACGCCGCGCAGGAGCCCGAGATTCCCGACTTGGCCGAAATGCTGATTGCCATGGGCGCGCGCATCGAGGGCCACGGCACGCGCCAGATCCGCGTGCAGGGCGTGGAGCGGTTGCATGCGTGCAGCCACGACGTGATTCCAGACCGAATCGAAGCCGGGACTTTTTTGTGCGCGGTGGCTGCTGCGGGCGGCGATGTGACTTTGGCGGGCGCTTGCCCGGTGCACTTGGACGCGGTGATCGACAAGCTGCGTGCCGCCGGCGCCACCGTTGAAGCGACCGGCGATCGCATTCGCGTGGCTAGCTTGGGCGGCAAGGCGCTGCGCGCGCAAACCTTCATGACCAGCGTGTATCCGGGTTTCCCGACCGACATGCAGGCGCAGTTCATGGCGCTCAACTGCGTGGCCGCGGGCTCTAGCATGGTGACCGAAACCATTTTCGAAAATCGCTTCATGCACGTGAACGAGCTGCTGCGCCTGGGTGCGAAAATCCGTGTCGATGGCCGCACGGCACTGATCGATGGCGTGCCGCAGCTTTCGGGCGCCAAGGTCATGGCCACCGATTTGCGCGCTTCCGCCAGCCTGGTGATCGCCGGCCTGGTCGCGGGCGGCGAGACGCTGGTCGATCGTGTTTACCATCTGGACCGGGGTTACGACCAAATGGAAGAGAAACTGCGCGCCTTGGGCGCCCACATCGAGCGCATCCAATGACAATATGACTTTGCCGCTCGCGCGGCCGCAATGACGAAATGACGGATTCCCCAGTCATGGCGCGCAGCGCCGTCGTCGAAGCGCAGCGAGATCATTTCGTCATCGCACACTCCATGATTACCTTAGCGCTTTCCAAAGGTCGCATCTTCGACGAATCGATCACGCTGCTCGCATCGGTGGGCGTGCACGTGCTGGACGACCCGGAAACCTCGCGCAAGCTCATCCTGGGCACCAATCAGCCCGATTTGCGCGTGCTGCTGGTGCGCGCCACCGACGTGCCCACCTACGTGGAATATGGCGGCGCCGAGATCGGCGTGACCGGCAAGGACGTGCTGATCGAGCACGGCGGCGCTGGCCTCTATCAGCCGCTCGACTTGCGCATTGCGCGCTGCCACATGGCGGTGGCTGCGCCGGAAGGCTTCGATTACGTCCACGCCGCACGGCGCGGCGGGCGTCTGACGATTGCCACCAAATACCCCACGATTGCGCGCGGCTTTTTTGCCGGCAAGGGCGTGCACGTCGATTTGATCAAGCTCTACGGCAGCATGGAGCTGGCGCCGCTCACTGGCCTGGCCGATGCCATCGTCGATCTGGTCAGCACCGGCAAAACACTGCAGGCCAATCACCTGATCGAAGTGGAGCACGTCATGGACATCAGTTCGCGTCTGGTGGTGAACCAGGCCGCGCTCAAGCTCAAGACCGAGCCGATCCGGCGCCTGATCGAGGCGTTCAAGAAAGCGATCGCCGTACCGGCGGCCCGCGCTGCTGCCAAGGTGAAGTGATCATGACGATGCATGCCCAGCCGCTGCGGCTATCGACCGCCGACACCGATTTTTCTGCTCGCCTGGACGCACGCATGCGCTGGAGCGCGGCGCAGGACGCGGACATCGAGCGCCGCGTGCTGGCGATCCTCGCGGACGTCCAAGCGCGCGGCGACGCGGCGTTGCTCGACTACACCGCACGCTTCGACGGCTTGCAGGCGGCGAGCGTGGCCGCGCTGGAGCTTGCGCCGAGCGAACTGAAAGCTGCGTTCGACGGGCTGCCGCCGCAGCAGCGCAGCGCGTTGCAAACCGCGGCGGAGCGCATTCGGCGCTACCACGCGTGGCAGTTGGACCAAGGGCCGAAAACCGCAAGCTATCAAGAAGCGGATGGCACGGTGCTTGGGCAAAAAGTGGCGCCGCTGGTGCGCGCCGGCATTTACGTGCCCGGCGGCAAGGCGGCGTACCCGTCCACCGTGCTCATGAACGCCATTCCGGCGCAAGTGGCGGGGGTCGGCGAAATCATCATGATGGTGCCTACGCCGCATGGCGCCAAGAACCCGCTGGTGCTGGCGGCGGCCCATTTGGGCGGCGTCACGCGCGCGTTCACCGTGGGTGGTGCGCAAGCCGTGGGTGCCCTGGCGTATGGCACCGCGACCGTTCCTGTCGTGGACAAGATCACCGGACCCGGCAACGCCTACGTTGCCAGCGCCAAGAAACACGTGTTCGGCCGGGTGGGCATCGACATGATCGCGGGACCGAGCGAAATCCTGGTGCTGGCCGATGGCAGCACGCCCGCCGACTGGGTGGCGGCGGATCTGTTCAGCCAGGCCGAGCACGACGAACTGGCGCAGGCCATTCTGCTCAGTCCCGACGCGGCGTACATCGATCGGGTGCAGGAGGCCATGAAACGCTTGTTGCCGCACATGCCGCGCGCCGAAATCATCGCCAAGAGCCTGGCCGGGCGCGGCGCGCTGATCCACACGCGCAGCATGGAAGAGGCGTGCGCCATCGCCAACCGCATCGCACCCGAGCACCTGGAAATCAGCAGCCGCAACCCGCGCCAGTGGGAACCGCTGCTGGCGCACGCCGGCGCGATTTTTCTGGGCGCGTACGCCACTGAATCGCTGGGCGACTATTGCGCTGGACCGAATCACGTGTTGCCCACCAGCGGCACCGCGCGCTTCTCGTCGCCGCTCTCGGTCTATGACTTTCAAAAGCGCACCAGTGTGATTGAAGTGAGCCAGGCTGGCGCGCAAACGCTGGGCCCGGTGGCCAGCGTCCTGGCGCATGGTGAAGGCTTGGTTGCGCACGCGCGCGCCGCCGAGTTGCGCCTGGAAGCCGGCCCTGCCAAAAACCCCGTTGATGCCTGAGACCGCCATGAGCCGCTACTGGAGCCCCATCGTCCACGGCCTGACGCCCTATGTCCCGGGGGAACAACCGCGCATCGAGGGCCTGGTCAAGCTCAACACCAACGAATGCCCGTATGGACCCAGCGCAGCTGTGGGGCAGGCCATTGCGGCGGCCGCCGGCGCGGGCGCGCTGCGCCTTTACCCGGACCCGCAGTCGCTCGCGTTGCGGCAGGCGCTGGCCGCGTATCACGGCTTGCGTCCCGAGCAGGTGTTCGTCGGCAACGGATCCGACGAGGTGCTGGCGCACGCATTTGCGGCGTTGCTGCACCACGACGCGCCGGTGCTGTTTCCGGATATTTCCTACAGCTTCTATCCGGTTTACGCACGACTTTTCGGCATTCCGGTCCATCCGGTCGCGCTGGACGCCGACTTTTGCGTGCGCGTGGACGACTACCTGGAAGCGGAACGCAACGGCGGTATCGTCATCGCCAATCCCAACGCGCCCACAGGGATTGCATTGCCGCTGGCTGAACTGGAACGCCTGCTGGCGGGCAACCGCGACAGCGCCGTGCTGGTGGACGAGGCGTACGTGGACTTTGGCGCCGACTCGGCAGTGCGGTTGATCGAGCACAACCCGCAGCTGCTGGTGGTGCGCACGCTGTCCAAGTCGCATGCGTTGGCCGGTTTGCGCGTGGGCTACGCGCTCGGCCACGCCGATTTGATTGAAGCGCTCACCCGCGTGAAGGACAGCTTCAATTCCTATCCCTTGGATCGGCTCGCGCAGGCCGGCGCCCGTGCGGCAATTGAAGACGCCGCGTGGTTTGAGGATGTGCGCGCCCGCATCATCGCCACGCGCGAGGGCCTGATCAAGCGCCTGCGGGGTCTGGGCGGCCGCGTGCTGCCGTCGCAGGCCAATTTCGTGTTTGCGTGCTTTCCGGGACACGACGGCGCGGCTCTTGCCAGCGCGTTGCGCGCAGAGCGCGTGCTGGTGCGTCATTTCGGCAAGCCGCAGCGCATCGCCCCGTTCCTGCGCGTCAGCGTCGGCACCGATGCGCAGACCGATCTTCTGCTGGCCGCGCTTGGGCGTATCCTTGCGCGCTGATTTATCCTA
>SCQQ01000044.1 GCA_004299095.1 Burkholderiaceae bacterium | reverse complement strand
TGGTTGCGGCCATCGTGCTTCAGTTTCATACCGCGGGGCAGCTCGACGCCCGATTCTGGGAATTCTTCGCCTGGCCGACGACCTGGTCGTTCCTGGGCAAGGGCCTGCTTGGAACCATGGCGTCGGCCGTCATCGCGGCCGTCATCGCGTTGGCCCTCGGGCTGGTGCTGATGGTCGGGCGCCTGGCGCGACTGCAGCCCGTGCATGGGGCGAGTGTCGCGGCCATCGAGTTCCTGCGCGGCACGCCGACGCTGCTGCTCATCTACGTGTGTTTTCTGGTGCTTCCGCAGGCAGGAATCAAGCTCAGCACCTACTGGATGCTGACGTTGCCCGTCAGCCTCAGCGCCGCCGCCGTGGTGGCCGAGGTCTACCGCGCCGGCGTGCTCGCCGTGCCCCGCGGCCAGGCCGCGGCTGCGCGCAGCCTGGGGTTGACCGAAACCCAGGTCTTTTTTTCCGTCGTCTTCCCCCAGGCCCTGCGCTACATCGTCCCGGCGCTGGTCGCGCAACTGGTCATCGTGGTCAAGGACACCACCTTCGGCTACGTCGTCACCTATGGCGAATTGATGCAGAACGCCAAGGTGTTGATCGCCAACTACCACGCGCTGGTGCCGGTGTACCTCGTGGTCGCGGTGATTTACTGCCTGGTGAACTACGCAATATCCAAGGCGAGCGAGCGGCTCGGCGGGACTATGCATTGACCTTGCCGCACGCTGCGGGATCTGCCGCTTGCGGTATCGCGTATTAGAAAAATTCGCAGGATCGTCAAAAACACGATGCCAAATAGTGCGGTGCTGGCCGTTCCAATGCCAACCCAAACTGCGTGAGACGCGCCAACCGGGAGTGATTCCGTGGCGATGCGGAGAAATCCTATGCTTAAAGCCATGGTTGTAATCTATTTTGACGGGCCAAAGGTACGTGAAACCTTCGGTGTATTTGAAACCAATCGCTCAGTCACTTTCAAACGAACATGCGATGGTGAGAATAATCCAGTTCATAACGATCCTCAATCTCGGGCCGTTCCCGGAACGGTAGAGAGGCGAGGTCGCCTTCGCTTCTATGAAGCCCTGCGCCTGAATTAAGCTGCGCCGCGAAGCGACGTCGGCCTGAATGAATTGTCAGGCTGTTGCCGCATGACTGCGTGAGTTCAAGTCTGCGAGATAGACAGAAAGGTCGCTCTCCGGCGGCTGCCTGCCGAAATCAAAAAACATTTGGCTCACCCACCCTCGATGGTATGTCTTGTGGTTTACCACATGCAAAAACATTGCACTCCTCTGCATCTCCACGGGCTGCCCGTTCGTGAACTTGAAATGCAGTGATTCTGACAATGAGGCCAGTGTCTGTTGCCCCGCCCAATCTATGAACCATTGATCGGCTTTGGCTTGTTCTCTTGTCAGATCTTCAAAGCGAGGACAGAGCATGTCGCGGCGAGAGGTGAATCCATGCTCTTTTCCGGTCATGTGAGCCTGCCAAATCAAGTCGACTTGATAATTGTGATTGAGGGTGCCGAGCATGGAGCCAAACAAGGTGTTCGACTTTTGTTGTATGGCGCCTTCCGGAAGTTTCGCCATGGCATTAAACAGCACCTCATCGGCCCAGGCGTTGTATTTTGCCAAGAGGCTTAGAGTTCCTGAATCCATCATTTCGAGACACCTTCCCAAACGGCCTAATTAAAACTGGACGATAACGCTCTCGCCGAAGTCAGTCTGATAACGCGGCGCGCCAAGCAGGTATTCTCTTTTTACAGTTGACAGTTGCCGTTTAGGAGATCTGAAAATCCTTGGATGGTACGCCATCGCTGCATTGCACATGCCGATGAGAATCCGGGGTTATTCCAGCAAAACAGCAATAACTGCTTGATCCGCCCTCAAGCCGTCTCCGAAAACAACTCCCGACCGATCAGCATCCGCCGGATTTCGCTCGTTCCCGCGCCGATCTCGTACAGCTTGGCGTCGCGCCACAGGCGCTCGACCGGGAATTCCTTGGTGTAGCCCACGCCGCCCAGCGCCTGGATCGCTTCGCCGGCCATCCAGGTGGCTTTCTCGGCGGAATACAGGATGGCGCCGGCCGCATCCTTGCGCAGCGTGCGCGCATGGTCGGCGCTGTCGCAGGCCTTGCCCAGGGCGTAAACGTAGGCGCGACAGGCCTGGAACGTGGTGTACATGTCGGCTACCTTGCCCTGCATCAGCTCGAATTCGCCGATCGGCTGGCCGAATTGCTTGCGCTCGTGGATGTAGGGCACGACCGCGTCCATGCACGCCGCCATGATGCCGAGCGGCCCGCCCGAGAGCACGCTGCGCTCGTAGTCCAGCCCGCTCATCAGCACTTTCACGCCG
>SCQQ01000043.1 GCA_004299095.1 Burkholderiaceae bacterium | reverse complement strand
CCGGCGCGTTGCGGCACGCTCGGGTTGCGTTCGGAACGGCCGAACCGCTTGCGGGCGTACGGCGCAGCATGGCGCGCGCCATGGCCGATGCGCACGCGCGCGTCGTCGCCACCACCACCATGGACGACGCGGATCTGCACGCCTGGCTGGGTTCGCAGGACATCACCGTGCGTCTGGTGCGCGCCATCGTCGCCGCGGCGCGCGCTGTGCCGCTGATGAACGCGTGGTTCGATGACGAGCACTTGGCGCTCACGCGCCACGAACACGTCGATCTCGGCATCGCGGTCGACAGCCTCGATGGCCTGTTCGTGCCGACGCTGCGCAACGCCGATCGTCTTGACCCCCACGCGCTGCGGCAAGCCATCGATGGCGTGCGCCGCGCCGTGATGGAACGCACCATCGCGCCGGCCGAGCTCACCGGCCAGACGCTCTCGCTTTCCAACTACGGCATGCTCGGCGGCCGCTACGCCACGCCCATCCTGGTGCCGCCGTGCGTGGCCATCGTCGGCGCCGGACGGGTCGCGCACGACGTGGTCGCGGTCCTGGGCGGCATCGAGGTGCACCGGCGTCTGCCGCTCAGCATCACGTTCGATCATCGGGTGGCGACGGGCGGCGACGCCGCGCGCTTCGTGCGGGCGCTGATCGCCGATCTGGAGCTGCCGCAGTAACCGCGGTCTGTGTCTGCGGTCGCAACGGTGTCCTGGAATTGCCGGCCGCGTTGCGTCCCCGGCTTCAGCGTGCCGCGTGCCGGCGCTTGAACCAACCGCCCGCCAGGCTGGCCGCGATCCCAGTGCGGTGGAGATCAGGATCGTGATGATCCCCAGCGCGGAAAGCTGGCCCCACAGGCTGTCGCCGGCGAAATTCAGGATCTGCACCGCCAGCACTTCGCCGCCGGGTCGTGACAGCACCACGGAAGTAGCGAGCTCGCGCGGGAACATGGTGGCCATCAGGATCCAGTCGGAAACGATGCCAGGCACTAACAGCGGCACGATGATGCGGCGCAGCGTGGTGAGCGGACCCGCGCCGCACACCAGCGATGCTTCCTCCAGGTGCGCGTGCACTTGTACGAAGGTGCTCGCCAGCGGCCGCACGCTATACGGAAGGTAGGTGGCGATGCAGCCGATCAGCAGCGCCGTGACCGTGGCGTAGATCGGCGTGTGCGCGAAGAACCACATGAAGCCGATGCCGATCACGATGCCCGGGAACGAGAACGACAGATACGTGAGCGATTCCAGCAGACCGGCGGCGCGCGCGCACCCCGATGATCGCGTAGGCGACGAACAGCACCGGCAGGGTGCCTGCACCACGTCCGCGAGCAGTTTGCCAGCGCCCGCTTCGGTGGCGACGGTCGAAACGAACTTGGTGCTGGCAATGCGCGTGTACTCGTCCTTGACGCCGGTGGCGGCGCCGAACCCTTTCACGATGGGCGCCATCGCCGTGATGTTGGCGTAGAACACCGCTTTGCCTTCGGCCCTGGCCGGCGCCAGGTCGCCGCCTTCGACCGCGTGGACCCGCGGCACGGCAAGCGCCGCGCCGGCGGCTGCCGCAAGGTTCAAGACGTCGCGCCGGTTTATGTGGGTCACGGTCTTTTCCTTCGGGTCGGGCAGATCGGTGGCGCGCTGACTGTGGCACCGGCTGCCAAGCTCCCGTGGCGCGATCGCCGCCAGCGCGCCGTTCGATTCGAATGCGCGCAAAACCGCACAGGCCGACAAGGTATTGCGACGCTTTAAAATCGCGCAGCCCGCTATCAGGTTGGACGCGAACGTTATTGCCGGACACGGCATTGCTTGAGCGCCATGTCGTCATCATGTGCACGGCGTATCGCGGCCTGCCGATCCGTAGTCTTTGCACTTGGTTGGCCGCGGGTTGATTCACACGCTGCATCGTGAATCCCGGCAGTAATCGAAGTATGAGTGAAGGCGATCCTGTTATTTCAACAGGGTCGCTTTCGTTTTTAATGCGCCGCAGCAGTACTGTGCGGCTCCGGTCGTGTTGCAAGGTAAGGAAATGTCGGAATCATCTGAATACAAAAATCAACCTTATGACGATGAGATTGATTTATTTGAATTGGGGCATACTGTTTGGGAGGGGCGAAATATATTGCTGATTTGTATCATACTGGGCGCTGCCATCGCGGTGGCGTATGCGCTGACCGCAAAGCAGCAATGGACGTCGGTTTCTTACGTGAGCGCACTTGGGCTGGAACAGATTGGCGATTATTTGAACCAACGCCGCGTACTAGCGCGTGTTAGCGACAGTAAACCGGTTGACGTGGACATACTAGAAAAGAATTTGTACGATATTTTTGTCCAGCAGGCCGCCACGCGTAATAATCAAATCGTCTATCTTGGAAATAGCGAATATTACAAAAAATTGATTTCCGATAAAGGCATATCGAATAATGCATTGCAGAAGCGACTACTTCTGAATGATCTCGTTGGTAAATTTAAGATAAGTGAAACAGACAAAAAATCGATTACGCAATATCTTGATATTTCATTTAGTGCAGAAACAGCTGCGCAAGCCAATAAGCTAGTGACTGGTTATTTGGAGTTCATAAATTCCAAGGTTATTCAATTGATTGGTAGAACATTTAATGACAACGTGAACGCCGATATTCTGAACAGACAAAATGCGCTCGACAATACTGATTTCAAACTGAAAAGCGATCGACAATTCACGATCAAAACGTTTAATGCAGCGTTGCAAACGGCCAAGCTGGCGGGCGTCACCAATTACACCGTCGCACGCTCCGCCGACAAATCGACGGTGATCGAACTGGCCAACAACAATCGCCTGTTCATGCTGGGCGAGAAATACCTGAGTGCAGAAATCAAGACGGCGGAAACCACGCCCATCGTTTATCCGCCGGAATATTACGTGACCCAGCACGAGCTGGAACAACTCGAACCGTTGCGTGACTACAAGGTCACGGCGACCGCATACCGCGAGCAGTTGGCGCCGACGCTGCCGGTGCGGCGCGACAAGCCCAAGCGCTCGCTGATCGTTGCACTGGGCGTGGTTCTGGGCGGAATCGTCGGCGTGCTGTGGGTGCTGCTGCGCGACGCGTGGCGCAAGCGGCGCGCAGTGGACGGGCAGGAATCAACCGCCGCGCACGCGAGCGCGCCCGCCGGAGGTGATTTTCCGAACGCAGGCGCGGCGTCTTCGGGTGCCCGCATCCTGCTGGGCGGCGCGGCAAATCCAGCGGCGTGAGCACGCTGAATCGATCCCGGCTGGCGCGCCCGGGGCCCGCGGCTGCGGCGGCCGCGTATCAAAGCGCGCGCAACACCTCGCCCGCCGCCGCAAGGGTCGTGTCGATGTCGGCGTCGCTGTGCGCCGCGCTCATGAAATTCGCTTCGTACAGCCCCGGCGCCAGATACACGTGGCGCTGCAGCATGCCGTGATAGAAGCGGTTGAAGCGCGCCATGTCGGTGTGCGCGACTTGGCCGTAGTTGCGCGGCAGTTCCGGCAGGAAGAAGTAGCCGAACATGCCGCCTTCGCTGTCGGCTGAGAACGGCACGCCGGCCTTCGTCGCCTGTGCCATCAGGCCGTCGACCAGGCGATGCGTCTTGCGGGTGAGGTCCTCGAAGAAACCGGGCTGCTGGATTTCGCGCAGCGTCGCCAGGCCACAGGCGGTGGCGATCGGGTTGCCGCTCAGCGTTCCGGCCTGGTACACCGGGCCGAGCGGCGCCAGTTGCTCCATCACGGTGCGCTTGCCGCCGAACGCGGCCATCGGCATGCCGCCGCCGATCACCTTGCCGAACATGCTGATGTCGGGCTCGAACCCCGGAATGGAGCGGGCGTAGACGCTTTGCGCGCCGCCGAGCGCCACGCGGAAGCCGGTCATCACCTCGTCGTAGATCAAGAGCGCGCCGTGCTGCGTGCACAGCTCGCGGCAGCGGCGCGTGAATTCCACGCTGGCGCGTACGAAGTTCATGTTGCCGGCGATCGGCTCCATGATCACGCAGGCGATGCGCTTGCCGTGCTGCTGGAACAGCGCTTCCAGTTCCTGCACATTGTTGTATTCGGCCACCAGCGTGTGCGCCACCAGGTCTTCGGGCACGCCGGCGCTGCTCGGGTGGCCGAAGGTGGCCAGCCCCGAGCCGCCCTTCACGAGCAGCGAATCGGCGTGGCCGTGGTAGCAGCCTTCGAACTTGATGATCTGATCGCGGCCGGTGGCGCCGCGCGCCAGGCGGATGGCGGACATGCCGGCTTCGGTGCCGCTGCTCACCAGCCGCAGCATTTCCACGCTCGGCACCAGTTTGATCACTTCTTCCGCCAGCGCGATCTCGCGCTCGGTCGGCGCGCCGTAGGAAAAGCCGTCGCGGGCGGCTTTTTCCACCGCTTCCAGCACGGCGGGGTGGCCGTGGCCCAGGATCATCGGACCCCACGAGCCGATGTAGTCGGTGAAGCGCTCGCCGTCGGCGTCCCAGAAGTACGCGCCCGCGGCGCGCTGCACGAAGCGTGGCGTGCCGCCGACGGCACGGAACGCCCGTACCGGTGAGTTGACGCCGCCGGGAATGACGCGGCAGGCGCGCGCCATCAGCGTGGCATTGTGATCGCGAGGTTCTGACATCGGTTGAAATATTCGGGGTGGGGTGCGACCGATTGTCGCCGCGCGCCGCAGGCCTGTGGCCATCCGGGTATTTGCAATGCCGGCGATGGGCGACCCCGGGTGCGCTGTTGCTCGCAAATGTTCCCGGGCACCGGTTTCCGCCGATAAAATTCGCGGTGGCTTGATGGTGTGGTCTACTGGGCGAATACGATGGAACCCGAATCCTGGATGTGTACGGTGTGCGGCTGGATCTACGACGAATCGGTCGGCGATCCCGAGCACGGCGTGCCCGCGGACACGCGCTGGGACGACGTGCCAGCGGGGTGGGTCTGCCCGGAATGCGGCGCCGACAAGTCCAAATTCGAGAAAGTGGAGTTCTGAGGGGGGTCGGCAGCGTCGCGCGCGCGGCGCGCATGGCAAGGCAAGCCAACCTGTTTGCTGGTCAAGAGGGGGTCCAGTTGAACGCAAAAATTACCAAAAAAGTGCTGGTCATCGACGACAGCAGCACGATTCGCAAGAGCGCCGAGATTTTTCTCCGGCAGGCCGGCCACGACGTGGTGCTTGCTGCAGACGGCTTCGACGCGCTGTCCGTGGTCAACGACGTCCATCCGGATCTCATTTTTTGCGACATCCTGATGCCGCGCCTGGACGGCTACCAGACGTGCGCCATCATCAAGCGCAACGCCCGCTTTTCCGCCACGCCGGTGGTGATGCTGTCGTCCAAGGATGGTGTGTTCGACAAGGCGCGCGGCCGCATGGTGGGATCCGAGGACTATCTGACCAAGCCGTTCACCAAAGACCAGTTGTTGCAGGCCGTGCAGCAATTCGGCACGGCAGGTGGGGATGCCGTGTGATGGCGATCCACGACGTGCTGATCGTTGACGACTCGAAAACGGAGCTGGCTTACCTGAGCGGCATCCTCACGAAAACGGGCTACGCGGTCACGACGGTCGAAAGTGCGGAAGCGGCGCAGCAGCATCTCGCGCGCGCCAAGCCCGATTTGATCCTGCTGGATGTGGTCATGCCGGGGCAGAACGGATTCAAGTTGACGCGCGTGCTCTCGCGCGACCCGCGCTACACCGACGTGCCGATCATCCTGTGCACCAGCAAGGACCAGGCTACGGATCGCATCTGGGGCTTGCGGCAGGGCGCGCGCGCGTATCTCGTCAAGCCGGTCGATCCGGCCGAACTGTTGAAGCAGATTCGCGCCCTGGACTGAAGCGCCATGGCCAATATCGAAAGCGCATTGCGTCATTCTTCAGCGGGTCTGCACCAGCGCCTGCAAGCCGCGCCCCAGCGCGACGCGCAGGCGGCGTGGCTCGGCGTGGAATCCGGTGCGGCGCGGCTGCTGCTGCCGCTCACGCACGCCGGGGAGGTGTTCCGCAGCGCCGACGTCCAACCGGTGCCGTATGCGCAGCCCTGGTTCCTGGGCGTGGCGAATTTGCGCGGTGTGGTTTGCGGCGTCGTCGATCTGGCCGCATTCCTCGGCTGCGCGCAAGAGGGCCGCAACGCGCGCCATGGGCTGGCCCGCGGGCGGCTCGTGAGTTTCAATCCCTTGCTGGACGTGAATGGGGCGGTCCTGGTCGACGCCATCCTGGGCGTGCGCACCGTGTCGTCGTTCGAGCGCTGCGTTCCGCCTGGCCCGTCGGATCTGCCCTGCTGGGGGTCGACCTACACCAGCGCCGATGGACAGGCGTGGCGCGAGGTCAATTTGCAGAGTTTGTCGCAGCTCGACGCGTTTCGCGCCATCGCTCTGGCGTGATTTCCATGGATGGATTGCCCATGTCTCAAGATGACGAAGCCGGCCGCCCCGCTGCCGCATCTGCCGACGTGAAAGCGCCTGCCGCAACGGCGCCCGCCGGCGCGGGCACGCGGGCCGCTCCGTCCGCCGCCGCGGGCTCGGACACGGCGGCGGCTGCGGCCCATGATCGGACCGGCACGACGCGGCCTGCGCGCGGCGGCGCGGTCGAGCGCTGCATCCGCACCCTCATCGCGCGGCGCTGGGTGCTGTTCGGACTGCTGATTCTTGCGGTCGTGGCGCTGGTCGGGTTGGTCGGGCCGGCGCTCGCGGAGAGTTCTGCCGTATCGATCGGGGACGGGGGGCTGATCGGCGTCGCACTGGTGGTTGCGGTGTTCGCCTTGGTCGGACTGATTTGTCCGTGGATGGCGGCACGCGGCCTGGCGCTGCCCGACGGCGTGGATGGGCGCACGCCGCGCGAAGCAGCGAACCCGCGTGAGCGGGCCAACCAGGCGGCCATCCTGCGTTTGATGAACGAACTGCAGGCGGTGGCCGGCGGCGATCTGACGCGCGAGGCCACGGTCACGGAAGATTTCACCGGCGCCATTGCGGATACGGTCAATTACACCGTGGAGGAGTTGCGCACCCTGGTGGCGAGCGTGCAGCGCGCGGCGACGCGCGTGAGCCAAACCACGGCCAGCGTCGAAACCAGTTCCACCGCGCTGCTGCACGCGTCGGAGGCGCAACTGCAGGAGATTCGCGCCACCGGCCAGGCCGTGCTGGACATGGCCGGGCGCATCAACGTGGTGTCGGGGCAGGCGCAGCAATCCGCCGAGGTCGCGCGCCGCTCGCTGCGCACGGCGGAATCGGGGCTGAACGCGGTGCACAGCGCCATGGGCGGCATGAGCGCCATTCGCAACCAGATCCGCGAGACCGCCAAGCGCATCAAGCGCCTGGGCGAATCGTCGCAGGAAATCGGCGAGATCACCGCGCTGATTTCGGGCATCACCGAGCAAACCAACGTGCTGGCGCTGAACGCCTCGATCCAGGCCGCGTCCGCGGGCGAGGCGGGGCGCGGCTTTTCGCTGGTGGCCGAGGAAGTGCAGCGCCTGGCGGAACGATCCGGCGATGCGGCGCGCCAGATTGCCGCGCTGGTCGACGCGATCCAGATCGACACGCAAGACGCCATTACCGCCATGGAACGCTCGACCCGCGGCGTGGTCAACGGCGCCCGTTTGTCCGACAACGCGGGCTCGGCACTGTCCGAAATTGATTTGGTGTCGCGCCAGTTGGCGACCCTGATCGAGACCATTTCCAAATCGACCGCCGACGAAGCCAACCAGGCCAACCAGGTGGCCGGCAGCATCCAGCGCATTTTTGCGGTGACCGAGCAAAGCGGGGAGAGCACGCGCGGCAGCGCGCGCGAGGTTCGCGGCCTGGCGCAAGTGGCGGAAGAATTGCGCGACTCCGTGGCTCGCTTCAAGATAGCGTGAGCGCTTCCATGACCAACGATTCCATGCTGTCCGACCATCTGACCGAAGGCGCCCACGCGTCGCCCGAACCCGCGCAGGATCTGGTGCCGCTGGCGTGGGTGCTGGACGAAGTGCACAAATCCGTGCTGGCCGCGTCGAAGACGCTGGAGCGCCTGGCGGGCGGCTCCGCCGTCCCGGCCAGCACCGCGCTGGCGCTGGTGGGCGAAAGCGCCATTCACGCGGCGCAGGAACAGTTCCACCGCGTGGCCGGCGTGCTCGAACTGGTGCAGCAACCGGTCGCCGCGCGTTTCGCGCGCGCACTCGAAGACGTGGCGCGCCGTTTCGCCGCGCGGTCGGACGGCTGGACCGAGGCCGATGCAACCACCGTTCGCCAAGCCGGGTTTGCGCTCATTGAGTACCTCGAGGACCAACTGGGCGAGCATCCGCGCTCCTCGGTCGGGCTGTTCCCGCAGTACCGGCAGGTGCAGGAGTTGGCCGGCGCGCGCCGCATCCATGTGGCCGACATGTGGTCATGCCCCTGGCGTTGGCGGGATCCGGTGTTGGCTGTGGCGCCGGTGCCGGAATCCTACGGGCGTGCGCTGCGCGAGCGCTTCGATCGCGGCACGCTGCAGGTGATGCAGGGCGGCGACGCTGCGGCTGCCGCGGATTTGTCCAGTGGCAGTCTGGGGCTGGCGGCCGGCGCCCAGAACGCCCATGCGCGGATTTTCTGGAAGCTCGCCGCGGCGTTCTACGAGGCGCTGGCACATGGCTCGCTGGCGGTCGATCGGTACGTCAAGAGCACCGCCTCGCAGACGCTGCTGCAGTATTCGGAGTTGGCGCGCACCGGGTCGGAGCCGTCCGAGCGCGTGGCCCATGACGTGCTGTTTTTCTGCGCGCTGGCCAAGCCGCCGGCGTCCGACGCGACGCCCACGCTGCACGCGGTTCGAACCGCGTGGGCCATCGGCCATGAACGGCTCGACATCTACCAAGAGCCGGTATTCGGGTTGTACGACCCCGAGGCGCTGGCACAGGCGCAGCGGCGCATCGCGGCCATCAAGAACGCCTGGTCGGCGCTGGCCGGCGGCGATGCGGCGCACCTGGACGGCGTGCTGGGCCAGTTGAGCGCGCTGATCGACGCCATGAAAGCGCTGCTGCCGCCGGGCGAGCCGCTCATGGCGGAACTCGACGCCGTACGGCAGAAGATCGCCCAATCGCGCCAGCCGCCCGGCCCGGAGTTGGCGATGGAAACGGCGGCCGCACTGCTGTTTCTCGAAGCGTCGACGGCTGAATTCCGGCCGCGTGACGTGCGCTTCACCGAGCGGCTGAAGCGGCTGGCCGAGCGGCTGGCCAAGGTTCGGCACGGTGCCCGCGTGCCGCAGTTCGAACCCTGGATGGAACAGCTCTATCGCCAGTTGAACGACAAGGAGGCGATGGGCACCGTCGTCGATGAGCTCCGGGTCGGACTGGCGCAAACGGAGCAATACCTGGATCGCTTTTTCCGCGAGCCCGAGACGACTGCGCCGCTGGATCCGGTGCCGGGGTGGCTGTCGGAAATGCACGGCGTGCTGTCGGTGCTCGGGATGGACCAGGCGGCACTGGCCGTGAGCCGGATGCGCGCCCAGGTGAGTGAGCTGAAGAATTCCAATGACCGGCCGAGCGGCGCGGCGCTCACGGCGCTGTTCCAGAAATTCGGCAACAACTTCGGCACGCTGGGCTTCCTCATCGACACGCTCAACTACCAGCCGGTGCTGGCGCGCAAGCTGTTCGCGTATGACGACGCGCGTGGCGAACTGACTTACGTTCCGGGGCGAACGCCCGCCGAAGCCGTTCCCGAAACCGTGGCACCGGTCGCCTCCGGCGAATCGATCGGTCCGGCGGCAGATCAGGCGGAGCCCCATCCGGCGTGGGCACCGGGCAGCGCCGCTCAAACGGCCGAGGTCACACACGCGCTCGAAGCGGGCAGACTCGACCAGCCGTCGTCCGGCGTGGACCGCACGGAAACGGCGCGTTCCGTGCCGTCGCAAGCCGAGGGCGCTTTGGCATCCGGCGACGACCGCACCTTGATCGATATCTTCCTGGGCGAGGCGCGGGACGTGATTGCAACCGGCCAGCAGGCCCTTGATGCGCTGGCGAAGGAGTCGGCCGATCACGATCAATTGATGCGGCTGCGCCGCGGCTTCCATACCCTGAAGGGCAGTTCCGGCATGTTGGGGCTGGCCGAATTCAGCGCGGCGGCACGGTCGTTCGAGGACCTGTTGAATGACGCGCTGGCGCGGGAAAGACCGCTGGATCAATCCGCGCGTGCCGGCGTTGCGGGCGCGCTGGCCGCCATGGCCCGTTGGGTCGGCGATCTGGACGGCGGGCGCGACGGCGCGTGGCGCGCTGCGCCGTTCGAAACGCTGGCCAATACCTTGCAGCGGGGCGGCGAGCCGTCGGCCGTCGATTTGGAGCCGACGGCCGCGGCGCGCGCGCCGCAGGATGACGCCGTCGCCAACCTGCAGGTGCCCGTCGCGTCGGATGGCGCGCCGGCCGCCGCGGCGGCGCCGCAGCCCATCCGTGCGCTGCCCGATTTGCCGCTGCTGCCCAATCTCGACCTGCCGCCGACCGGCGCGCCGGATGGGGTTTTTACGACCTGGGGAGAGGAGCAATCGGGCGAGCCAATGGCGCATGACGGCCCGGCGCCACGCCCGGATCAGTCCGAACCTGCGCGGCTGCCCGCCGAGGCCGCAGCGCCCGATGCCCAGAGCGCAGACACCGAGACTCCACCGGACGCCGCTGGCGTCGGAGCCGTGGCGGCTGCCGCAGCGCCCGCCGCCTCGTTGCACATCGGCGCGCTGGAAATCAGCGAGCCGCTTTACAGCTCGTTTCTCAAGGAAGCGGATGACTGGTCGGAGCAACTGGAAACGCGGCTTTCCGGCTGGGCGCGCGGCGTCCACGCCGAAGTGCCGGAGGGCACGTCCTACTACGCGCACTCGCTCGCCGGCAGTTCGGCCACCGTCGGGTTGAGCGATCTGGCCGCATTGGCGCGTGCGGTCGAAACCGCGCTGGTCAGCGTGAACGATCGAACGCGCGACATGGCGCGCGGCGCCAGCGTGTTGATCGCCGCAGCCACCGAGATTCGCGCGGTCTTGCACCAATTTGCGGCGGGCATCCTGAAGCGCCCCGATGCGGCCGTGCTGGCCTCGGTGCAAGCGCTGCTGCCCCGGGACGCCGCGGCGGCCAGGGCCGCGGGTTTCGCACGTGCCGATCTGCTGGTCTCGGCCGCCGATCCGTTCGACTTCGACGATGCCGGCGACGAGCCGATCCTGCGTGCCGCCGCGCTTGCGCCCGCGAAGAGCCCATCCGCCGGGTGGCTGGTCAATCCCAAGGGATCGGCAGACTCGCTCGATCGCGATCTGTTCCCGATTTTCGAGGAAGAGGCCGGAGAACTCTTGCCGCAGCTCGGCACCGCACTGCAGCATTGGGTCGAGCAACCGGCCGACACCGAAGCGCGCGCGCAGGTGCGGCGCGTCTTGCACACGCTCAAGGGCAGTGCCCGCCTGGTGGGTGCCCTGACGCTGGGCGACATGGCGCACGACGCCGAGTCCGCCATCGAGGCCATGGCGGCCGAGCACCTTGAGCCGACCGATATCCAGCCTTTGGTCGGGCGCTTTGATCTGATCGACGAGACGTTCGAGCGCCTGCGCGCTGGCGCGTCTGGGGCCGGTGCCGACGGACAAGGGCCGACCGAGTCCGCCACGGTGACCACAGCGCAAGCGACCGCACCCGGTGACGCATCGGCGCCGCAGCACATCGCGGGACCGACGCCCCTGGTGCTGACGCCCGCGAGCACGGCCCCGCAGCAAACCGTCCGGGTCCACCCCGAGCTGCTCGATCGGCTGCTCGCCAGTTCCAGCGAAGTGACCACGTCGCGGGCGCGGCTCAACTCCGGCGTGGCGCAGATGCGCGACGCGCTGAACGAGCTGGCCAGCAGCGTGGTGCGCTTGCGCCGGCACGTGCGCGACGTCGAAGTGCAAGTGGAAGCGGGTGTGCACGCCCGCTACGACTTGCTGCCCGGCGGCAGGCCCGATTTCGATCCGCTCGAATTCGACCGCTACACCAAGTCGCAGGAACTGACGCGCATGATGGCCGAATCGGTCGACGACGTCGAAACCGTCGAGCGCGGCCTGCGCCGCCTGATCGAAAGCGGCGAGGATGAACTGGCCACCCAGGCGCGCCAGTCACGCGAGCTGCAGCACGATCTGGTGCGCACGCGCATGGTCGAATTCGAATCGGTCGCCGGGCGCCTGCATCGGGTCGTGCGGCAGGCCGCTGCCGAATCCGGGAAGCAGGCACGCCTCGAAATCACCGGTGGCGCCATCGAACTGGATCGCGCCGTGCTGGATCGCATGGTGCCTTCGTTCGAACACCTGTTGCGCAACAGCGTGGTGCATGGCATCGAAGCGCCGGCGTTGCGCACCGAGCGCGGCAAAGAGCCGGCCGGACTGATCACGATCGAAATCCGGCAAACCGGCAATGACGTATCGATTGCGTTCCGCGACGATGGCGCCGGGCTGGCACGGGATCGCATCCGGGCACGGGCGCTTGAAGCCGGTTTGATTCAGCCCGAGGATCATCCGGACGATGCCGGGCTGAGTCGCCTCATTTTCAAGTCGGGCTTCACCACGGCCGAGGAAGTGACCGAACTGGCCGGACGCGGCGTCGGCATGGACGTGGTGCAGGCCGACGTCGAAGCGCTGGGTGGCCGCATCGACGTGGAAAGCCACGACGGCCAGGGGACCGCGTTCCGCTTGACTTTGCCGGTGACGACCGCGTTGACGCGCGTTGTCCTGATGCGCGCCGGCGACCTGGTTTTTGGCGTGCCGTCCGGTCTGGTCGAGACCATTCGCCGCGCCACGGCGGCCGAACTGGAACGGGCCTATGCGCACGGATCGTTTCCCGTCAGCGCGGAGAATCTGCCGTTTTTCTGGGCCGGCGCGCTGCTGCAGCGCGGGCCACGCGGCCAGGTCGACGCCCAGTCGGTATCGAATGCCGTCGTGATCTTCCGCTCGGCCGCGCAACGCATTGCGGTGCACGTGGACGAGATGCTGGGCAACCAGGAGGTCATGGTCAAGGGGCTGGGGCCGCAGTTGTCCCGCTTGCCGGGGCTGGTGGCGGCCACCGTCCTGACCACGGGCGCCGTCGCGCTGATCTACAACCCGGTGGCGATGGTGCCAGCGTACGGCGAGCACAAGCGGGTCTTGCCCGGTGCTGAAACGCCTGCGGCGGCAGGGTTTGCGCACGCCGCCGAGGCGGGCGCCGCGCAGGCCGGTCCACCGCTGATCCTGGTGGTCGACGATTCGATCACAGTGCGGCGCGTGATGCAGCGTCTGTTGCGGCGCCAGGGGTACCGGGTCGCTTTGGCTGCCGACGGCGAACAGGGGTTGGATCAGATTGGGCAGGAGCGCCCCGCGCTGGTTCTCACCGACATCGAAATGCCGCGCATGGACGGCTTCGAATTGCTGCGCGCGATTCGGGCCGACAGCGTGCTGGCCGATTTGCCGGTGGTGGTGATCACCTCGCGCGCCGCCGAAAAACACCGCGATCACGCCCGGGAACTGGGCGCCAACCACTACCTCGGCAAACCGTATTCGGAAAACGAGCTGCTCGGGCTGGTGCGCACGTACGCGGCCGCCGCGCCGGCAGCGACGCCGACGCCATGAAGCTCGCCTGACCCGGCGCTTCTGAGTCTTTCCGTTTCGCCGGCACGCCGCGCTCCCATGACGGGTCATGGCGGCACGGCCGCCGTCATGGCGCCGCGAAGCGGCGACGTCATTCCGTCATTGCCGCTACGACCGGGCACGCTTTTCTTCGGGTGCATCGACACCGTTCCACACAGCCGGGTTGCTCAGTAGAATTTGCGCATGGCCCACGCCACGCCGCTTTCCAGTTTTGCGAACCACTTCCTGATCGCCATGCCCGCGCTGGCCGATCAGTTGTTCGCGCGCAGCGTGATCTATGTCTGCGAGCACAGCGAAAAAGGCGCGCTTGGGCTGATCGTCAACAAGCCCGGCGAAATCAGCGTGGCCGATCTGTTCAAGCGGGTCGATTTGCCGCTGGTGCGGGCCGATCTGGGCGTGCAGCCGGTGTTCTACGGCGGTCCGGTGCAGATGGAGCGCGGCTTCGTGCTGCACGATCCCATCGTCGCCAAGGGGCTGCCGGCGGACGAATCGGTGTATGCGTCCACGCTGGTGATCCCGGGCGGACTGGAAATGACGACGTCCAAGGATGTGCTGGAGGCGCTCTCCAGCGGTGGCGGTCCACGGCGCGTACTGGTCACGCTGGGGTATTCGGCTTGGGCCGAAGGCCAGCTGGAAGCCGAAATTGCCCGCAACAGTTGGCTCACGGTGGATGCCGACGCGCACGTGATTTTCGATGCGCCGGTGGCAGAGCGCTACGACCAGGCGCTGCGGCTGCTCGGCGTCGAGCCGTGGCGGCTCATGCCCGACGCCGGCCATGCGTGATGCGCTGAAGGTCGGTTGAGTGGCCGAAATCGACGCCGCGCCGCTGCACAGTTTGCTGGCGTTTGATTACGGCCTGAAGCGCACCGGCGTGGCCACCGGCAACACGCTCACGCAAAGCGCAACGCCGCGCGGCACCATCCACGCCGAAGGCAAGGCGCGCTGGCCGCTGATCGAACGCCACATCCGGGAGTGGCAGCCCGATGCCCTCGTGGTCGGTGTGCCTCTTTACCCCGACGGCGCCGCGCACGACAATACGCGCCGCGCGCGCCGCTTTGCCAACCAGTTGCGCGGCCGTTTCGGCCTGCCGGTGTACGAAGTCGACGAGCGCTACAGCACCACCCAAGCCCTGGCCGAAGGCGCGAAAGATGCCGACGCCGCCGCGGCTGCCATCATCCTTGAACAATTCCTGAAAAATAGCCCGTGAGCGCTCTCGAACTCAACGCTGAAACCCTGTACGCCGAACTGGCGCGCGGCGTGCGTTCCCTGCTGACGCCGGAGACCCGGCTCGTCGGGATCATTTCGGGCGGGTTCTGGCTGGCGGAGCGCCTGGAAAAAGACCTGGATTTGGCCGCAGTGGGCGCGCTCTCGTCCTCCTTGCATCGCGACGACTTCGCGCGCCGCGGTCTGACGGCGCGGGGTCCGACCGAGTTGCCGTTCGACGTCAACGGCGCGGACATCCTGCTGGTGGACGACGTGCTCTACACCGGCCGCACGCTGCGCGCCGTGGTCAACGAGCTGTTCGATTACGGCCGGCCGGCGCGCGTGCGCGTGGCCGTGCTGGTCGATCGCGGCGGGCACGAGCTGCCCATGGCTGCCGACTTCGCCGCGGCACGCGTCGCGGTGGCGGCGGATCAGTCGCTGCGACTGGCACGGGCCGACGATGGCGCGTTCACGTTCCGAACCGAACCCTTTCACTGAGAGCCCGAGAGTCTCTTGTCCATGCCCGCTCATCACACCAAAACACGCCCACTCGTCGTTGCAAATGCTCGCCATGGCACAGGCCATGACTGTGCTTTGCGCCTGGATTGGGCGCGTTTTGGCGCGCTGCTCGGGTACGTTCAAAAAACCCTCGGCCTCGAAGCATGATGACTGCACCGCACCACCTGCAGCTCAACGCCCATGGCGAGCTGATCCACCTGCTGACGACCGAGGGGCTCACGCGCGAGCACCTGACGCACATCCTGGACACGGCGGCGCAGTTCGTGAGCGTGAGCGTGCGCGACGTGAAGAAAGTGCCGCTGCTGCGCGGCAAGAGCGTGTTCAATTTGTTTTTCGAGAATTCGACGCGCACCCGCACCACCTTCGGCATCGCGGCCACGCGCCTCTCGGCCGACGTGCACACCCTCGACATCGGCCACTCGTCCACGTCCAAGGGCGAATCGCTGCTCGATACCGTGGCCAACCTGAGCGCCATGGCGGCCGACATCTTCGTGGTGCGCCATTCGCAAAGCGGTGCGCCTTTCCTGATCGCGCAGCACGTGGCGCCACACGTGCACGTCATCAACGCGGGCGACGGCCGCCACGCGCACCCCACGCAGGCGCTGCTCGATGCCTACACCATCCGCCACTTCAAGAAGGATTTCTCCGGGCTGGTGATCGCCATCGTGGGCGACATCCTGCATTCGCGCGTGGCGCGCTCGGACATCCACGCGTTCAACGCGCTCGGCGCCGCTGAAGTGCGCGTGGTGGGTCCGCGCACGCTGGTGCCGGGCGACCTCGCGCCCATGGGCGTGCGTGTCTGCCATTCGCTGTGCGAAGGCATCAGCGGCGCCGACGTGGTCATCACGCTGCGCTTGCAGCGCGAACGCATGCACGGCGCGCTGCTGCCGTCGACGCAGGAGTTCTTCCAGACCTTCGGCTTGACGCCCGAGCGCCTGGCCTGGGCCAAGCCCGACGCCATCGTGATGCACCCGGGCCCGATCAATCGCGGCGTTGAAATCGATTCCGCCGTGGCCGACGGCGACCACAGCGTGATCCTGTCGCAGGTGACGTT
>SCQQ01000042.1 GCA_004299095.1 Burkholderiaceae bacterium | reverse complement strand
CCACGATCGCGCCATCCGAGATGTGGCGGCCTTGCAGCTCGCGGATCTGTTGCGTGAGCGCGGCGACCGCCACGCGCTGCAGCGGCGCGTCGAGCGTGGTGCGGATTTGCGCCGGCGCGGACTGGCCGGGCGGCAGGGCCGCGAGCAGCCGGCGCGCGTAGTGCGGCGCAACGCCGCTTGCGGCCGGAAAGACGCGGCGCGACAGCGCCACTTGGGCTTGCATGTCCAGCATCACGCAGTTGACGGGAGCGTCGGCGCCGCGCAGCGTCTTGAGCAGGGGACAGGCGCGGCGCGCCACCTGCCGCGCCGGTGCGTTGGGCGAGCGCACCAGCACGGCCGCGATCGCTGCTTCGCTGTCGGTGAGGCCGTGCGGCGCCTTGCCGAACAGCGTGCGCGAAAGGGCGTCGATACCCACCAGTTCGCCGCGGAACGGCACCAGATTCAAATAGGCTTCCAGGATCTGGTCTTTGCGCCAGCCCGATTCAAAGCGTTCAGCGGCGACGATCTGGTCCACTTTCTGGCCGACGCTGCGGCGTTCGCTGCCGGTGCGCAAATCGGGATCCAGAAGGCCCGCGAGTTGCATGGTGAGCGTGGAGGCGCCGCGCGTGCGCTTGTTCCACAGGTTGGCCCAGGCGGCCGATGACAGCGCGCGCCAGTCCACCCCGCCGTGCTCAAAAAAGCGCTTGTCCTCGGACAGCACCAACGCGTGGCGCAGCGCGGGAGAGATATCGGCCAGCGCCACCCAGTCGCCGCGGCGCACGTCGGGGTTGGTGCGTACGCGTTCCAGCACTTCGCCGTGGCGGTCGAGAATCTCGGTTTCCGAAGAAATGTAGTCGGCCTTGACTTGGTTGAAGCTCGGAATCGCGGCGAGCACGGGACTGGCCGAACCCAGAAACAGACCCAGCAGCACGGCGGCGAGCAGGCGCCGGGCGTATTGCGGCGACCGCGTCGCTGCGATCTGGGCATGGCAGGACTGCGCGACCTGTGTCATGACTGAATCCATTTCCATTTCATCAGCAACTTTCGCTTTACGACCGAAAACCGCGCCACCCTGAATACCGTCGCTCCCGCCTGCGCGGGAATGACACCGCGTCTCCGCTTTCCGACCAAGGTGAGGCTTCGCGGGGATGACGGGGCGATCTTCACCTTTCGGTATGGAAATGGATTCACTGCGCATCCACGTGCACGGTCGCGTTCGGGCTTTCGCCGAACATCTCCGGTGCGTAGAGCGCTTCCACGCGGCTCGGCGGCAACTGGAAGTCGCCGGCGTTGTTCAGGCGCACGGTGTATTCCATTTTGAACGTGCCCTTGGGCACGTACTGGTAGTAACTGCGGAAGGATTCGAAGCTGCGCTCCTCGAACGCCGGCCAGGCCCAGCCCTTACGTTTTTCGCCCTCGGTGGCGATGGCGGAATCGCGCCCCAGGCCGCTGCCCAGGATAGTGGCGCCGGCCGGGATCGGGTCGGTCACCGCCACCCAGGTCATGTCGGCTGCGCCGGTCACTTCCAGTGTGATCCGCAGGATGTCGCCGCGTGAATAGTGGCCCGCGGGCAAGTCCTTTTTGGCCTGTTCGATCGGTGTGATGGTTTTCTTGATCTGGTAACCGGCGGCAAACGGCGCCTTCAACTGCACCGCCGCGAGCGACTGCAGCGTGAGCCACGGCTTGCCGCTGCCCGATTGCGTGACGACCAGCGCGTCCTTGGGACTGGTGGACCACGGCAGGAACATCGTGTTGTTGGTGAGCTGGCCCGGCGACGCGGGCGCGCCGTAGAAGCGGCTGAACGGCGCCTGTTCGCCGTTCTTCACCGGTCGCACCCGGGCCCAGTCGACCATGCCGTGCTCGTTGCCGTACGTGGCGCGCGTGCTGCCCGTGACCGGCGCGCGCTCGTGCTCGCGCGAGAATTCCTGCAGCGCCAGCTTGCCCCACAGGTTGGCGGTGGTGGTGCGCCAGGCACCGTTGTTCTGGCGCGCGATGAAGCCGGTGACCAGGCGGCCCACGTCGTCCTTCCAGGCCGGGTCGTTCATCACCGCGAGCAGCAGGCGCGCGGCGTTGACGTCGCCACCTTCCATCAGCCACCACCAGTCGTCGTCGCGCTCGGTGCTGAACACCAGGCGCGTGCCCTGCACCGACACGCGGGCGCGCAAGATCTGCTCGGCCTGTTCGAGCTGCGCGGCCTGTTTCGGAATGCCTTGCACGCGCTGCAGGATGCTGATCCAGTCGAGCACGGCGCTGGTGGGCCACTGATTCGGCGCGATGGCGATGCTGCTCACCATTTCCGGCTTGGCGGCGTTGTAGCGCGCCAGCGCCGCGATGGCGGCCAGCTTGCGCTCGTCCAGATCGTTGCGCGGCGACCAGAACTTGCGCTGTATGCGGCCGGCGACGAAATCGGCGAGGCCCTTGGTCATGCTCTGCACCGCATCGGCGGGCAGGCGGTAGGCCGGGTTGATGCGGCTCGCTTCGTCGGTGGCCGAGAGCAGCCAGGCCGTGAGCGTGTCGCTGCCGTTGTCGTTGTCGCCCGAGCGCGGTGGGAAGTAGTACGCGAGGCCGTTGTTGTCGAGGTAGGTGGGCAGCGAGGCCATGGTCTTTTGCCACAGCGCCATGTCATCCATGCCGATCGCCTTGCTGGTGAGTTGCTCCAGGCACGAATAGGGGTAGCGCGCGAACCAGTCGCGGATCGCCGGCAGGCCGGTGGCGAGCTTGGGCTGCAGCGCCAGCAGCAGGCCGCCGCGTTTGGCGCCTTCGGCGGGCAGGGCGTCCGCGGGCGGCGCCACGTCCAGCGTGAACGGGCTGTCGAGCTGTACCAGCGTGCCTTGCTGTATGGTGATCGGAACGGCGGGAATGATGCGCTCAGTGACTTTGACGGCGTCTTGCGCCTTGCTGTCCAGGTCGTACGCGCGGATCTCCCATGCCAGGCTGTCGGCGCGCTCGGCAATCGGCTGCAGCGGCGCAGTCACGTCCCAATCCACTCCGCGTGCCGAATTGGCGGGGATATCGACCGTTTTCTTCTCCAGCGTGAGCAGCGTGGCGTGCGGCTCGACCTCCACTTTCATCGCCTTGTCGGTGCTGTTGCGCAGCGTCAGCATGGCCTGGAACCGGTCGCCCTCGCGTACCAGCGGCGGCAGGCCGCTGATGATTTGCAGGTCCTGCTTGGTGTGGATCGCGGTCTCGCCGGTACCGAACAGCCCGGTGCCCATGTCCGCCACGGCGACGATCTGGAACGTGGTGAGCGAATCGTTCAACGGCACTTCGATTTGCGCCTGGCCTTTTTCGTCCAGCGTGATCGCGGGCTTCCACAGCAGCAGCGTGTCGAACAGTTCGCGCGTCTGGCTCTTGCCACCGCCGCCACCCGATGGCACCGCCTTGCGGCCGTAATGGCGCCGGCCGACGATCTGCATTTCCGCGGTGGAGGTCTGCACGCCCCAGGCGCGCCGCACCAGCATGGCGGGCAGCACGTCCCAACTGCGGTTTGGCATCAGTTCCAGCAGCGCCTGATCGACCGCGGCCACTGCCACTTCAGCGCCCGCGGCGGGCTTGCCGTCGGGCTGCGTGACGGTGATGGTCACTTTGGCCGTGTCACGGATCTGGTAGGTGTCGTGATCGGTTTTCACGCTGACCAGCAACTGGTGTGCGGCCGTTCCCACCTTCAGCTCGGCCATGCCGAAGCGGAACGCGGGCTTGCTCAGGTCGATCAGCGCCGTGGGCGCGACGTAGTCCTTGTTGTCTTGCGTGAATGCCTGCCACCACTGGCGCGGCGCCTTGTAGCCCCAAGTGAAGAAGCTGTACCACGGCGCGTGATAAATGCGGCCGCGCAGGGCCAGTACGCTCACGTACACGTTGGGACCCCAGTTCGGCTCGACCTTGAGACTGATGGTCGGATCGTCGCCGCTGATCTTCACCAGCTCGTGGCTCAGGATGCCTTCACGCTCCACCGCCACCAGCGCGGTCGCGTGGCGGAACGGCATGCGCACCTGGAAGCGCGCGGTGTCGCCCGGTTCGTAATGCTTTTTCTCGGGCAGCACGTCCATGCGGTCGTCGTCGTTGCCGCCGAACCAGAGTTCGCCTTGCTTGGTGACCCAGACCGACGTCGCGGCCAACGACGTGCGGCCGTCGCTGTCGTGCGCCTTGGCGACCAGTTCGATTTCGCCGGGATCGGTCAGGCTCACCGTGCACGCCATCACGCCGTGTTCGTCGCTCTTGCCGGTGCACACGGTGCCCAGGTCCTTGGTGTCGGTATGGCTGTCGTAGGTGTAGAAGCCGCCCACCATGCGCTTGCGCGTGGTGGTGGTCACGCGCAGCATGGCGCGCACGTCGATGGCCACCTTCGGCATCGGCTTGCCGTCCAGGTCCAGCGCCAGCGCCTGCACCTTGGCGGAGCGGCCGGCGGACACCCAACTGTCGGCCTTGATGCCGGCGATCACCGCGGCCGGCCAGATCGTTCGGCTGCTGGACAACGTCTGGATTTCGCCGTTCGGATCGGAGTAGGTCGCTTCCAGCGTCAGGTGCTGGGGTTGGGTCGAGGGCTCCAGGCCGTCGATGGTGACGTCGCCCAGGCCTTGCTGATTCAGCGTGGCGCGCAGCTTGTCGGCCACCACCTTGCTGTCGTCGGACGCTCCGCGTTCGCTGCGCGGCGGGTTGAAGCTGAAGGCGTCGTAATCGACGTAGTCGGGAATGGTGGTGCGCGTGGTGGCCGACACCTGCACCGGCAGGTTGCCGGCCGGCCCGCCGCTGATGTAGTTGATCTGCACCTGCACCGGAATCTTGCCGGGCGCAATCAGCGGCGCCGAGCTGGTGGGCGCCACCTTGCCCTGGTACACCGGCAGGCGGAATTCCTCCACGCGGAATTCGCCGGAGGTGTAGCTCACGACGTTGCCGGCGTCGTCCTCGCCCTTCAGCGCCACGCGGTAGAGGCCGAGCTTGGCGGCCTTCGGGATCGTGAACGTGCTTTCGGCGCTCAGGCCGCCGGTCGCGGTGCTGCGCCATTTGAGCGGCTGCTCGAACGCCTGGCCGCTGCCCACGTGCGTGATGACCAGGGTGGCGGGCTTCTTTCCTGGCAAGCCGAAACCGGCATCGGTTTCGGTGCGCAGCAGGTGTTCCATCGACACTTTCTCGCCGGTGCGGAACAGCGTGCGGTCGAAGAGGGTGTGGGCGCGCACGTCGGGCGCCGGGTCGCTGCTGGTGGGCACGTTGAAGCGCCACGATTCGATGCCGCGCTGCCACGACGACCAGGTGAACGCCATGTCCTCGGTGCCGTGGTTTTCGGCGCGAGCGCTGACGAAATAAGCATTCTGGAAGTCGCCCACGTAGTTGTCGTCGGCGGTGCAATTCGGGGCTTGCGGCGACACGCCCTTGAAGCTGGCCACGCCGTCGGCATCCGTCGTGGCGTGCGCCACCCGCTTGCCGCGGCAGTCCGAGATCTGCACGCTGGCGCCCGGTACGGGTTCGCCCGTATCCAGCGTGGTGACCCACGCCAGCGCATTCTCGCGGCCGAGCTTGAAATGCACGCCCAGGTTGGTGACCAGCGCCGCGGTGCGCACGTACATGCGCCGATCGGCCCCATAGCCGTCGTCCAGCAGCGCCTGCCCGAGCAACTCGGAACTGGCCTCGACCACGTGGAACCCCGGCGCGAGCGGCACGCCGATCACTTCAAACGGGCGCAGGCCGCTTTTCGGCGGCGGCGGCAGCTTCAAGGTTTGCACGTGTTCGCGGCCGTGCAGCAGCGACACCGTGCGCGTTTCGACGTCGTCCTTGGTGCCGTCGTTCACTGGCGGCGGCAGCGGGCCGCGTACGTCGCGCTCGGCCTGCCCGCGCGAAACGTAGCTGTTGTCATAGCGCCGCACGCGCGTGAACCAGGCAATGATGTCGGCATCGCCCCGCACGTCCAGTTCGTGCAGTTCCAGCGCCGTGTTCTGCTGCCTGGAATCGGTGTAGCGCAGCGTCAGCGGCAGCAGCGCCGGCCCGTCGGGTCCTTCGGCAAAGCGCTCGATGATGCCGAATGCGCCCGAGGAAAACTTGGCCAGCGGCGGCAGCGGTCCCACCGCAATCTTTATCGGGCCCGCCGTGGCGTTGACCAGCGGCCGGCCGCTCACGTCCTTCAGGTCAGCGGGCAGCGTCAGGTTGAGGGTGGTGCGCTCGGGGAACGGGCCGGCAAACTGGAGGGACGAGACTTCGTTTTCGTCCTTTTCGTACGTGGCTGGAAATTCCGCGGCATCGGAGCGCAGGTGGATTTGGTCGATCACCTTGGTCGAGATGGGCGCGCTGAAAAGCACGCTGATCGGCGTGATCGGGATGCAGTCGGCGTGCGCGTTTTCGCGCTGGCACGTGGTGCTCACGGTAAACGGCTCGCGCACGGTGTAGGGAAAGCGCTTCTCCACCGTGTTGGCGATGCCGCTGGGCGTGGCCACGCCCTTGCCGTAAACCAGTTCCATCTTGCTGGCCGGCGTGAGGCGGCGCGCGCACTGCAGCGCGTAGTACTGCCCAGGCGCGCGCGCTGCCGCCTTGTCCAGGTCCAGCGCGTGCATGAGCTCGTCGCGCTGCTTGCCTTCGATCAGCCGCACCGGCACGCGCTCACCCACACCTTCCAGATCGCACCAGACGTTGGCCTTGATGCTGTCGGCCGTGGCGTTGCCGTTGAGCTGCAGGATGAACGCCTGTTCTTCCTCGATAGTGGAGCCGTCGTACGGCCGGATGCGACGCACGAACGGTCCGCCGGTATCGAAGCGGTAGCTGGCGCGGCCCGCGAGCTTGCCGCCGGCCAGCGATTGCAGTCCCTCGACCGCCTGCGCCGTGCAGCGCACGCCGGGTGGCAAGTCGCTGGCGAAATCCGTCACCCACTCGCGCGCGCTGGTCCAGCGGCTTTGCGCCTTGACGTCGGTGTCGCAACGCAGGTCGAACGGCGCTGCCGCCCGCGGGTCGCCAAAGCGCACCATGTCTTCGCTGAATTTGGCGACGACCTGGTTGACCCGCGCCACTTCGCCCTGCGGGCTGAACGCCGTGATGGTGAAGGCGCCGGCCTGGCCGGCCAGCAGCGCGGTGAGGGCGGCAAGCGCAAAGCGGGCAACCCGCCGCAAGGCGTTGAACGTCATGGCGTTGGACATTTCAAGAGGGTGGGATCGCGGGCGGACGGCGCGGAACCGCACGGGGCGCGAGGCCACAAATCATATCGGCGCCCTGTTCGCTGCTGTTGCTTTTCCCGCAAGCGACCTAAAATGAACGCTCTTGGGGCTGCATTGGTTTCGACGTGGGTTGGAACCGCTTCGGGGCATGTCGAGGTTCAGTCACCTCGTAAATCCGCTGAAACAAAAGTAACTGCAAACGACGAACGTTTCGCACTCGCCGCCTAAACACCGGTGAGCCTCGCAACAGCAGGCCGATGGGCTGGGCAAGGGGGTAGCAATACCTCCCGGCTGCGAGGGCATTCACATCGGCTGGCTTGTGTCCGGGTACCTTGGGCGCAAGCGAGATCCAAGGGTGCTGGCCGCCTGCACAGCGTGCGCCTGCGCGGCGCGGGTGGCGAGATTCAAACCAGAGCGCTACACATGTAGAACCGGGCGAGGAAGATTTGCGGACGGGGGTTCGACTCCCCCCAGCTCCACCAATTTGGAAAACAAGGGCCGCCAAGGACAAACACTTGGTGGCCTTTTTCATTGGGATGGGTTCGTGCGCAGGAAATGCCGCTGCGGGACGACCACACCCAGACCCTGGCCGCGGAACAGCCCGACCAGAGCATTCCGGAAACGCCGGCGCACGAGCGAAGGCGCAAATCCGTGAGATCAAGGGACGCGAGCCCGACGATCAGGCGCAAAAAGTAGTATTTTCAGTTGCGTCCGACACGTCTGAATCAGGAGACCTCACATGCCAAAGACGATCCATCTCAAAGTCAACGGCCAGCCGCACGACGTTTCGGTCGAACCGGGCACCATGTTGCTGTACGCGCTGCGCGACGACCTCGGGCTGCACGGGCCGAAGTTCGGCTGTGGCCTGTCGGAGTGCGGCGCCTGCACCATCCAGCTCGACGGGCAGGCGACCCATTCGTGCGTGCTGCTGGTGGAGGCGGCCGAGGGGCATGAAATCACCACGCTCGAAGGCTTGGGCACGGTCGAGCACCCGAGCCCGCTGCAGCAGGCGTTCATCGACGAACAGGCGGTGCAATGCGGCTATTGCATCAATGGGATGATCATGACGGCCGATGCGCTGCTGAAGAAGAACCCGCACCCGACGCGAGATGACATCAAGCAGGCGCTGGACGGCAATCTGTGCCGCTGCGGCACGCACATGCGCATCGTCCGTGCCATCGAGCGGGCCGCCAAGGCGGGAGACGCAGCATGAACGCGCAACGCCACGGCGCAATCGCCGCGATGGAACTGTCCGATCTCGGCGCCAGCCGCCGCACGTTCCTCAAGACGTCTGGGGGCCTGGTGCTGGGCTTCAGCCTGCTCGGACCGGTCGCGGCCATGGCGGCGGTGCGTGACGAATTGCCGCTGGATACCAGCGTCGCCGCGATGACGGGCAAGGACACGTTCCCGGCGGTGGACCCGGCGAAGCTGGATGCCTGGATCGCGATCCATCCGGACAACACCGCCACGCTGTTCACGGGCAAGGTGGAACAGGGCAACGGCGCGCCGAACGCGCTGCTGCAAATTGCTGCGGAAGAGTTGGACTTTCCCTACGACCGCTTTTTTCTCGTGATGGGTTCGACCACGGAAACGGTGGACCAGGGGCCGTCCTACGGCAGCATGGCGGTGCGTTATGCCGGGCCGCAGATCCAGCACGCGGCGGCGGCCGGCCGCCAGGTGCTGCTCGACATGGCCAGCCAGCATTTCGGCGTGCCGGTGGACAAACTGACGGCCGCCGCAGGTGTCGTCACTGTCGCGGGCGCGGTGGGAAAATCCATTACCTACGGGGAACTCGTGGGCGACAAGCGCTTGGACGTGACCATCGGCGCCAGCGGCAAGACGTTCGGCATGAAGGTGGCGCCCGATGCCAAACTCAAGGACCCGTCGAAGTACACCGTGATCGGGACCTCGGTGCAGCGCAAGGACATTCCCGGCAAGGTCACGGGCGCGTTCACCTACCTGCAGGACGTGAAGGTGCCCGGCATGTTGCACGGCCGCGTGGTGCGTCCGTACGGCATCCAGTCGCGACTTTTGTCGGTTGACGAAACCGGCTTGAAAGATATTCCGGGCTTCGTTCAGGTCGTGCGCGTGGGCAATTTCCTTGGCGTGCTGGCGGAAACCGAGTGGGGCGCGATCCAGGCGGCACAAAGGCTGGGTTCCAAACTCGACCGCAAAGGGCCGGCGGACGGCCTCGCCAAGTGGTCAGACTGGAACGGCCTGGCCGCGACCGACGAAGTCTGGGACGCGGTGCGCAAGGCGCCCCAGAAGACCCGGTCCATCGCCAGCCACGGCGACGTCGATGGCGCGCTCAAGGCGGCCGCACATACCTTCAAGGCCACGTACCTCACGCCGTTTGAAACACATGGATCGATCGGGCCGGAATGCGCCATTGCCGACGTCAGCCATGACAAAGCCATTGTCTGGGGCGGCACGCAGATGCCGCACCAGGCGCAACGCGATCTGGCCGAGTTGCTCGGCCTTTCGGTTGACAAGGTGGAAGTCCGCTGGGTCGAGGCCTCTGGCCAATACGGGCGCAATGGCCTGGAGCACGTGATGGCGGATGCCGCGATCCTGTCGCGCGCCGTGGGGCGCCCGGTGCGCGTGCAGTGGATGCGCTGGGATTCGCACGGCTGGGACCCGAAGGAAGCGCCGATGGTGCAGGCGCTCGAAGGCGGGCTTGACGAACACGGCAACGTCACGGCGTGGCGCCACCACATGTGGGTGCCGACGCTGTCCGACACGCGCCTGCTGGCCTCCGAATTGATCGACAAGCCGGTGGGCAACGTCAATCTGGGCCACGCCCAGATCGGCTACGAGTACACGTTCGACAATGCCGACGTCGCGTCCCGCGACGAGAGCCGCGTCGGCGTGATCACGGCGTGGATGCGCGCGCCGGGCCAGTTCGAGACCACGTTCGCGATGGAATCCTTCATCGACGAACTGGCCGCGGCGGCGAAGCAGGACCCGCTGGCGTTCCGGCTCAAGTATCTGAAGGCGCCGCGCACCGTCGGAGTGCTCAAGGCTGCGGCCAGGCTCTACGGATGGCAGCCGCGCGTGGCGTTCGGCGCCGGCAAACAGAGCGGCCGCAAGGCCAAAGGCCGCGGCATCGCGTGGGTGAACCGCGACGACAGTCTCGTGGCAACGATTGCGGACGTCGAAGTCGACCAGCAGACCGGCGAAATTCACGTGGTGCGCGTGGTCGTCGCACACGACAACGGTCTCGTCATCAGTCCGGACGGCATGCGCAACCAGATCGAGGGCAACATCATCCAGTCCGTGAGCCGCACGCTGCACGAGGAAGTGACCTTCGATCACGCGCACGTGACCAGCCGCGACTGGACGAGCTATCCGATCCTGCGCTTCCACGAGATTCCGGACAGCATCGACATCGTGCTGGTGAACAATGATCCAAAGTCCAAGTCCACCGGCGGCGGCGAGCCGTCGACCTGCCCAACGGCCGCGGTGATCAGCAACGCCGTTTACGATGCGGTCGGGGTGCGCCTGCACCAGACGCCATTCCGGCCCGAACGCGTCAAGGCGGCCATGGGCAAGGCGTAGTCGCCGGATTCGGCTTGGGCTTCACCACGCGCGGCGGGAACGACTGGCGTTCGCGTGCTTGTTTTTCCGAAGGCGCAAATTCTTGCCCTTCGTCATTCACAGTCAGCAACCAGCGGGGTTCCACATGCAACGAGACAACTTCAAGGCTTTCCTGATCGAGTGCGACGCAAACGGCAAAGTCGGCGGCTCGATGACGACATTGAAGCCCGAGCAACTCGACAACGGCGAACTCACGATCCGGGTGCACTACTCGAGCATCAATTACAAGGACGCGCTCGCGGCCACCGGCGCGGGCAAGATCATTCGGCGCTTCCCGTGCATCGGCGGCATCGACCTGGTGGGCGAAGTCGTGCAGAGCAGCGACGCGCGTTTTAAACCCGGCGACCAGGTCATCGCCACCAGCTTCGACATCGGCGTATCGCATCACGGCGGCTACGCGGAACTGGCGCGCATCCCGTCGAAATGGGCGCTGGCGCTGCCTGCGGGGCTGACGGCGTTCGAAGCCATGGCACTGGGAACCGCGGGCTTCACTGCCGCCTTGGCCATCGTGCGCATGGAGCACAACGGCCTCGCGCCCGCCAACGGCCCGGTCATCGTCTCCGGCGCTTCGGGCGGCGTCGGCGGGCTGGCGATCGACATGTTGTCCCAACTGGGCTACCACACCGTTGCGCTCACCGGCAAGGCGGCGCAGGCGGATCATCTGCGGGCGCTGGGTGCGACCGAGGTGAAGCTCACCTCGTCCATCGATCTGGCAAAAGTGCGGCCGCTCGAGACCGGCCAGTGGGCGGGCGCCGTCGACAACGTCGGTGGGCCGATTCTTCATTGGCTGTTGGCGACGATGAAACAGGCGGGCACGGTTGCCAGCATCGGCAACGCGGCGAGTGCCAAGCTGGAATCGACGGTGTTCCCGTTCATCCTGCGCGGCGTCAGCATGCTCGGCGTCGATTCCGGCTATATGCAGTTCCCGACGCGCCAGCATGTCTGGGACCGGCTTGCTTCCGATCTGAAGCCGCGGTACCTTGCGGAGATGACCCGGACGATAGCTTTCGATGACTTGCCGGATGCCTTCGATGACTTCCTGCACGGCCGCGCGAAAGGTCGCACGGTCGTCAAGATCGTTCGCTGACGGGCGGCGAAACGATCGGGGTGACCGGGGCCGCGTTACCGGCTCATCGCAGCAAGTTGACGCGCCCGGTGTAACTGTGTCGGAGGCCGGAATTGCGTGGACGTGAATCGGCGAGGCGTTTCAGCCGGAAGCATTTGCGGCCCCTGACGTAGCGGTAAAGCACGCGCCCATCGGCGATGAGGATCAGCAGCGCGTGCTGGGTGTGTTCGTAGCTCCATCCGGTGATGCGGATCAGGCGCTCGAGTGTCGCCGGGCCGAGGCGCAGCAGCTTGAAGAGCGTTTCCGCTCGGGACATTTGGGTGAGAAGATGCAGTGCAGCAGTCACAACTTTCTCCGTTCGATGAATGGGTGGTTGTAACGTTGGCGTTGTGGACGCAGGGGGCCCAATCAACATGGGAGAAACCCGGTGAGACAGCAGATGGCTGCTGCGTCCGCGGCCAGCGTTTTGGCTTGTACGGAAGTGATCGGCTCGATCCACGAAAGTTTCAACAAAATAGCCTGGCTGCGCTTGGGTTGACCGTAGGCAGGGAGGCATCCATTACATCGCCAGACTCGGGTGAGGCGTCAGCGGATCGGTACCGGTCGTCTGCAAAATCTGTTGCCGAGCAACATGGAAAGTAGGTCGTCAGATCGACGAACGCAATGCGCGCAAGGCTTCGCGGTGATTTGCCCAAAAAGCAAGCGCGGCAAGTTGGGGTGCCGGCGCCTGACGACGTCATCCGCGCGTTCCTTGTCGCGATCCAATGGACAAGTCTTCTCACGCCAATGCGCGCGCTCGGGTCCCGTCATTACCCGTAATTCGGGCACGGTTGCGGGGGATGTCCACGCGCTCGCCGTGGTTTCACCATTCAGTCCATCGCAGCAATTGGCCTCAGAGGTCGAGGTAGCCAACCAGCGCAGTACCTGCCGGGCGTTTCGACTGAACTGCGTGGACGCGTGACTGGCCCATCCGCAGAAAGCCGCTGCGATGCGTGAATTCGGCCCCGGCGGCGAAGCTGCCCGAAAAGGAAACGGTGCGATGGCCACGGGTGCGCCATGCTCACCTTAAACTTGCCCCTGCGCTCCGGGCTTTGTCGCCTGGGCGGTGAACCTTGCGGTCACAGCGCGATCCGACCTAGCTATGTTCTTGTCATCCTTCCATGGAACCACTCAGATGAAGCGTTTTCTTTTTGCGGCCGTCCTCGCCGTGGCCGCTGTTCCCGCGATGGCGCAGGTGGGCGTTTCCATCGGCATCGGCGCGCCCGATTTCTACGGCCAGATCGTGCTTGGCGGCGCACCGGCGCCGCAACTCGTTTATGCCCAGCCCGTGGTGGTGGCGCCCGTGCCGCAGTACGTGGGCGCGGCGCCGATTTATTTGCGCGTGCCGCCGGGGCAGGCGAAACATTGGAGCAAGCACTGCGCCGCCTACCGCGCCTGCGGCCGGCCGGTGTACTTCGTGCGGGACGACTGGTATCGCGGCCAATACGTGCCGTATTACCGCGCGCACCACGGCGATCGCGACTGGCAACGCGGCGGCCGGGGCGGCAAGCACTTTGATCGCGGCCACGACCGCAAGAAATTCAAGCACGGGGACCGCGACGATCGCGGCCGCCGTGGTCAGGATCGTTGATGGCGCGGGCGGTGCTTGAACGCGCGTGGCTACGATATGGCAGCCGCGCGTGAGACGGACCTGGACTGATCCAACGATCGGCCAGCGGATTCGCCAAAACACAATACGGCCGTTTGCGGAAAATCACGTGCAGCGTTGCGAAGGGGAGCCGCCACTGGCATGGACGGCACACGCTTGCCGGATTCCCAAGCCGTTCCGGGCGATGGCGATAACCCGGTGATCCGGTTTTCATAGCGACTGGAACGGGTGATTGGGCAGCCCGCCATCCCGTCGCGGGCGCTTGTTGATGGGATGTTGGTGATCAAAGAAGTGCGAATTGACGTGATGGATCCGGTGCTGGATGCCCACGACAAGGGCTACCCGCACAACGCGCCGCCGCGCGCCTGTAGCATGGTCGGCGCGGCCGGCTGGAACGTGCTGGCGGGCGATTTGCCGCTGCCGCTTGCGCTCATCAAGCAGGGCGCGCTGGAGCACAACATCGCGTGGATGCAGGATTTCGTGCGGGCGCACGGCATCGACCTGGCGCCGCACGGCAAAACCACCATGTCGCCACAGCTTTTTGCACGCCAACTGGCCGCGGGCGCATGGGGCATGACGTTTGCCACGGTGACGCAATTGGCGGTCGGCGTTGCGGCCGGTGTGCACCGCGCGCTGATCGCCAACCAAGTGTTGCAGGCTGACGACTTGGCGGGAATCGCCGAACTGTGCGCCCGGCATGCCGACTTGCGCGTGATCTTTCTGGTGGACTCGCTGGCCCAGCTTGCGCTGATCGAAACCTGGAGTCGCACGCACCCTGGCGCGCCGGCGTTCGAAGTGATGATGGAAATCGGCGTCGCCGGCGCCCGCACCGGCTGCCGCACCGAGGCGCAGGCATTGGCCTTGGCGCGGGCGATGCGCGCCAGTGCGGCGGTCACGCTGGTCGGCATCGAATGCTACGAGGGGCAAGGTGTCACCGGCGACGATCGGCACGACGCGGATTACGTGGCGGCGCTGCTGGATCGCGTGCAGGCGATCGCGCAGACCTGCCTGACCGAGGGGTTGTTCGAGGCCCATGAACTGCTGTTTTCCGCCGGCGGCTCGGCGCTTTTCGACCTCGTGGCAAAGCGCTTGCGGCCAACGCTCAATCGCCCGGTGCGCGGCCTGCTGCGTTCCGGCTGCTATGTCACGCACGACCACGGCCATTACGCCGAGCTGATGCGCGCAGTGAATCGCCGCATCGGCTGCGCTACCGAAGCCGGGCTGCGGCCCGCCATCGAAGTCTGGGCAGCGGTGCAGTCGTGTCCCGAGCCGCACCTGGCACTGCTGACGGCGGGCCGGCGTGATATCTCCTATGACCAGGACATGCCCATCCCGATCGCGCGTGCCGCGCTGGGCGAGCGCGCGGCCCGGCCGGTGCCGCGCAGTTGGCGCGTGAGCGAACTGAACGATCAGCACGCCTACCTGCGCTGGGACGCGGCCGACGATGCCCTGGCGCCGGTCGTCGGGGAACGGGTGGGACTCGGCATTTCGCACCCCTGCACCACGTTCGACAAATGGCGCTGGATGCCTATCGTGGACAACGATTACCGCGTGGTCGATGCGATCACCATGCACTTCTGATGGCCGCCAGCTTGTAGCAACCGATCGCCGATGCGGCGGCGCGGTGCCGCGGTGATGCGCACCTCCCCGGCTCCTGGCTTCGGCAACCTGCGTGAATTCAAGACGGGGCCAGCGCGACAAGCGCGTTCTTGACGGGCCGCGTCGCTTCTCGACCTGTATCGAGCGCACCACGTGGCTGATTCGCGCGTCAAGACAGCGGAAGGGCCGAGCACGGCTGAGCGGCGAACGTGCCGACCGCGATGGAATCTGGGCACCCCACGACAGTTCTTAGACGCCGTCATGCCATAAGAGGCGCGAGGCTTTCGCCCAGCCACACGCCGAACGCCTGCACCCGCCGCGACACGTAGCGGCGGTGCGGGTAGACCAGGTGAACGGGCATGGCGGGCGCGGACCAGTCCGCCAGCACTTCCACCAACTCGCCGCGTTGCAGATGGTCGCGCACGTCGTACGCCGGGATCTGTATCAGGCCGAGACCGGACAGCGCGCACGCGACGTAGGTTTCAGCGTTGTTGACCGTGACTTGTCCGTCCATGGCAAGGACGCGGGCCTGACCGGCTTCGACCCATTCCCAAGGCGCGGCGTGCTCTTCACCCGGCGGCGCATACAAAACCGCGCGATGGCGTTTCAGCGCCTGGGGCGAATCGGGTCGACCCCAGTGCGCGAGATAGGCGGGGCTGGCGCAATTCACCATGCGCAGTTGCCCCAACGGCTTGGCGACCAGGCTGCTGGGCGCCAGCGTGCCGACGCGCAGCGCGCAGGCGATGCCTTCCGCCACCAGATCGACCGCGCGGTCACTCGACCCGAGCTCGATTTGCAGTTGCGGATGACGCGCGAGGAAGGCGGGCAACGCGGGGGCGATCACGCGCCGCGCCAGGCGGCTGGGAACGTCCACGCGCAAGCGACCGGCGAGGGCGGCGGTTTGTGTCTTGAACAGCTGCTGCAATTCGTCGGCGTCGCTTACCAGGCTGCTGGCGCGTTCCAGCAGCGCGTCGCCGTCTTGCGTCAACGTCACGCGGCGCGTGGTGCGGTTGAACAAGCGGGCGCCGAGGCGCGCTTCCAGTTGCTGGATCGCAAGCGAGACGGTGGCGCGCGGCGCATCCAGTTGGTTGGCCGCGGCAGTGAAACCGCCCCGCTCGGCCACGCTGATGAAGATGCGGAGTTGATCGGTCAGGTCCATGTCGCGTTATTCGTCATGGATTCTGGATAGTCAATCCATGGATGAAGCCTTTATTTGCAAACGATTAGCCAATATCGTAGTCACTGTTCATTCACGAAAACGGGGATCAAACATGTCCAAGCACGGTATCGAAGGCAAAGTGGTTCTGATTGCAGGGGGTGCGAAGAATCTGGGCGGGTTGCTGGCGCGCGACCTGGCCACGCACGGCGCCCGGGCGGTCGCGATCCACTACAACAGCGCGGCCACGCGGGCAGCGGCCGATGAAACGCTGGCGGCCGTGAAAAAAGCGGGCGCCGAAGCGGTTGCGTTCCAGGCCGACCTGACGAGCGCGAGCGCCATGGAAAAGCTGTTTGCCGACGCGGTGGCCGCCGTGGGCCGGCCCGACATCGCCATCAACACGGTGGGCAAGGTGCTGAAGAAGCCGATCGCCGACATCACGGAGGCGGAATACGACCAGATGAGTGCGATCAATTCCAAAGCGGCGTTTTTCTTCCTCAAGGAATCGGCCAAACACGTGAACGATGGCGGCAAGATCGTCACGCTGGTCACTTCGCTGCTGGGCGCCTTCACGCCGTTCTACTCGTCCTACGCCGGCACCAAGGCGCCGGTGGAGCACTACACGCGCGCCGTCGCCAAGGAACTGGGTGCCCGCGGCATTTCGGTCAACGCGGTCGGACCGGGGCCGATGGACACGCCGTTTTTCTACGGCCAGGAAAACGCCGATGCGCAGGCCTATCACAAGAGCGCGGCGGCGCTCTCGCCCTTCAGCAAGACCGGCCTGACCGACATCGAAGACGTGGTGCCCTTCGTTCGCCATCTGGTGAGCGACGGCTGGTGGATCACCGGCCAGACCATCCTGATCAACGGCGGCTATACCACCAAGTAACGTGTTCGCGGCATCGCTGGATGCCACCGCGGACCTGACATCGGCGCCCAGCGCACGCCGTCTGCGTGCCGCTGGCCCTGATCCTGCGCTTGATCGCACGCCATGTCCCTGAACCCGAACGTATCGGCGGCTTTGGGCTGCCCGCGTGGTCGGCAGGTCGTTGCATGGCGTTTTCGTGCCGGCTGCGCTTGCCGCCCGGCCTGCGGGTTCGCTGGCGTAGCGTCGGGCCATGGAAGCCGCTTGTTGCACAGCGGTCGGCAACAATGACGACGCCTGACCTCCTCGGCTGCCGCACCGCGTGAAGGCGGCGGTTGGCGCAGGCGGAGCGCTCCCGCGGGGCATTCCGCGCTTCGACCATTTTTCTCAGCGCAACCCGTTCCCGGCGCCGGCGGCGATCGAACGGACACAGCCGTTCCTCGATATCGACAGATTCGCGGATTAACGCAAAATCGCGCCTGAAACCAAAAAAACAGGTCGGTCAGAGGGAGGAAAACTCATGCAACGGCACCAACTGCTGGTGACGCTCGAAGTCAACCCGCACATGTTCGGTTCGTATATCGGCGCCATGCGCGACGAGGAAATCGGCTCGCGTCGTGAACCCGGCAATCTCAACTTCGACCTGTGGCGGGACGAGCGCGAGACCAACGTCATCCACTTGTTCCAGTCCTGGGTCAGCGAGCGCGCGTTGACCGAAGCGCACATGAAGGAGCCGCATTTTCAGTACGTGCGTGGATTGGGGGACGAAGCGCTGATCGACTTGTGCGAAGAGCGCCTGCTGGTGGAGCAGGGCGCCGGGGCGCACCAGCCGCTTTCGCCCGGCAAAAGCATAGGCACGCAGACCGCGCGGGTGACGATTTGGAGCAAGCCGGCGATCGAACTGATCACCGCGTATGAGTTGAGCGCGAACGTGGCGCGCGCGGCCGCGGGCAACCGCTTCTGGCAGCTCTACGTGAATTGGCGCCGGCGCAACGAAATGGTGCTGATCGAAGCGTGGGCCGACGACGCGGCGCGCGCGCGCGCCGGCGGCTCGATTGAAATGGCGGATTTCCAGGCCGCGGTCGGCCGCACGCCGCACGAAATCATTCCGCTGCGCAAGCTGTGAGCTGAGCACCGGCGTCGGTGCCGGCTGGATTGGCGCGCATGGATTTGACGGCGCATCAGGCCCCCCGACATCGCCGCGTCAAGACGGTTCGCAGCGCCGGAACGGCACTGCGCGGTGCTACATTAGCGCCCTCAATCAACCAAGGGGAGCCGTCAAGGCTGAGAGGTTCGCATCGAGCGAACGACCCTGAACCTGATCCGGGTAATTCCGGCGGAGGGATGGACATGAAATATGGTTTTCCACGGTTTGCGGCCGCCGCCGCATTCATGGCTTGCGCCACCGCGGCGTTGGCTGGCGACCTGACGGGCAACGCAGCAGTCGTCTCGGATTACGAAGTACGGGGCCTCACGCAAACCTGGGGTCGACCCGCCGTCCAGGGTGGCCTGGATTACACCGCGGCGAATGGCTTGGCCGCGGGTGTCTGGGGCTCCAACATCGGCAAGAACAGCTTCCCCGGCGGTGGCGCGGAAATCGATGTGTATGGCAGCTACGGACAGCCGATCAACAGCGATTGGTCGTGGCGCGCCGGGCTGCACAGCTACTTTTACCCCGGCGCCAATCTTGATCGATCCAACCCACCGCTGGGATCGCGCCGGTTCAACACGCTCGAAGCCAATCTTGCGCTGAGCTGGAAATGGCTCACCCTCACCTACAACCGCGCGCTCACCGACTACTTCGGGGCCGATACGGAGCAGGGTTATCGCGGCGGCTCCCGCGGCACCAGCTACCTGCAGGTCGACGCCGATCTGCCGCTGGCAGACAAATGGGACCTGGCCTTGCACGCGGGGCATACCTTCTACACCACGACGCTGGTCGTACCGCTCGCGGGCGGTGCAACCGATCCGAGCTACAGCGATTTCGGCGCGACGCTGAAGTGGCAGTTCAGGCCACACTGGTCGGCGAGCGTCAGCGCCATCTATGCGACCAACGCCGCGTTTTATCGGCACACCGTGAGTTTCCTGGACGGCAACGACGTGCACGCACTGGGCGGAGCGCGTGCGATCGTCATGGTGCAAGCCACGTTTTGAGGCCCGTTGCGCCGCGCGGCGTGTGCGCCTGGAACGGATGAGGTCGAGCCTCAGCGCGCACGACAGAGGCACTCGTGACGGCGCGAGAGCGAAGCGCTGTCAGGATCCGTGAGGACGTTCGATCTTCGAGAAATTAAAAACCGGTCGCCGGGCTCAGCGAATTGGCGGCGCGGAAGGCATCTGCGGGCCGAACGCCCGACCATCCCCCAGGCGCTTCCAATCGAAGCAAAATGCACCCATGCTTCCTCTGCGGGATGAGCCATGAAACGCCACGATGATTCCTCCGACTGGATGTGGTCCGACGCGCTCTCGGCGCTGGACCACATGGAGCGGCTGCACCGCCAGTTGTTCCAGCCGCGACGCACGCACGCGCCGAGCTGGGAGCCGCCGGTCGACGTGCTGGAAACCGATGACGAATTGTTGATTTACGTCGCGCTGCCGGGCGTGGATGCGCGCGACGTGCACGCGGTGATCGACGGCGGCGCACTGGTGGTGAGCGGCCATCGCGTGCTGCCCCAACAGTTGCGCACCGCAACCATCCATCGGCTCGAACTGCCGCAAGGGCGCTTCGAGCGCCACATTCCGCTGCCGGCCGGCACCTATTCGGCGGTCGCCGTGGCGAGCGAGCGCGGTTGCCTGGTCATCCGCCTGGGGAAAACGTCATGAGCGAAGCCGACAACAAAGCGCCCGATGGGTCGGGCAGCAGCGGCACCATCATCGTCGACGCCAGCGGGCACGCCGAGGTGCCGGGCGCGCCGGTGCCGGCGGGCGCCATGGCGCATGCCGGGTCGCTGCCGCCCGACATCCTGCCGATCGTGCCGATGCGCGATTCGCTGCTGTTTCCGGGAACGGTGTTCCCGGTCACCATCGCGGGCGACGCGTCGGTGCTGGCGGCGCAGCAGGCGCTGCGCGAGGAGCGCCCGGTGGGCATCCTGATGCTGCGCGAAGGCGGGAAGGGCGACGCCGCGCCGGCCAACCTGCACACCATGGGTGCCATGGCCAACATCCTGCGCTACGTGAACCTGCCCGACGGCAGCCATCACCTGGTGATGCAGGGGCTGCAGCGTTTTCGCGTGAAGGAGTTCGTGCAGGAGCAGCCATTCCTTGCCGCGCGCGCCGAGCCCATCGACGAACCCAAGGAAGAGGGGCCCGAACCGGCGGCGCGCCTGCTGCACCTGCAGCAGCAGGCGATGGAAGCGCTGCAGTTGCTGCCGCAAACGCCGCAGCCGCTGGTGGCCGCAGTGCAGTCGGCGACCGCCGCCGGGGCGCTGGCGGACCTGGTGGCCGCGTACTCGGACTTCGACCCGAGCCAGAAGCAGGACGTGATCGAAACCGTCGACGTGATCGAGCGCGCGGACAAAGTCTCGGCGATGCTCGCCAAGCGCATCGAGGTGCTCAAGCTCACGCAGAAAATCGGTGAACGCACCAAGGCGACGCTGGACGAAAACCAGCGCAAGGCGATCTTGCGCGAGCAGATGGCGTCGATCCAGAAGGAGCTGGGCGAGAGCGACGACAAGTCGCAGGAAGTGGCCGACCTGAAAAAGCAGATCGACGACGCCAAGATGCCCGCGGAAGTGCAGGAGGCCGCGCAAAAGGAACTGCGGCGCTACCAGCGCATGCCCGATGGCGCGATGGAAGCAGGCATGGTGCGCACGTATCTCGACTGGCTGATCGACCTGCCGTGGGCCGAGCCCGAGCCGCGCGCCATCGACATCGCCGCCGCGCGCAAGATCCTGGACGAGGACCATTTCGGCCTCGACAAGATCAAGCGGCGCATCGTCGAATTCCTGGCGGTGCGCAAGCTCGCGCCGCACGGCAAGTCGCCGATCCTGTGCTTCGTCGGCCCGCCCGGCGTGGGCAAGACATCGCTCGGCCAATCGATTGCACGCGCCATGGGCCGGCCGTTCGCGCACGTGAGTCTGGGCGGCGTACACGACGAGGCCGAAATCCGCGGCCACCGGCGCACCTACATCGGCTCGCTGCCGGGCAACATCATCCAGGCGATCCGCAAGGCCAAGGCGCGCGATTGCGTGATGATGCTGGACGAGATCGACAAGATGGGCAGCGGCATCCAGGGCGACCCGTCGGCTGCCATGCTGGAGGTGCTGGACCCCGAGCAGAACGCCACCTTCCGCGACAACTACCTGGGCGTGCCGTTCGACTTGAGCCGCATCGTCTTCATCACCACCGCGAACACGCTGGAAACCATTCCCGGTCCGCTGCGCGACCGCATGGAAATCGTGCAGCTCTCCAGCTACACCGAAAACGAGAAGTTCGAGATCGCGCGCCGCTACCTGGTGAAGCGCGAGCTGGAAGCCAACGGCATCACGGCGGCCCAAGTGAGCGTGGGCGACGACGTGCTGCGCCGCATCATCCGCGACTACACGCGCGAAGCCGGCGTGCGCAACCTGGAACGCGAAATCGGCCGCGTGCTGCGCCATGCGGCGGTGCGGATCGCCGACGGTTCCGCCACCGAAATCAAGATAGTCGCGGCCGATCTCGACAAGATTCTTGGCCCCACGCGCTTCGAAAACGAAGTGGCCATGCGCACCAGCATCCCGGGCGTGGCCACGGGTCTGGCGTGGACGCCGGTGGGCGGCGACATCCTGTTCATCGAAGCCACCAGCTATCCCGGCAAGGGCGGCCTCATCCTCACGGGCAAGCTGGGCGACGTGATGAAGGAGAGCGCACAGGCGGCGTTCTCGGTCGTCAAGCATCGCGCGCACGAGTTCGGCATCGACGAAAAGCACGTGGCGAACATCGACGTGCACATCCACGTGCCCGAAGGTGCCACGCCCAAGGATGGGCCGAGTGCGGGCGTCGCCATGTTCACGGCACTGGTGTCGCTGCTGACGAATCGAAACGTGCGCAGCGACACCGCCATGACCGGCGAGATCAGCCTGCGCGGCTTGGTGCTGCCAATCGGCGGGCTCAAGGAAAAAGTGATCGCAGCCGACGCCGCCGGCATCAAGCGCGTGATGATCCCGGCGCGCAACCAGCGCGACCTCGAAGAGATCCCGGAAGAAGTGCGCGGGCGCCTGGAATTCATCTGGCTGGACCAGGTGGATCAGGTGATCGCGGCCGCGTTGGAGCCGGCGAAGAGCGCGGCCGCGGCGGGGTGACAGGTTGGGAACCTGGCACTCCGGGTCGGCGTTCCGAACTGGCGCACACGCGGCGGCAGCGCGGCGAATCGAACCGTGGACGAAGTCGATAGCGTCGTGATCGGCGCCGGCGTCGTCGGCCTCGCCGTCGCGCGCGCACTCGCGCTGCAAGGCCGCGACGTCATCGTGCTGGAAGCGGAAGCGACATTCGGCACGCAGACCAGTTCGCGCAACAGCGAAGTCATCCACTCGGGGATTTACTACCCGCCGGGGTCGCAGAAAGCGCGGCTCTGCGTGCGCGGCAAGCAGTTGCTGTATGGCTATTGCGGCGCGCACGGCGTCGGCCACCGCCGTTGCGGCAAGCTGATCGTCGCAGCCGGCGCGGCGCAAGAGCAGCAACTGCACGCCATCGAAGCCCGCGCTCGGGCGAGCGGTGTCATGGATTTGCGCTGGCTCACGCGCGCCGAAGCGCGCGCGTTGGAACCCGAGCTGGAATGTTCCACCGCGCTCTTTTCGCCAACGACCGGAATCATCGACAGCCACGGCCTAATGCTCGCGCTGCTTGGCGACCTGGAAGACGCCGGCGGCGTGCTGGCCACGCACGCGCGGGCGACTCATCTGCGTGTCCTGCAGCCCGCCGGGATCGAGGTGATCACCGAAGACGGTACCGGTTTGCGGGCGCGCCAGGTCGTCAACGCGGCCGGCCTGCAGGCGCCAGCGTTGGCACGTCATACTGCCGGGTTCGATCCGCGATTCATTCCGCCGGTGCCCGCGCGCTTTGCCAAGGGCAGCTATTTTTCGCTGCGCGGCCGTGCGCCGTTCCGGCATTTGATTTATCCGGCAATCGCGCCGGGTTCACCGTCGCTGGGGGTGCACTTCACCGTCGATCTGGGCGGACAGGGCAAGTTCGGCCCCGACATCGAATGGGCGGACACGCTCACCTGGGACGTCGAAGCGGCGCGCGCCGCTTCGTTCTACGCCGAGGTGCGCCGCTACTGGCCGGCGTTGCCCGACGGCGCGCTGCAACCGGCGTACGCCGGCGTGCGCCCCAAGATCGGCGTACAAGGCGAACCAGCGCACGATTTCGTGGTTCAAGGGCCAAAGGCGCACGGCGTTCTCGGCCTGGTGAACCTGTTCGGCATCGAGTCGCCGGGGCTCACGAGCAGCCTGGCGTTGGGCGAAGAGGTACTTCTTTGCTTGCAGGGCGCTGCTTGAGCCGCTCACGTGCAGCGAACACCGAAGTCACCGACGTGACTGGCGTCTTCGGCACGCTCATGGTCCGATCGGGTGCGGCGTTGTCACGCGTCAATGGTTTGCGCGACAGTCCCCCGGTAAACTGCCCGTCACTCCCGTTTGCAAGGTGAACCATGGGCGCTCGGCTCTCCCTGTCAAAGAAGTTGTTCGCGGTCGGCTCGGCGTTTCTGCTCGCCAGCCTGGTGGTGGTCGGCATCACCGCCTGGGCCAGCTCGCGGCTCGATCGCGCGCTTGCCATCGCCGCCGACACGGCGCATCTGCGCGCCGATCTGCTGCGCCTGCAGGTGACGCCGACCGAGGGCGCCGCGCCGTTGCGGCAGCGCTTCGCGGACGATCTGTCGGCACTGAAAACCCGCAGCGCGTCGGGCGGGGCGCTCTGGCCGTGGCGGCGGGCGCCCGTCGTCCAGTTGGATGGGCTGGACAGTGCCTGGCGGGCGCTGCAGCAGCGCGGCAACCCTTCACAAGCTGCGATGACCGATGCCGCGGGGTTGCCACCGGTTGCCGCGGTCATGCACGAACTCGATCAGCTCGGCTACTTGGCGGAACAGGATGCGCGCCGCTGGTCGGGTCGCGTGCGCCTGTTGCCGTTGCTCCTGGTATTGCTGACGGCCGGTGCGGCGGGGGTCTTTCTGTGGCTCGGCCACATCTGGGTGGTGGCGCCGGTGGATCGTTTGCGGCGCGGCTTCGAACGCTTGCGCGCGGGTGAATTCGGTGCGCGCGTGGAGGTCGTCGCGGGCGACGAAATGGGTCGGCTCGCAGCCGATTTCAATCTGATGGCGCGCGCGCTGCAGACCTCGCGCAGCGAACTGGAGCGCAAGGTTCATGAGAAGACTGCCGGCATCGCGGAACGCAATGAACATCTGGCGGCGCTGTACGCGGTGAGTGCGCTGGCGGCCGAAGCGCCCGACCTGGAAACGCTCTCGCGCGGCTTCGTCGAGCACATCCGCCGAGCGGCCGGCTGCGACGGCGCGGCGCTGCGCTGGTCCGACGAGAGCAACGAGAACTACCTGCTGCTGGCCACCGATGGCGTGCCCGATGCGCTGATCGAGCACGAGCGCCACTTGCCGGCCGGGGCCTGCGCCTGCTGCCAGGTGCAGAAGAATGCCGAGTTGCGCGTGGTGTCGGTCACCGGCGCCGGCGCCCGGTTGCCGCACTGCCGCCAGGCCGGATTCAGGACCGTGGTGAGCGTGCCGCTGGAGTGGCAGCAGCGCATCATGGGCGAAGTCACGTTGTTCTATCGCGCCAACGTGGCGCTGGCGGATGCCACGCGCGGACTCTTGTCGGTGATGGGGCGGCACCTCGCCAGCGCCATGGAGAGCTTGCGCGTGGCGGCGCTGGAGCGCGAAGCGATGGTCACGGCCGAGCGCAAGCTGATCGCGCGCGAGCTGCACGATTCGATTGCGCAGTCGCTCGCGTTCCTGAAGATCCAGGCTGGCTTGCTGCGCGGCGCGCTCGATGCGGGCGATACCGAACGGCGCGACCAGTCGCTGGCTGAACTGGACGCTGGCATCCGCGAATGCCTGGCCGACGTGCGCGAACTGCTGGTGCATTTCCGCACGCGCACGCAGGACGAGGACATCGAAGGCGCCCTGCGCGCCACGCTGTCCAAATTCGAGCACCAGTCGGGCATCAAGGCGCGCTTCGACATCCGAGGCCATGGCCTGCCGCTGGCGCCCGACGTGCAAATCCAGGTGCTGCACCTGGTGCAGGAGGCGCTCTCCAACGTACGCAAGCATTCCGGTGCGAAGCAGGTCGAACTGCGGGTGCAGCGCCAGCCGCGCTGGCGCTTCGAAGTGCGCGACGACGGGCGCGGCTTCGATCCGGACAGCGTTGCGCCCGATTCGGTGCACGTGGGCCTGGACATCATGCGCGAGCGCGCGCGCCGCGTGGGCGCTGCGTTGCACGTGATTTCCGCGCCGGGCAGCGGCACGCGCGTGCTCATTGAACTGGCGGCGGGCGGCGCTCGCCCCGCACCCGCCCCGGCCGCGCGTGAACAGGTGCCGGCTTTGTCATGAAAGCTGCCATCACGGTCTTCCTGGTCGACGACCACCCGCTGCTGCGGCGCGGCCTGGCGGCGCTGCTGGGCCAACACCCCGATTTGAAGGTGGTGGGCGAGGCGGGCGATGCGGCGGCGGCGCTGCATTGGCTGCCGGACGCGAAGCCGGACGTGGTGCTGCTTGACAACCATTTGCCGGGTGTGCGCGGCGTCGACGCCATCGCGGATTTGCGCGCTGCTTCGCCCGCGAGCCACATCGTCATGCTGACCGTGAGCGACGACGAAGCGGACCTGGTGGCCGCACTGCGCGCCGGCGCGCACGGCTATCTGCTGAAAACCATGGATGGCGCGCCGCTGGCGGACGCAGTGCGGCGCGCGGCACGCGGCGAATCGGTGGTGAGCCCGGAAATGATGGGCAAGCTGGTGGCGGCCCTGCAGGCGTCCGAGCCGACCGCCGACGATGGCACGGTCGCGCCCGGCGCCGGTGCCGAGCCGCGCTCACCGCTTTCGATCCGCGAGGAGGACGTGCTGCGCGAAATCGCCGCCGGCGCCAGCAACAAGGCGATCGCGCGCACATTGAACATCGCCGAGACCACCGTGAAGATTCACGTGCAGCACATCCTGCGCAAGCTCGGACTCACGTCGCGCGTGCAGGCGGCGGTTTATGCGACGGAGCGGGATCAAGGCAAGTAGTTGCGGGGCTGCCTAACCGTTGAACGCCGTGGCGCCCGCTGCGGTGCACAGTGTGACCTCGTATCTTCCTCCACAGGTGCAGCGACCGAACAAGATGAGGGAGTTGAACCGGCCGGCCGGGATGATGCCGACAAGACTTTGGGCCAAGACGCGGTTGCGCCCAAGCCCGTGGGTCAGATAGGTGCTCCCGGCCGTTTTTGCCTCAACAAGACCGAACGGTAACTTGGGACTCCGCTGCGTGCGGCGGACAAACCCGCATACGAGGAAGGTCCGATGCAAGTGTGTGATGGTGCTCAGTGCTGGGTTGGCGTGGACGTAGCCAAAGCCAAAGCCAAACTGGACGTGGCACTTTTGGGGCACGCCGAGAAAGTTAAATTTCACGTTTTTGGCAACGACCGCAAAGGCTTTGCGGCACTTGTCGCGTGGCTCATCGAGCACGGCTGGTTTGTGCTTCAACGCACGTGTGCCTGGAGGCCACCGGCCCCCACGGCGAGGCGCTGGCCACTGCATTGAGCGATGAGGGCTGGTTCGTGAGCGTCGTCAATCCCGCCCGCGTCAAAGGCTTCGCGCAAAGCCAGATGGCGCGCAACAAGACCGACCGGGCCGACACGCGGCGCTGCTCGCGCACTTTGCCCGCGCCATGCAGCCTGCGGCCTGGCAGCCCGCGGCGCCCGAGGTGCGTGAGCTCAGGGCGTTGGTGGAGCGGCTGCAGACGTTGAGGGACATGCACCAGCAAGAGGCCAATCGCTTGGAAGCGGCCGTGGATGCGCCCGCGATGCAGGAGTCCATCGGCCAGCACCTCGAGTGGCTGCAAGCGAGCATCAAGGAGCTGACGCAAAGAATCGATGACCACATTGATCATCATCCGCAGCTGCGCCGCGACGCCGAGTTGATCACGAGCACTCCGGGGGCAGTACGACGGCTGCAAAGCTTATGGCGCAATTGGGCGACGTGCGCCGCTTTCGCAGTGCCCGGGCGCCGGCGGCCTTCATTGGCGTGACTCCGCGCATCAAAGGTCCGGCTCCTCGGTGCGTGGGCGCAGTGTCATCAGCCGTGCGGGCCACGCCGCAGTGCGCTCGGCGCTGTACATGCCCGCAATGGTGGCGCTCAGGTACAACCCCAGGATCAAGGCTTTCGGCGAGCAACTGCGGGCCCAGGGCATGCCGCCCAAGGCGGTAATTGCCGCCGCAATGCACAAGCCCGTGCGTATCGTCTATGGCGTGCTCAAGTCCGGCACCGCCTTCGATGCCAATTACTCCCTTGACTTTCAAGACGGTATCTGACCCCGTTTAGTAGCGCTGTTTAGCGGAGGCGGGCGGGCGTGATACACTGAATACAACGATTCACTAGAAGTGCCATCATGCCTACCTCCATTCGCCTCGACGCCGACACCGAAAAGCGCCTCGAATTTCTGGCCACCCACACCGGGCGCACCAAGGCGTACTACCTGCGCGAGCTGGTCGAACAAGGGCTCGACGACCTGGAAGACTACTACCTCGCGTCTGAGGAACTGGAGCGCGTTCGCAAGGGCCAATCGAAGGTCTACTCCGCAGCCGAGATCAGGGCCGACCTTGGCTTGGACAATTGAATACGCGGACGCCGCGCGCAAGCAGTTGCGGAAACTGGATCGCGCGACAGCGCAGCGCATCTACCGGTACTTGTCCGAGCGAGTCGCGCCACTGGACGACCCGCGGGGTCTCGGCAAGGCGCTATCGGGGCCATTGGGTGAACTGTGGCGCTATCGCGTCGGCGACTACCGCGTCATCGCCGAACTCCGGCACGACACGTTGACCGTGCTGGTATTGCGCACCGGACACGGGCGGGACATCTACGAACAACAGCCATAGGCTGCCGCGTGCCTGCATCGACTATCGGCCGACTCAGCATCGGTTCGTGCGAAGCCGCCACAGTAGAGTGGAACGTGAAATTCGGTTACCCCGGAGCCTCGAATCACGTCAATCAGCGGGCGTGAACGCATCTGTTGATGCAGACCTTGACCACCACAGTGCACGCCGCCGCTGCAGCAACGCAAAAGCCGCCCGGAGGCGGCTTTTGCAATGTGGTCGGAATAAAGTCAGATCAAGCGGTTCTCAAATCGGATGTTGGATTGCAAGACCTGACCCCATTTCCCGCACGAAGCCGAACTGCCAATTACTCACTTGACTTTCAAGACGGTATCTGACCCCGTTTACGCCACGCACCTTCAATCCGGGCTCAACAGCGCGATGCTTGGGAAACACGTGCGCACGCGCGTCGTATCCCGTGTCAACAACGGAAGCCCGCGTACCACCGAGTGTGCGCCGATGAAGAAATCCGGCAGCACGCCAGTGCGCGTCCCGCCTCGCGAGCGATATTGCCGAAAGGCTTTACCTGCGAGAAAAAGCGCGTCACGCGGTAATTCCTCGTAAGTCACTCCGAATTTTTCGAGGTCGCGTTCAACCTCTTCAATGCGGTCGTACCACACGGAAAATTCCGCATACACGACCGGATTGATCAGCAGGCCACCATGCGCCAAGCCGCGCTCAAGTTGTTCCTGCGACCAATCGGCCCATTGCGGATCGTTCTGGACCACGTCCAGCAAGATGCAGGTATCGACCAGAATCATTGCAGGCCCGGATCGGACGCGTCGAGGTCGTATCCGCGCAGCAGCGCCATCAGTTCATCGGTGCTCCGCCCGGTGGCGAGCACCCCGCGCAAGCCGTCCAGCCGCCGCGCCTTGGATGACTGTGTCATCTTGTAGGCCGCTCGAACGATCACCTCGCCCTGCGGCCCAAACGCAAATTGCACCGGCGCGCCCGGTTGCAGGCCGAGATAGTCGCGAAATTTCTTCGGCACGGTCACTTGCCCTTTGCTGGTCAAGTTGGAGTTCATTTGTGGATCCTCGATGTATTACCTGACTTTGGCAGTGTAATACATCAACCGTAAAACCACCGTGCTCGGGAAGCTCGCGACAACATGACCTCGCAAATCAAACGCGATGCTCGGATCGAATGTGACGCCGGGTCCAGCGCGGACAGAACGGCAACCCCTCCGACGCGAACGTTTTCGCCGACCAGCCGCCGGGCGGCGTGCCGTGCTTGCTGGATGCACGCTTCGACGGTGAATGAGGGGCTTGCCATCGGCGAGCTGCCGAAGAAGTTGTGTTGGATTGCTAGACGACATCTGCCCGCGTCATCGGCGAACTCCGGCACAACGCGCTGACCGTGCTGGGTTTGCGCACCGGGCACCGGCGCAACATTGACGAACAACGGCCATAGGCCGCAACGCGTTTGCGTCGACCATCGGCCGGCCCAGCATACCGCGCCGCTGCGCAGCGCGTTCGTCGGGCGCCACCCCGGCCATTGCAAAGCTGGCATGGCGGCCGCGTTCCCCAGCGTAGGCCTCACCACAGGGCAGGGCGCCGTGGCGTTTTGCGTGCACCACGCCGCCGCGCGCCGCATTCAGGAAAGCAGGGCCAGCCGATGTTCGGAGATGGGGCCTGGGTCGGCGGTGCGTTTCCAAAACACAAAAGCCGCCCGGAGGCGGCTTTTGGAGGTGGTAAAAAATCAGATCAAGCGGATTTCAAATCAAATGTTGGATTGCAAGATGGTATCTGACCCCGTTCGCCCTTGGACATCCCAGACAACAGCAGTGCGGCGAACAGCGCGAAGTGGGTCAGCGGGATGGCGTAGTAGAACAATCCATCGATTAGCGCATAAGCGAAAAATCCGGCCAGCACAGAACTTACGGCAAGGAATCCTGGTTCGCTGTGCAAGTTGACCCACAGAGCCTTTACGCCACCGCAAGTGCGGATCATGGCCCATGCCGTCGCCACCATCAACGCGACGCCGACCAGCCCGAATTCGAGCAGGAACTGCAAGATGAAATTGTGGGGTTGCGATACATGTGGATTGCAGCATCGTGAAGTGATGTAGCCCTCTGCGCCATAGCCAAAGAAGGGGCGCGCGATGATCGCGCGCAGCGCGTCCAGCCAGATGGCCAGGCGGTCGGTCACCATAAAACCGCTGCCGCCGGGTTCTAGCCAGACGAAAAGCGAAGGCGTACGCAGCAAGCCGGTCTCGCCCAAGTAGAAAACCACTGCCGAGGCGACTACGACTGCCGCAGCGCAAAACAGCAGAAAACGCGTGCGCCGTTCGCAAAACAACGCAAAACAGGCGGCGTAAACGACCCAAGCGAGAAGAGCGCCGCGAGCGCCGAGCACGACGATCCCGAACAGCGAAGCCGTGGTCAGTACAAACGCAGTGGATTGCAGCTTTCGAGTCAGCGCGAACAAGGACGTGGCACACGCGGCCGATATGAAACCAAAGTAGGCGAAGTGCCGGATGTTGGCGAAATTCGGAAACCACCGGAAAGTTGGATCGGGCTCGCTCTGAATCCGGATCAAGTAAAAGATCACGTAGACCAGAAACACCATGTGCACCAGCGGCACCACAGTGAAATAGCGCCACACGGGATTCGTTTCGTCATCCCGGTGCGCAAGATAGAAGCCGATGCCCAGCAGCGCCACCGCGTAATAGAGCGGTAGTCGATTGATTGCCAAGCCCGGATTTGCCGCGTTCCAGGTCGATATTGCAAGCGATGTCGCCAGTGCAACCGCAAACGGCAGCGTCGGTTTCAAATTGACGAAGCGGCGGCCCGTCAGCGTCGCGAACAGCAGCAAGGTTGCTGCCGCAATAAACACATAACCGGCAACTTGCCGGTTATAGCCGTGCATCGAATAGCCGTAGTTGTCGACCGAAACGTAAATCAGCAAGCCGAACAGCAGCGGGCCCACCCAGTTATTCAGTCGCCGCATGCTTCAACCACCCACCGAACTTTTGAGTTCGTTGCGGTAGGCTTCAATGCGCGCGATGTCGTCGGCTGCCGGCGCCGTTTCAACTAAGCGTGTTCCGTCATCCAAGAGGCGGTAAGCAAAATAGCGTTGGTCGGCGTTCGACCAAAAAGTCAGCTCGTCATGGCAGCGCCAGCCCACGTCTTTGGTTGCAACCAACTCGGGGAGTCGGTCTTCACGTAAGTGCAGGCGGCCCGCCGAATCGATTGCGTAATACCCCGCGGCCTCGTCCGCCAACTTTTCCCGATCAAGTCCCTTGTAACTGGCAGCCGCAAGAAAGCGGATGCCGGTTTCTACCAACACACAGCCATCGTGCTTGGGGAGCTGCACTTGGCCGTCGTGCACATAGCGTTCAATCACTGCGCGCAAATCCAAAAGCGATACCTGATCGCTCCGGGTCGAATGGGCATTTACCGGCTTGCCACCCTGAAACCGCAGCAAGCCGAGCACGATCCGGTTCTCGCCCTCGCTCATCAGATCCGCGCCGTGGCCGTACGCTTTCACTTGGTATGGTTTTCCGTCTCGGGTGGTGGTTGCTTCCAATTCGCCCAGCCCTTCACCGTGGTCGGAGAGCACGATCACCAGTGCGTCGTTGAGGTAGCCGCGCCGCCCCAGCCCTTTCATCAAGCGGCCAATCTGTGCGTCCACCACGGTCAGCGCGGTCTTCTGTTCGGCCACGAACATGTTCGAGTCGTGGAAAACGTGCGTTGCGTGGCGCGTCTTGAACGGGAAGTGTGCGGTCTCGAAGTGCACAGCAAGAAACAGCGGCTTCGCGCCAGTCGGCGCAGCCAGTGTGGCATCGACGAATCCCTTGGCGTCGTAGTTGATGTCGGAATCGACGTTCAGGCGCGAATAGGGCAGCAGATAGTGCGCCACCGGCGTTTGCAGCAGCAGATTCGTCAGGGGCGTGTCGTTGACCCGTTGCAGGATGAAATCGAGCGCCCCGTCTTTAGGACCCACCACGTGGTCGAAGCCAAACGATTCGTCCATGTTCGAAAAGCGGCGCTCGTCCATCGCAAAAGCTGTCTGGTATCCGTTTTTCCGCAATTCATCGGTAACCAACCTCTTTGTGTGCACGTGTCCCAAGCTGCGCAGGTTGAACAGTGCGCCGCTTGCGGCGGGCGATTCGCCGCCGAGTATCAACGTCCAGGCCGGGAACGTGCGGCCCAGCGGCGTATACGCGCGCTTGAAGCGTTCCGAGCGGTCCAGCAGCGCCGCCAAGTGCGGCAGGTTGGGGAGCATGGCAGTTGCCATCTGGTCGGACAGCGAGTCGATGCCGACGATGATGACGTTGCGCTTCGCGGCGTTGGTGGCCTGAGCGGGCCTAATCCAGTAGCTCGCACCGAGCGAGATTCCGATGATCCCGACCAGCACGATGCCGAATACCTGCCGTTTCGACCATGCTGCTTTTGCCAGCGCCGCCACTGCCCCGCATGCGAGGATCAGACCACCAACCCTTGCAATTAACGGGAATCCCGGCGTATTCAGAGTGAACGAGTAGTTCGAAAGAGGGAACAACAGCCCATTGCCGTAGACCAGCGTGAGCCACGCGGTGAGCAGAAAAACAAGACGTGCCACGCCCCTGTGAAGTTGGGTTGATCGGGCCACTTGGTCGGCGATCCACAGGACTGCGGAGTAACAAAGAATCAGCAAAACCAGGTGTGTCGCCGCGGTACGCAACAGTCCGATCTGGATCGCGGGAGTTGCCAATGCCTCCGAAAGCAGAGCGTTTACTTGGGTATCAGGCGCGTCAAATCCCGAAGAGTCGAGCAAAAAGGGCGAGTAATACGCCAGCGCGAATAGCAGAAACCCAGTGATCGTCTGCAGTTTGCTGGTGAAAGACTTGCGGTTCATCTTTGGATCAATCAGTTGGTGAATTCGCTGACGTGCATGAGGCTTACCCGCCCATTACGGTGGGGTCAGGCAAACCGTGCGCCGCCCGAGCGCCTCGCACGGCTTTGTCGCGATGATCCCCTGCAGCCAGAAGCGTGGCTTGAGGTAACTGTGGAAGGCTTGTGCGTAGATTTGCTCGCGCTGGGGGAGATGGGGGTAATCACGCACTACGACGAAACCCAACCAGGACACGCAAGCGATGAGCAGCGCCAACCAGGCCGCGACCGCACGCTTCGACACTGGCGTTCCCGGCGCGGACGACGCTTCCGGTTGGAGGCCGATCAGCCATCCCGCCATCAGGGCTAGCCACAGTTGCGAATAAGGCATGACGAATACGCCATCAACCATCGCCTGCGTGAGCGAGCCGATCACCGAGGCCGCAACACAAATGCGCAAGAGGTCTTCGTTACGGGTGGAGTGCGAGCGGGTGTGCAGCACGCTGAAAAGCTTCACGCCGCCGCGCAGAACCAGCCAGGTAATGGCGAGTGCCGACGGAAAGCCGAGTTCAGCTGCCCACTGCAGCCATGCCTGGTGCGGGTGCGCGGCAATGCCGTTGGGCAGGTCGGCCAGTTGCATCGGACCGATGCCGAGCAGGGGGTGCTGCAGCGCAACATCGATCGCTTGCTTCCAAATCGTGCCACGCTCCGATAGTGACGTTGTCAACCTCGATGCGGCATCGTTGACGAGAGTCATGCCGAGCATTTCGGGAATTAGGTGGATGAATATCCAGAAGAGGATCAGGCCGACCCCTGCGGCAACCAACTGGATGACTGCGAAGCGACGCCCGTTGGCCCCGGTGCATGCCAGTAGAAGCGTCGCGCAACCCACGCCCAGCCACGTGCCGCGCGTTCCGGAGGTGATTGCTGCCATCCATACGAGGATCGAAAGCACAACTGCTGCGACGGCGTATCGGCGTGGATAACCATGCGCAAACAGCGGCGCCGCCAGAACCGGCAACGCGAGAGTCAGGAATTGACCGTAGAAGCGTGGATTGGAAAAACCGTCAAGTAATAGCCACGCATTCAGAACGTGCCCGTCACCCAAAATCGCAGCCGAATACGAAGTCCAGAAAAACACAACCAACCCAGCGCACGTAAAGGCGAGCGTGGCGAGCAATGCGCGGTCAATCATCGCGCCGGACAGGCGACGCAACGAGGCCACGATCCAGGCCAACCCAACGCAACCAACGCCCACTGCTACCTCCGTGAATGCCCAGAGTGGTAATGGTGCGAGACTTGCCGAGACCAGCGCCGCCGCTATCACTCCAATTGCTATACAGCGACTTCGCCGGTCGAGCAATACTCGAACCTTGTTTGGAATGAACACGAGAACGGCAACGACCGACGAGATTGCAAAAATCGCAACCTGCCCCACACGCTCTTGATCGTGCCAGCTTATCTTCACCGACCACGAGATGAGCGGCAGCGAAACCGCCAGCACGAGCGCAGCGAACATCCCGAAATATGCGAGTCGTCCGAGCGATAATTTGCAAGGGCGACTAATCAACAGAGCCGGTCCTCGTGTGGTTGGCAGTACCGAACGATCAATCATGTGTCTGCTCCCATCGCTACCTCGGCACGAAGCGATAGAAAAAAGGCGCGAATGAATCGCGCCTTTGTACAAATCCCTTCTTTATGCGTCAAATTCGATTAAGCGTCTTGACGCGATTTTATTAAATTGAATATTAGCTTCCACGGCAGGAAGAGGGGAGATATTTCGTAGGAATCGTGCCGCCGCAGACCCAAGTAACTTGACCGGAGCTGCTGCTGGTAAGAGTTGGGGTAAGCGTGATCGTATGAGTATTAACGGCATCGTTGATGGCTTGTGCTGTTGCGGTGATTTTCGTTCCGTCCCATGTAACGCCACTCACGTATTTTGATTGTTGATTTTCAATTTCATAGGTTGCAGGCGGCAGAGCAGCATTTGTCGATGCGTATTCCGAAATACTCGTACGCCCTGACGATGCGGCCAGTATGATTTCTGACACCTTCGCCCGAACCGTATAGTCCTGATACGCCGGCAGCGCCACCGCCGCCAAAATCCCGATGATCGCCACCACGATCATCAATTCAATCAAGGTGAAACCCTGTTGCGCTTTTCTCATTTGAGCTTTCATTTCACTTTCCCCCTGTTAGACATGAAACTGGTTGACCGGAGACACACTGTGCGTCGCCGCACACCTTCTATGCAGCAAGTCGCGTGCCAGGGTGCGGAGGCACGTTTTCGGCCTCGAAAGCGCCCGGCGGCGGGTTTTGGCACGCGATTGCGTGCGACAGGCGCGTTCTGGCACGCTGGTGGGTGGGTCAACTGGCGCGGGCAGGCGCGTGCCAGCGCGGACTGGCCGGCCTGCAGCCGTGCCATCACGGCCATGCCGCATCCTTGAAACGACGCGATGGGGGAAGGGGTGGCACCTGCACGCCCTCGGCTTGGGCGCGGTCATCGCGATCACGGCATCGGCTGCCGCACGCGCTGGCGCTGCAGGGCGGAGGAGGCGAGCGGGGCGTGGAAAGTTGCCGCCGTTCCCGCGCAGCGCGTCCTCGGCCCCGATCGGGGAGCGGGAATCCAGGGTGTTTCCGCGAGAGTCGATGGACGGCACTGGATTCCCGCCTGCGCGGGAATGACGTCGGGTTTGTGCCGTCACCGGAATGGCACGGGGTTGCGCCGGGCGCTGGCGCTGCAAGGTGAATGGCTTGATTCCAGGCGGCGGGAAGAATGGCCGCGGCCGCGCCAAGGCCGCCGCGATCACCAGCGATGCGAGCGCACCATGGCCTCGCGCAAGATGGCGTTGATGCGCGTCTGCCAGCCGCTGCCCTGGGCTTTGAGCCACGCCAGCACGTCCGCGTCGATGCGGATGGCGGTGGCGGGCTTGACCGGCTTGTAGAACGGGTTGGGCGCTGCCCTGGCCCAGAACTGATCGTCCAGCGGCGCGATGTCGCTGGTGTCGATCTCGCTGTCCGGTCTGTCGGCTGGTCCGCTGAACCATTGAAATGCCGCCCGAGGGACGCGTGAGGCGGGATGCGATGCGAGGCGCAAAGCGCAGCGATACCGCGGGTATCGCGAGCCTTTGCAACGATGCAGCGCGCCCGCATCGCGTGGACAGCGGGGGGTGATTTCAGTGGCTCAGTGGACTGGCGCCTTGAGCTCCGTCTTGCGCTCGGGCGTCAACCGCGGAAGTTCGCCTTGCTTGATTTAACTGATTAGCAAGCAGCGTCAGCCATGCCCTGCACGACCGTCCCACTCAGATCGATGACGCCTACCTGGGCGGTGAGCTGCCCGGCGGCAAGGCGGGACGCGGCTCGGAGAACAAGACCGCGTTTGTCGCTGCCATCCCGCTTGAGCCAGGGACGGCTGCGCTATGCCAAGTTCACCCCCGTTGCCACCTTCAGTTTGAGCGAGATCGGGCAATGGGCGGGCGCCCACTTGGCGGCCGGCTCGATGGTGTTCTCCGACGGGCTGGCCTGCTTCGGCGCGGTCGCCGAGGCGGGTTGCGCCCATCAGCCCACGGTGGTGGGCGCACGCAAGCCGCGCGAGTTGCCGCAGTTCAAGTGGGTCAACACCATGCTGGGCAATCTCAAGAGGGCTTTGAGCGGTAGTTTTCATGCGTTCAAGTTCAAGAAATATGCGTCTGGCTACCTGGCTGAATTCACCTATCGGTTCAATCGTCGTTTCGAGTTGCGCGAGCTGCCCACCCGGCTGCTGGTGGCCGCGGCCGGATGCGGGCCGCGTACCGAATGGGTGATCAGGACGGCTGAGGATGATTGCTAATCAGGTCCATTTTTGGTGGCCGTCAGCCGCAGCATCAGTGTCATCGGCTCGATCGGGGACGCCTGGAAGCCGTAGTGCTCGTAAAACGACTTCGCGTGCTCGTCCAACGCATGAACCAACAGGGCGCGCAAGCCGATACTTTGGGATACCGTCGTCGCCCGTAGAAGTACGTCGCGCAGGAGTGCGCCGCCAAGTCGTTGTCCGTGTGCCTGCTGGTCGACTGCAAGGCGTGCGAGGATCATTACTGGAATGGGCTCGGGCATGTTGCGACGGACGCCACCGCTTGCGACTGCGTGCGAAACGGCGCCGGCTGCAACCGCGTAATAGCCGTAGACGCGCCCATCTGCGTCAGCGACAACGAATGTGCGGCTCGCGCCACTCGCTTGGTTTGCCAACGCCCGGTGCGCGAGCCAATGGTCCAGAGATGGCGCTCCGCAGGAGAATTGATCGATCTGATGTTTGGCCGAAAGCGGTTCTGGCGCGATCAGCTTGAGATTCATGTCGCGTCCCAGGGCGGGGTCAGGGCGAGCAAGCGTTCCAGGCCCGGATTGGTCGCGGTCGGCGCGTCGAGCATCTCGACGAACTGCCGGAATTTTTTCGTATCCAGTTCAAAAAGCGTCTGATCCAAGATGACCGATTGCGCTCGTTCACACGCTGCTTCAAGCATGAAGTCGGAACGGTTCTTGCCAAGCAAGTGGGCGGCTTGATCAATCAGGCTGCGCTGCTGGGGCAGTGCCCGGAGGTTGATGGCGGCGGCGCGGTTTGTCATTTTTTCGCTAGTCCCTGTGTTGCGTTGGCTGAGCCCAAGTTTAGCCATGTGTGTAGCTGTTGTCAACACACACGGACACTCGCTCCTCCCACCCACTCCTTCGTATCTGCGAACAATTTGCGCAAATGGAAGAATCCGCAGGTTGTGCGCGGTCGCTTTCACCTCAAGCGCCCATTTGCGATGCGATGTCCACGGTGAATCGGACCTTCCTCGTATGCGGGTTTGTCCGCTGCAAGTAGCGAAGTCCCAAGTTACCGTTCGGCCTTGTTGAGGCAGGAACGGCCGGGAGCGCCTATCGGACCCACGGGCTTGGGCGCAACCGCGTCCTGGCCCAAAGTCTTGTCGGCATCATCCCGGCCGGCCGGTTCAACTCCCTCATTTTGTTCGGTCGCTGCACCGGTGGATGGAAGATACGAAGTCTGAGCGTCAATGGGGTCAAGTCTTGCAACCCAACATTCGCCCCCCGACATCAATGGCGCTGCTATCGGTGTGCCGATCACCCGCAACATGGCGAGTTTCACGAGCGGCCCCTAGTACGTCTCTGACGTAGAATCAGCACCGTGTACACGATCATCGAAACGCCGCTTTTCCAGGCGGATCGCCGTGCGATCTGGGGCGACGATGAGTTGGGTGACTTTTGCGCGTGGCTGGCGTTGCACCCGGAAGCGGGCGACGTGATCCCCGGATCGGGCGGCTGCCGCAAGGTCGTTGGGCACGCCCCGGAATGGGCAAGCGCGGCGGCGCGCGGGTGATTTACTTCAACCGGCTGGCGCAAGGCGTGATCTGGCTTTTGGTGATTTACGCCAAAGCGGTGCGTGGCAACATTCCGGCGCACGTGTTGCGCGCAATCAAAGAGGAACTGGATCATGACTGAACGAGACGTGATGACGGGCGCGGAACTTGGCGCCAAGCTGCTGGCTTCGGTCAAGCAGATGAAAGCCGGCAAAGGAGAAGTGGTGTATTCGCCAGTCGCCGAGGCACGAGCGCGCACCAACCTGACACAGGCGCAATTCGCGCACTTGTTGGGGGTTTCGGTGCGCACGCTGCAGGAGTGGGAGCAAGGCCGCCGCAAGCCATCCGGCGCGGCGCAAACACTGCTGGCGGTGGCGCTGCGCCATCCTAGGGTATTGCATGAGTTGGCGCCAGCTTGAACGGGCGACGGGGGGCGGGCAAGCAGTGTCGACGAATCAGTGGGGCCTATGGGAGGAGGTGGTGAGCGGGGCGTGGAAAGTTGCCGTCATTCCCGCGCAGGCGGGAATCCAGGGTGTTTCCCCGGCAGCCGATGGGGGCACTGGATTCCCGCCTTCGCGGGAATGACGCTGGGTTCGCACAGCGCGCTGGCGGTGCAGGGTGGACGGGGCTGGATTCCGGCCCACGGGGAGGGCGGCTACGGCCGCACCGCCGCCCGCGTGGTCACCGACGATGCGAGCGCTTCATGGCATCCCGCAAGGCCCAAGATGAGACCGGCGCCCGTGCTGCACGGCGCGCCGGCCCTCATGGGCGCACGGCTTGGTTCAGAAATCCAGTTGTCCCGGGCTGATGCCGAGGGCCGCGGCCATCTTTTCGCGCGAAGACGTGCGTGGCCGCTTACTGGCTTCGCATTGTGCGCAGGCGCTTTGCGTGATGCCGATGCGCTGCATCACTTTGGTTTGAGTGGGGCCCGGGTGCGTGCGCCACGCTGTCGCGGGCGACATGCCATCGTCGAATGCACGCTTCATCACGGCGTCCGGCACAGGCTCGCGGCTGCCCTCGAAGCTCTTGATGAATTCGGCGTAGGGCATGACCACGAATGCCGGTGCACCATCGGCGCCGAGGATGGTTTGAAAGTCAATGGGTTTGTTCATTGCGCTTCTTTGCCTCTTCAATCGTGACCATGCGAACGGCACCGTCGAATTCAAAGAACACGCGGTAGGTGCCGACTCGCAAGCGGTACCCATATCGATGGTTCGCCAACCGTTTTACGTTGGGCGCCTGGTCAAGGTCTGGTCTGACAACTCGGAACGGACGGCTCTCGCGGATAGCTTTACTGGCACGGCGCACATCCGGCAGATTCAGCAGGCACGATATGCCGCCTGGTCGCTTGTGTAATGACGCCGTCATTGCGCCGTGCCAGGATGGTGCGAACGGAAGGATTCATGTCATGTCAACGATCGCAATCAATCATCCAAAGCGGGAGACGCTCAACGTCCGCATCAAACCCGCTGAGCGGAACCTGATCGACCGCGCAGCCAGGATTCAGGGCAAGAACCGCACGGCTTTCGTTTTGGATGCCGCGCGCGCGGCGGCCGAGGAAGCCGTGCTGGATCGGGCCGTCATCGCAGCCGACGCCGAGGCGTACGCGGCTTTCGTTGCGCGCTTGGACGTGCCCCCGCAGCCAAACACGCGGCTGCGCAAGACCATGCAGGTGCCGGCGCCTTGGGACAAGTAACGCTCGCCGCGCCCGGTCCGCTCGGCCTGCGGCGGCACCAGGTCGCCACGTTCGAGTCGGGCGTGGCGGCGCTGGACGTTTGGCTCAAGCAGCGTGCCTTGAAGAACCAGTTGAGCGGTGCGTCCCGCACGTTCGTCGCTTGCGAGGGCGTTCGCGTCATGGCGTATTACGCGCTGGCGGCGAGCGCCGTCACAGTCGATGCGGCGCCAGGTCGCTTCCGCCGCGACATGCCCGACCCGATCCCGGTGGTGGTGCTCGGGCGCCTTGCGGTGGATCAATCGCTGCAGGCACGCGGGCTGGGCCGCGCACTGGTGCGCGATGCGGGTTTGCGCGTGCTCCAAGCCGCCGATGCGATTGGCGTGCGGGGCATCCTGGTCCACGCCCTTTCCGCTGACGCCCGGGTGTCTTGCGAGCGGCTCGGCTTCGAGCCATCGCCGCTTGAGCCGTTGACCCTCATGATCACGCTCGCGGACTTGCGGGCAGCGTTGTGAAAAATGAGGGCTTGCAACCCGGCGTTTCATTTGAAATCCACTTTTCACAGTGGTTAGAAATAAGAAGACTTCTCCCGTCGTTCCCACGCAAGCGGGATCCAGGATGGCCCGGCAGCGTTCGATGGGCGCACTGGATTCCCGCCTTCGCAGAAATGACGCTGGATTTGCACCTGTGCGGGGATGGCGAGAGGACGTGGCGCGTGTTTCCGACTGCGGTGTCGCGCGGTTGCGGCCGAGCGGGTGAGATGGGCTGTCGCGCCGGAGTGCGCCGGTATGGCCGAAAATAGCTGGCCACAATCATTCGAGAGAGGAGTCAACACATGAACACCCTGAGCCTGGACGCCGCCGTGGCCATGACCGGCATCAGCCGCCGCACGCTCTGGCGGCGCATGGTGGATGGATCGATGCCGGGCGGCGAGAAGGACGGCCGCGGCCGTGCCACGCTGGCGCTGGACGGCGTGCTGGGACTGGCGCGCGTGCACACCGGCGTGGCGTTCAGCGCCGAAGACGTGGCGCTGCTGCTGGCGGCCGATGGCGGCGACGCGCCGGCGCAGGCCGACGTGGGCGCGCTGCTGTACGTGGCGGGCGCCCGCGCCGCGGCGCTTTACTGGCTGAACGCGGCTGCCGAGCAGGACCAGGCCGACGCCATGCACTGGCTCGGCCTGGCGTGCGCGCAGGGTGATCCGCCCGACAACGAGCGCGCCCTGATGTGGGTGGCCAAGGCGGCGGCGCAGGGGCAGGCGATCGCCAAGCGGCAAATGGCCGCGCTGGTAGCGCGGGCGGTGGGGGGCGGGTGAGGAGAGACGCGTAACGCCAAGAACTGGCGCGTGTGCGTCAAGTCGACTCGTTCAATGGCACCCGTACGGAAGCCAGCAAATTCGGTAGCGACGTTTGTGTCGCGTTCCAAACCGTTATCGGGCGGATTTTTGCGTAACCGTGGATCAATTGGTTGTGAAACGCCACGATTTGCGGCACGTCTGCAATCTGCGCTGACAACGTGTGGTCCAGGCGGCTGAGCTGATTGAGCGCTTCCCCGATAACTTCGAATTTCCGCTCCACAGCCGCTTGCACCATATCGTCGTTGACGTAAGCGGCGGCATCCATGCCATGGACGAACGACTGGATGGCTTCAGCCGCCGTGTACACGCCCCAGAGGAAAGCGCGTGGATCACGCTCCATAGACGTTTTGCCGCTGACGGTTGATTGCAGCCAGCACGTAAGGGTTGCGCACTGCGCCCGCTTCTACCAAGTCCACGGGTCGACCAAGCAACGCTTCCAATTCCGACTGCGCGCCATACAGGCTGTGCAAATCGGGTTGTGCGTCGGGGGCGAATTCGATCAGAAAATCGGCATCGCTGCTCTCGGGGTCGAAATCGGTCGCGCGCGCTGATGAACCGAACGCATCCAGTCTGCGAATCTGGTAGCGCTGGCAAATTGCGGCAATGCCGGCCCGGTGTCGGGCAATGGCGGGGTGCATGGGGTTCAGTGTATCGGTTGACGGACGGCTCACTGCCGATCCATCACCGAAAAAACGAGGCCTGTGCCTGCTCCCCGCTGATCGATGCATGGATCAGCGGGGAGCGCCCTATCCGAATGGTGGATTGCCTGGTGGGGTGCGCAGGTCGTGGACATTTTGTTGACCAGTGTTACACTGATCCCGTGTTATGAAGTGGAAGTGACATGGCAAACCTGACCTTGAGCCTTGACGATGAAATCCTGCAGAAGGCGCGGGAAGCCGCGTTGCGCGAGCGCACGTCGGTCAACGCCGTGGTGCGCGAGTTTTTGACCCGCTACGCGGACAACCGCGCACGCCGGTTGCGAGCGATGGATGCGCTGGATGCCTTGGCTGCGCGCAACCATTCGCGCAGTGAAGCGGCTTGGTCGCGCGAATCGCTGCACGAGTGCTGAGTGACTGCGTGATCGATGCGTGTTTTCGTCGATACGAATCTCTGGGTTTATCGGTTCGATCAACGCGAGCCCGACAAATCCTTGTTCGTGGCACGCTGGCTGCGTGACCTCGCGAGCGAGCACGACGTGGTGATTAGCACCCAGGTGCTGATTGAGCTGCGTTCGGTATTGACGCGCAAGCTAGCACCTGCGTTTTCCGCGCAAGATGTACGAGCCGTGCTGGAGAGCCTTGCCGCATTTGAGGTCGTTTCCACGCATGCGGCCACGGTGTTGGATGCGAACGAGCTGGCGCACGCCGAACAACTGCCCTGGTTCGACGCGCTCATTGCCGAAGCGGCGCTGCGCAGCGACTGCGACGTGCTTTTCAGTGAAGATTTCGGCCATGGGCGCAGGTTGGAGGGTAGGCTGATGGTACAGAACCCGTTTCGAGCGCGTCTCGCGGGTGCGTCGAACTGAATTGGACGTGGCCTTGAATCAGTCACCCCGGGGTCGGCAATCAAAGGGCCACGCTTCGCGGGGATGACGGGACAAGGTGGCGCGTCGGCATGACTGGCGGTGCCGACACGGCTGATGAGCGGCTGAACCTGGTCGGACGCCAAGGGGGTTGATTCCCGGCGCCATTCACGTCACACCCGGCAACGTATCTCGCCGTGCACGATGGACATCCAGCCATCGGGGGCAGCGGCCCACATTTGCCAGGCGCGCGAGATGCGTTCCAGGTCGGCCTGCGTGGCGATGCCTTGGTCGCGCAATTGGCCCGCGATGGCCGAGTGCAGGATGCGGTCGGCCCACATGCCGCCCCACCAGGCGCGCGCTTCGGGCGTGGCCAGGCACCAGGTGCTGGCGGTCGACGCGATGTGGGTGAAGCCCGCGTGCTGCGCCCACGAGAGCAGGTGGCGCCCGGCGTTGGGCTCGCCGCCGTTGGCGCGCGCGGCCTGCTGATACCAGTGCATCCAGATGTCGAGTTCCGGCAGTTCGGGAAACCAGACGAAACCGGCGTAATCGGCATCGCGTGCCGCGACCACGCCGCCCGGCTTGCAGACGCGCTTCATTTCGCGCAGTGCCTGCACTGGGTCGGCCACGTGCTGCAGTACTTGGTGGGCGTGGACGATGTCGAACGACGCGTCCGCAAAGGCGAGGGCGTGCACGTCGCCGACCGCAAAAGTCACGTTGCCGAGGCTCTGGCGTTGTACTTCCGCTCGCGTCAGGGCGAGGGCTTCGGCGTTGGCTTCGAGTGCGGTGACGTGCCCCGGCGCCAGCCGCCGTGCGAAATCGGCGGTGATGGTGCCCACGCCCGAGCCCACGTCGAGCAGGCTCAACCCGGCCTTCAGTTCCGGCGCGATGTATTGGGCGGAATTCTCGACCGTGCGGTTGCCGTGCGAGCGCAGCACGGCGGGTTGGTAGCCGTGGGTGTAGATGGCTCGCGTGTCGTTCATGGGACGTTCCACTATTGCGAGATCGTGCCGATCGGGCGGTCGATCCACGTACGAGGGTCGCGCGGTTGCATCAGGTTTGGCGCCGGCCGGCGGCGTAACGTCACCCTGCGACATCAATAAGGTTCACCGCTTTTGTGAATGAGACGCCGCTTCGAACCAATGGCCTCGATCGCCAAGTCGTCATCGGGATAGGTGACTTGATCGTCCGCCGTGCGGTCGCCGATTTCGAGATACACCACGGGCGACCCGGATCGGTTCTCGAGTCGGTGCGCGTTGCCGTTTCCGGCCTTGAATCCGGCACACGCTCCCCCACCCATCTCGGTCGCGCCTTCATCGGTGTGCAGCGTGGCCTGACCGGAAACGACGTAGACGAATTCATCCTGTTTCGAATGCCAGTGACGCAGCGACGACGCGCCTCCCGGCTGCAAAACGGTCAGGTTGACGCCGAAGTTCGTCAGGCCGAATAAATCGCCCAGCGGCCGCTTGATGCGTTTCAACATGAGCGATGCGAAGGGTTCGGGATAGTTGGACGACTTCGCTCTGGGGGGCTGATCAAGCGCCACCACCGATACAGAGTTGGATGCCATGGGGGAGTCCTGTTGAAAACAGTCTTGCGGTTTTCGCTGACTCTTTCAGAACACCAAAGTTCGCCAGCGCGGGTCCATCGCCCGCGCCATGAACTGCACCGCGCCGCCCGGGCCCGAGCATTCTGGGATGAGCTTTTTCGGGTCGATGCCGTGGGCGTTGAGCGCGTCGGTGCAGGCATAGAGGCGCGCACCGTGGTCAACGGCCTCGCACATGTTGTCGAGGATGGTCTTGGCGAACAGCGGGCTGGCGTGCAGGCCCGCCGCCACGCCGGGGACCAGCAAGCGCACGCTGCCGGCGGTGAAATAGATTTCCACTTCGCATTCCATCGCGGCGGCGGCGGCGGCGTGGAAAAACGGTGTGGCCAGGCGCTCCGGCGTTCCGGGATCGGCGGACCAGAGCAGGAGCGCGATGCCGGCGACGCTGCCGTCGACGAAACTCATGCGCTTTGTCCGGGCGTGGTGGCCGGAATGAATTCCCGCTCATGCTCGCGCGCGTACTGCTGCATGGCGGCGACCGCGGCGGCACCACGCAGGAGCTGCGGTTCGTCGGCCTTGAAGTCCTTCAATTTCAAGCGGGCGATCCAGCCTTTGCCGTACGGGTCGCGGTGCACGCGCCACGGTTGATCAGCCAGCGTTTCGTTGCGCTCGATCACGGTGCCAGCAACGGCGCTTTTGACCGCGACGATGGCCTTGGCCAGTTCCACCACCGCCACGGTGCCGCCCTGGGCCACTTCGGTGCCGAGGCTCTTGGCGCGGCACATGTAGATCTCGCCCGAAAGCTGGATGCCGAGCTGGGTGATGCCGACCGTCGCGCTGCCGTCGTCGTGCACGTTCGCCCAGACTTGGTCTTCGGGCCAGTAGTACCAGTCGGAGGGCAGGGCGAGGTCGGGTGTCATGGTGGTTTCAAGTCTCTTCAGCGAGCCGAAAGAATAGCGCGTTTGCCTGCGGGGCCGTTGCCCTCGCGGTCCGCGAGCGCCGCCCGCGATGCGTCGGAAAGTGGCGGAAGGGCATGGGAGTCGAACCCACCCAGCGGCGCTTGGCGCCACCCACCGGGTTTGAAGCCCGGCCCATCCACCGGGATGGTTGCCCCTCCGTATGCAACGCTGCACTACAAAAACAACACGCACTCCGCGCGCAGTTTGTGGTTTTCGCCCACGCGGCGCGTGAGGCCGACGCGGTCGAAGTATTCCAGAATCTGAATGGCCCGCTTGCGACCGAGGCCGGTGGCGTCGCGGAACACGGCGGCCTTGAATTCACCGTCGTGCGTGGCCGCGGCTGCGCGCACCAGCGCGGCCAGGCGCTGGATGGTGTCCGGCGCGTAATACAGATCCTTCACGATCTGGAACAGCTCGCCGCGGCGCGCCAGGCGCGCCAGCGTGGTGCGCATCAGCGTTTCGGTCTCACCGCAGGTCTTGGCCAGATCGCGCACCCAGGCGCCGGAGAAATCCGCTTGCAGCAGCGCCGGCATGGCTTTTTCGACCAGCCGCGTTTCGGTGGCCGAAAGCTGCACGTCGTGTTCCGGCAGGTGCACCACCGGGCCATGTGCGCGGATCTGGCCGCGCGCCACCAGCCGGTCCAGCAGCGCGTTCCAGAGCGGCGCTGCCAGCCGCGGCGCGGCCAGGCGGCGCAGGCGCGCGCGGTCTGGGCCCAGTTCGTCAGGCTGCTGGTCGTGCTGTTTCTTGAGCACCTGTAGAACGGCAGTTTCCAGTGCGGCTGCCTGGGTCGCACCCAAGGCGTACGTGCCCGCGGCGAGGGCCTGGTCATCAGACGCGGCGGAGAGCGCTGTCACGCCTTGCGCGCGCCGCACATGGTCCAGGTCGAGGCCCCAGGGCGCGTGCTCGAGCAGGGCACTCACGCGTTGCGCGATATCGGGCAATTGCAGCGCGGCCAGCTCCGCGAGGCGCTGCGGCGTGCGGCGGTAACGCGCGGGGGCAAACGGATCCAGCACCGTGCCGCCAGCCACAGTCTTGTTCGCGGCCGGATCGCGCAGGATGAAGCGCTCGCCGTGCCAGGCGCCGATGGGCGCATCGAGCACCAGTTGCGCCAGCGCGTCGGCGCCCGCGGGCAGCGTGTTTGCATCCAGCAACGCAATCGCCGCGTTGACGTGCTGCGTGCCCAGGTGCAACTGCGCGTGCGCGCCGGAGCGCAGCGGCCGCGCCGCGTCGCGCCACAGCGTGAGACGAACGTCGATGCGGTCGATGGCCAGCGCAATGCGCGGATCCACGAGCCATTGGCCGCGGCTGACGTCGTCGCGCGCCCATCCGACCAGCGCCACCGCGCAACGCTGTCCGGCGTGCGCGCTCTGCACGGCCTGGTCCTGGGCGTGCAGGCTGCGCACCCGGGCGCTGCGAATGGCGCCGTTGTCGGGCGGGCTGAGCGCCACTTCGTCGCCCACGTGCACGCTGCCCGCGTGGATCGTCCCGGTGACCACGGTGCCGGCGCCGGCCAGCGTGAACACACGGTCGATGGCGAGGCGAAAGGCTTGGGCCCGATTGGCGCGCGCCGACTGTTCGGCGTAGGTCTTGGCCGCGTCCAGCAGCAGCGTACGCAGCGCCGCAACGCCGTCGCCGGTTTGCGCCGACACCGTCAGGATGGGCGCGGCGGCCAGTGGCGTTCCCGCCATGAGGCTTTGCATTTCGGCGTGGACGGCCTGGATGCGTTCCGGCGTGGCGCGGTCGCTCTTGGTGATGACCGCGGCGCCGTGGGCGATGCCGAGGAGCGACAGCACCGCCAGGTGCTCGCGCGTTTGCGGCATGGGGCCGTCGTCGGCCGCGACCAGCAGCAGCGCAAAGTCGATGCCGCTGGCGCCCGCCACCATGGTGTGCACCAGCTTTTCGTGGCCCGGCACGTCGATGAAGCCGATGCGCTCGCCCGCGGGCGTGTCCATGAAGGCGTAGCCGAGCTCGATCGTCAGGCCGCGCTTTTTCTCTTCCGGCAATCGGTCGGCGTCCACGCCGGTGAGCGCGCGCACCAGCGTGGTCTTGCCGTGGTCGATGTGCCCGGCGGTACCGATGATCATCGTTATGCGGCCGCAAGCCGGAGCGCGTCCAGTTGCCGGGTGACGAGCGTCACGTCTTCCAGGCAGCGCAGATCGAATAGGAGACGGCCGTCGTTGATGCGGCCGATCACCGGCATGGGCAGGGCGCGGAACGCCTCGGCCAGTTGGGTAAGTGCGTGGCCGCTGCCTTTTTCCTGCACGGGAATGATGGCGAGACCGGCCGAAGGCAGGCGCTCCACCGGTAGCGAACCAGATCCGATCTGGCTCTGCAGCGCGACGATATCCACGGTGAATCGCGACGCCAGTGCGGCTTGCAGCGCCGGTTGCAACGCACGCGCGGTGGCTTCGATCGAATCAACCGGCCGGATCAGGAGCCGCAGCGTGGGCAAGTCATGCGCGAGGCGTTCGGGCCGCAAGTACAGCCGCAGCGTGGCCGAAAGCGCCGCGATCATGAGCTTGCCGCTGCGCAGTGCGCGCTTCATCGGATGTTTGCGGATGCGCGCGATCCACTCGCTCTTGCCGACGATCAGCCCGGCTTGCGGGCCGCCCAGCAGCTTGTCGCCGCTGAACGTCACCACGTCGCAGCCGGCGCGCAGCATGTCTTGCGGCATGGGCTCGCGCGGCAGGCCGTACGCGCTCAAATCGACCAGCGCGCCGCTGCCCAAGTCCGAGACGAGTGGCAGGCCGTGCGCATGGGCGATGGCACTGAGTTCGCTTTCTGTGACCGATGCAGTGAAGCCCGAGATCGCGTAATTGCTGGTGTGCACTTTCATCAGCGCCGCGGTGTTGGCGGTGATGGCGCGCTCGTAATCGCGTGCGTGGGTGCGGTTGGTGGTGCCCACTTCGACCAGCCGGGCGCCGGCGCTTTGCATCACATCGGGCAGGCGGAAGGAGCCGCCGATTTCCACCAGTTCGCCGCGCGAGACGATCACTTCCTTGCCCGCGGCCAGCGCTGCCAGCGTGAGCAGCACGGCCGCGGCGTTGTTGTTGACCACGGTGGCTGCTTCGGCGCCGGTGAGTTCGCACAGCAGCGGCTCGATCAGGTCGTCGCGCTCGCCGCGCACACCGCTTGCGAGGTCGTATTCCAGGTTGCTCGGGTGCGCGAGCACCCGCTGTATGTGCGCCAGCACCGCATCGGGCAGCAGCGTGCGTCCGAGGTTGGTGTGCAGCACCGTGCCGGTCAGGTTGATGACGGCGCGCTGGCGCGGCGCCAAGCGGGCGTCGACGCGGGCAGCAAGCCGTGCGGCCAGCGCTTCAGGGGTGGTTTGGGTGGCCGTCAGATGGCCTGCCATTGCGCTCTTGCGCAATTCCGCCAGCAGCGCGCGGGTTTCACTCGCAACCAGCGTGTGGCCGTTCTCTGCGACCAGTGGTTGGATTTGCGCCGCCCGCAGCAGCGTGTCGACTGACGGCAGATCCTGTGGCTGCACGCCGTTGCGTGCGGGCGGCGTGGTCTTTGAAGCGGGGTTGGAGAGCGCGGCGGAAGGCACCATCACGGCAATTTTGCCGCGCTTTCGTCGTCGCCGAAGAGCAGTAGCAAATTGGTGCCGTAGCGCCGGTATTCGGCGTCCGAGACCAGCAGATCGAGCGTGAGCGTGGCCAGGTCGTCGGCGATCGGGTCGACGTTGGTGTCGCTCACCATGTGCATGATCTTCAGGTAGTGGTGGCACTGGTCGCAGGTTTCGGCTTCGACGGCCGCGCGCTCTTCCGACGGTTCGTCTTGCGACACATGCTGCAGCGCCTGGTAGTGGATGCCTTCGATGCTGCCGCAGTTGGCGCATTTCACGCGCATGTAGTGCCACTGGGCGCTGCACAGCGCGCAGTGCAGGTAGCGCTGCCCTTCGAGCTGGCCGCGCACCTTGGTGATGCTGGCGGTGGGCAGGCTGCCGCAGCAGGGGCAGTGGTTGGGCTCGAACGGCATGTCGAACGGGTGCTTGTGCGCGGCTTGGGTGGCCGTGACCAGATGCGTCCAGTAAAGCTGCAGGCCGGCCGCGATCAGCGGCGCCGCGGCTATGTCGAGGCTGAGCGTGATGCCGGCCAGCAAGCGGTCGGCCTGCTGTTCCAGCGCGTCGTCAGGCAGGTCGATCACGGCCTGCACGCCGCTGCGCGCCGGACTATCGGCGGGCAGCTTGTCCAAGGCTTGGCCGAGCAGCGCTCGCAGTTCGCTGCGCCAGACCGGGTCGCGCTGCCAGTTGGCGGTATTCAGGAGTGGATAGCCGGACAGCCGGGCCAGGTCGATCTGCTCGTCGGTCGGCAACGGCACGTCGGGGTAATGCTGCAGCCGCTCGTGCTGGGCGTCGCAGACCACCGCCAGCATCAGCAGGAAATCGTGCATTGCGTGGCCGGCCGCGAGTTGCCGCAGACGCAGCGCGCGCTCGGCGAAGACCGTGCGGGGTTCGGGCAGGATCAGCGGCGGGATTTTGGCGTCGGCACGTTTCAGGATCTCTTGCGGATCGTGGAAGCGGGTGGGGTTGGTGCTGGGTTTCAAAATAAAAATGGCTGCCAGAGAGGCGAATCCCTGGCAGCTCCGAAGTCAAAGTCAACAGGAAAAATGGAGCGTCACGTCAGGCTTTGGGCGCGCGACCTTCCATTTGCTCGGCGTACCACTTGGGGTGGTTGTGCTTGGCCCAGCCGGCGCTCACGTTGCCGCGGATCATGGCACGGAACGTGCCCTTGACCCAGATCGCGGCGTAAATGTGCACCAGGATGGTGAGGACAAAGACGAACGCCGCAATGGCGTGCAGTACCAGCGCCACGCGCTGCAGCTCGATCGAGAAGCTGGCGGCAAACCAGGCTTGCCAGAACGTGAGCCCCGTGAGCAGCAGCACCACCAGGCATATCGCCGACAGCCAGAACACCAGCTTCTGGCCGGCGTTGAACTTGCCGACCGGCGGGATCTTGGAGTCGTCGCCGTGGAACACCATGCCGGGTGCGCCTTCCAGCCACTCGCTGTCTTCCTTGCGCCAGACGTTGGAGCGGACGGCCAGGAAGAACATGGCCAGGAACAGCAGGAACATCAGCACGCCCAGGTAGGGATGCAGCACCCGGTCCCACTGCGGCCCGCCGAACAGGTGGGTGAAGAAGAACAGGCTCGGATGGAACAGCGCAAAACCCGACAGGCCGGCCAGAAAGAACAGGATGGCCACGGCCCAGTGGTTGCCGCGCATGCGGCTGCTGTGACGCTCGATGTAGAGTTTTTTCATGATGGTCTCCCCTCAGGCGTTGGGCCGGTCGTTGTCGTGGTGCTCGGCGTGCTGTTCGGGCAGTACGTTCGGCTGGTCGTCTTCCACGTACTGCTCGTCGCTCTCCGGCGTTTCGATGGGACCGCGCTTGACATAGTGGAAGAAGCCCGCGAGCGCGGCCACGCCCACGGCCGCGAGGGCGATCGGCTTGGCTGCGCCCTTCCAGAACTTCACCATCGGGCTGATGGTCGGGTTCCGGGGCAGGCCGGTGAGCTCGGGCCGGTCGGCGTGCTTCAGCACGTACATCACGTGCGTGCCGCCCACGCCTTCGGGGTTGTACAGGCCCGCGTCCTTGAAGCCGCGTTCCTTCAGGCCGACGATGCGCTCTTCGGCCACCTCGATCATTTCGTCCTTGGTGCCGAAGGTGAGCGCGCCGGTGGGGCAGGCCTTGATGCAAGCCGGCTCCAGCCCGACGTCGACCCGGTCGACGCACAAGGTGCACTTGTAGACCTTGTTGTCCTTGGTCGAGAGGCGCGGCACGTCGAACGGACAGCCCTTGATGCAGTAGCCGCAGCCGATGCACTGCTCGTGCACGAAATCGACGATGCCGTTGCCGTACTTGATGATCGCGCCGGGCGAGGGGCAGGCCTTGAGGCAGCCCGGGTCCTCGCAGTGCATGCAGCCGTCCTTGCGAATCAGCCATTCGAGATGACCCTCCTCGGGCTCGACCTCGAAGAACTTCATCACCGTCCAGCTTTCAGCCGAGAGGTCCGGCGGGTTGTTGTAGGTGCCGTTGCACTCGCCCACTTCGTCGCGCAGGTCGTTCCACTCCATGCACGCCACCTGACAGGCCTTGCAGCCGATGCAGGAGGAAATGTCGATGAGCTTGGCGACCGGCTTGATGTCGTCACGGACCTGGGCCGTGGGCGTCGTCGTGGCCGAGATGGCGACCACGTTGCCTGATTGCATGTCGGACATGGTTACACCTTCTCGATGTTGACGAGGAACGCCTTGAATTCGGGCGTCTGGACGTTCGGGTCACCCACGAACGGCGTGAGCGCATTGGCGATGTAGCCGTGCTTGGTGACACCGGTGTAGCCCCAGTGGATCGGTACGCCCACCAGGTGCACCGGCTTGCCGTCGATGATGAACGGCTTGATGCGCTTGGTGACCACCGCCGCGGCCACGATTTCTCCGCGGTTGCTCTTGACCTTCACCTGGTCGCCCTTCTTGATGCCTTTCTCCTTGGCCAGCTCTTCGCTGATTTCGATGAACTGCGCCGGCTGCACGATGGCATTCAGAAGCGAATGCGACGTCCAGTAGTGGAAGTGCTCTGTCAGGCGATAGGTGGTGGCCGTGTACGGGAACTCGCTCGGCTTGCCGAAAGCGTCCATGTCGCTCTTGAAGACGCGCGCGCACGGGTTGCTCTTGGCTTTCGGGTTGTCGGGATGGAACAGGTTCTTCTCTATCGGCGATTCGAACGGTTCGTAATGCTCGGGGAATGGGCCATCGACCATGGCCACCGCGTGCAAGTGCGCAATGCCTTCGGCCGTCATGATGAAAGAGCCCATGCCGATGTCGGGCGCGGCGTCCAGCTTCATGTCGGGCACGTCGTAGCCGGTCCACTTCTTGCCGTCCCACCACACGTACTTCTTGTTCTCGGCCCACGGCTTGCCGTTCTTGTCGGCGCTGGCGCGGTTGTACATGATGCGGCGGTTGGCCGGCCAGGAATAGCCGAAGTGCTGGTACACGCCCAGGCCCGACGGGTCTTCCAGGCTGCGCCGCTTGGTCAGGTTGCCTTCCTCGCTCCAGGCGCCGCAATACAGCCAGTTGCCGCACGAGGTGGAGCCGTCGTCCTTGAGTGACGCAAAGCCGGCGAGCTGCTGCCCCTTCTTGTAGAGTAGCTTGAGCGCCGCGTCAGGGTGGGCGGGATCAGCCGGCGCGGCGATGTCGGATACCGCCTTGCCGCTGTATTCCTTCAGCAGCTCGTCGGCGCTCGGCACCTCGGGGATGACGTAGTCCCAGGTCAGATGCTGGAGGCCATCCGGGAACGCACCCTTTTCCTTGGCGTAGAGCTCGCGCAGCTTGAGGAACAGGCGCGCCACGATTTCCGAATCGACCTTGCCTTCTCCGGGCGGCGGCAGAGCCCGCTCTTTCCAGATCAGCACGCGGCTGGAATTGGTGAACGTGCCTTCTTCCTCGGCGTCGGCGCCCGCCGGCAGGCGGAACACTTCGGTCTGGATGTCTTCGGGCTTGACGTCGTTGGCCTTGCCCGAGTTCTTCCAGAACTCCGCCGTTTCCGTGTTCAGCGGGTCGATCGAGACCAGGTACTTCAGCTTCATCAGCGCCGCCGACAGCTTGTTCTTGTTGGGAACGGTGGCGAGCGGGTTGAAGCCCTGCGTGAGGAACCCGTGCATCTTGCCCTGGTGCATCAACTCGAAGATGTGCATCACGTCGTAGCCGCCCGGGAACTTGGGCACCCAGTCGAAGCACCAGTTGTTCTCCTTGGTCGCGGCCGGGCCGTAGTACGACTTCATCAGGCTCACCCAGAACTTGGAGAAGTTGTTCCAGTAGTTGAACTGGTTGGGGCGCAGCGCCACCGGCGTGTTGCGCTTCACGTAGCTCTGGTAGCTGGTGTCGGTGTCCATCGGCGCGTTCAGGTAGCCCGAGAACACCTCGGCGTAGGCGTTCATGTCGGTCACGCCCTGCACGTTGGAGTGGCCGCGGAGCGCGTTCACGCCGCCGCCCGGCCGGCCCATGTTGCCCAGCAGCAGTTGGATCATGGCCATGGTGCGGATGTTCTGGCTGCCGACCGAGTGCTGCGTCCAGCCGAGCGCGTAGAGGATGGTGCTGGTCTTGTCGGGCGCCGACATCGGGCCGAGCATTTCGCACACCTTCAGAAACTTGTCCTTGGGCGTGCCACAGACCTTTTCCACCATCTCGGGCGTGTAGCGGCTGTAGTGCTTTTTCAGTTGCTGGTAGACGCACAGCGGGTCCTGCAGGCTGTCGTCGACCTTGACGTAGCCGTCCGCACCCAACTGGTAGCCCCAGGTGGACTTGTCGTAGCTGCGCGTGGCTTCGTTGTAGCCGCTGAAGAAGCCGCCGTCGAACTTGAAGTCGGGCTTCAGCAGGAACGTGGCGTCAGTGTTGAACTTGACGTAATCGTGGTGGATCTTGTCGTTGGCGAGCAGCCAGTTGATGATGCCGCCCAGGAACGGAATGTCGGTGCCGTTGCGCAGCGGGACGTACAGGTCAGCGACCGCCGACGTGCGGTTGAAGCGCGGGTCGATCGAAATCAACTTCGTTCCGCGCGTGTGCATGGCCTCGATCACCCATTTGAAACCGACCGGGTGGGCCTCGGCGGCATTGCCGCCCATCACGATTACAAGATCAGTGTTCTTGATATCGTTCCAAGAGTTCGTCATCGCACCGCGACCGAATGTGGGACCCAAACTGGTCACCGTCGGCCCGTGTCAAACGCGTGCTTGTGTGTCGATCGCAATCATGCCAAGGGCGCGAGCGACCTTGACCGAGAGATACGCCGATTCGTTGGAAGCCGAGCTGCACATCAGGAAACCGGTGGTGGGCCAGCGGTTCACCGTGGTGCCGGCTTCGTTCTGGGTGACGAAGTTGGCGTCGCGGTCGGCCTTCATGTGCTTGGCGATGCGCGTGAGCGCCTCGTCCCAACTGATGCGCTTCCATTCCTTGCCGCCCGGCTCGCGCACTTCGGGGTACTTGACGCGGTTGGGCGACGTGAGCATGTCCATCACGCCGGCGCCCTTGGGGCAAAGCGAGCCGCGGCTCACGGGATGATCCGGATCGCCTTCAATGTGAATCACTGCGGGGCGGGCGTTCTTGGCCTTGTCGCCCAAGGTGTAGATGAGTTGTCCGCAACTGACGGAGCAGTACGGGCAGGTGCTGCGGGATACGGATGCGCGTGTGAGCTTGAATTGCCGGGTTTCGGCAAGGGCAGCGGTGGGCGAGAAGCCCAGCGCCACCAGGCTCGACGCGGCCAATCCAGCCCCGCTCACGCGGAAAAACTGGCGCCGGTTCATGTCCATGAGTGGCCTCCTGATTTTTTGGATGTCGAACATGTCTCAAGGGCATAACGGCATACCCATGAATGCATGTCGGAAACCAGTGTATTACCGACAGGGTTATTGCCGCCGGGTCGAATCCGCACGAAATCCGTCAACTATCCGAGGGGTCTGCTGGCCGTGGGAAATCCGGCTTGATCACGGCGGGTTTCGAGGACTTTTCCCTGGGCCGTACCGGTGGCCGGCGTGGCGGCCAAGTGCGCTCAGCCGATTGGTGCAGGCCGCGCTTCACGCTGCACACGGCCTCCCGGGTGGATGAGGCGCTGCCGCTGGAAATGGCCGGCCAAGACGGCTGGGCCGGCAGCGAGAGTACGCCGGACCAGCTCCCCGGACCTCGCACGGTCAGTGTCGTTGACGGTCGTGGACGGCTGTTGCTCTGGCGATTCGCGGCGTAGTTACAATCCGCGTTCAATGCCTGAACGTATCCTGACCGACGAGGCTCGCTACATCCTGCTGCGCCGCCTGGCGGACAACCCGTCCACCCCGCAGCGTGAGCTGGCCGCCGAATTGGGCATGAGCCTGGGCAAGATCAACTATTGCCTCAGGGCACTGCTCGACAAGGGCTACGTCAAGACCGAGAATTTCAGGAACAGCCAGAACAAACGCGCCTACCTCTACCAGCTCACACCCGCGGGCATTGCCGCCAAAAGCCTTGCCACCGTGCACTTCCTGGCGCGCAAGCAGGCGGAATACAAGGCGTTGGCGGGCGAAATCGAGGCGCTGCGGCGCGAGGCGTTGGCGGATGCGCGAGACGCCAATGAACGTACGCTCTCCCAGCCGGACACAGACTGGTTTGACCATCCTTAATCAACTCGGCGCGTCGGCGCCATTTATTTCACTTTCTTTATGGATCTCACTAACACGCCCTTGGCCATCGTCGGCCTGGGTTACGTCGGCCTGCCGTTGGCGGTCGAATTCGGCAAACATCGCCCGGTTCTCGGCTTTGACGTCAAGGCAGACCGAATAGCGGAGCTTGAAAACGGCCACGACCGCACGCTGGAGTGCAGCCCGGAGCAGTTGAAAAATGCCAAGCAACTGCGCTTCAGCCACGAACCGAAGGACTTGAAGAGTTGCCAGGTTTTCATCGTCACGGTACCCACGCCGATCGACGACGCCAAACGCCCGGATTTACAGCCGCTCATCAGCGCCAGTCGAACCGTGGGGCCGGCATTGAAACCCGGCTCCGTCGTGATTTACGAATCCACCGTGTATCCCGGTGCGACAGAGGAAGTGTGCGTGCCCGAGCTGGAACGCGCCAGTGGCCTCAAGTTCAACCAGGATTTTTTCTGCGGCTACAGCCCCGAGCGCATCAACCCTGGGGACAAGGTGAACACGCTCACCACGATTCGCAAGATCACCAGCGGCAGCACGCCCGAAGCGGCCGAGGCGGTGAATCGGCTTTACGGCGAGATCGTCAAGGCCGGCACCCACAAAGCCAGCAGCATCAAAGTGGCCGAGGCGGCCAAAGTCATCGAAAACACGCAGCGCGACCTGAACATCGCGCTGGTCAACGAGCTCTCCGTCATCTTTGCGCGTCTCGGCATCGACACGCTGGAAGTGCTGGAAGCGGCCGGCAGCAAGTGGAACTTCCTGCCGTTCCGCCCCGGCATGGTCGGCGGCCATTGCATCGGCGTGGATCCGTACTACCTCACGCACAAGGCGGAGCAAGTGGGCTATATCCCGCAAGTCATCTTGGCGGGCCGCCGCATCAACGACAACATGGGGCGCTACGTGGCGCGCACCACCATCCGGCGCATGCTGCAAGCGGGCATGGACGTGCCGCGCTGCCGCATCGGCGTGCTTGGCATCACGTTCAAGGAGAACTGCCCCGACATCCGCAACAGCAAAGCGGTCGACGTGGTGCGCGAACTGCAGAAATGGGGCGCGCAGGTGGCCGTGGCCGATCCCTGGGCCGATGCCGCCGAAGTGGAACACCACTACGGCATCGAGTTGGAAACGGTGGACGCCACGCACCCCGTGGACACTGTCGTCGTCGCGGTCGGCCACAAGCAGTTCCGTGATTTGTCGGTGGATGCGTTGCGCAGCTACTGCCGTGGCAAGCGCCCCGTGCTGGCGGATGTAAAAAGCCTGTACGACCGCCATCAGGCCGCTGCCGCGGGCTTCGACGTATTCAGACTGTGAGATAACGACATCAAATGAAAAATTTCGCTCTCATTGGTACGGCTGGTTACATCGCGCCGCGCCACCTGCGTGCCATCAAGGACACCGGCAACAATCTGGCGGTGGCCATGGATACCTCCGATTCGGTCGGCATCATGGACAGCTTTTTTCCTGAAGCCGAGTTCTTTACCGAATTCGAAGCGTTCGCCGCTTACGTCGAAGACCAGAAGCTCCAGGGCAAGAAACTCGATTACATCTCGATCTGCACGCCGAACTACATGCATTTGCCGCACATGAAGTTCGCGCTGAAAAACGGCATCGACGTGATTTGCGAAAAACCGCTGGTGCTGACCACAGCCGACTTGGACGTACTGGGCACGTACGAGAAAAAATACGGTGCGCGCGTCAATTCGATTCTCCAATTGCGCTTGCATCCATCGATCCTTGCGCTGCGCGAAAAAGTGCAAACCGCGCCCAAGGACAAAGTGTTTGACGTCAAGCTCACCTACATGACGTCGCGCGGCAAATGGTATTTGCAGTCGTGGAAATGCGACGACAGGAAATCCGGCACGCTCACCACCAATATCGGCGTGCATTTCTACGACATGCTCCATTTCATTTTTGGCGAACTCAAGAGAAATGAAGTGCATTATCGGGATGACAAAACCGCAGCCGGTTATCTTGAATACGAGCGTGCGCGCGTCTGCTGGTTCTTGTCCATCGACGCCGGCAATTTGCCTGAAAACGCGGTGCAGGGCGCGCAGCGCACCTACCGCAGCATCGACGTGGAAGGTGAAGAACTGGAGTTTTCCGGCGGCTTCACCGACCTGCACACGCAGAGCTACCAGCGCGTGCTGGAAGGCAAAGGCTATGGTCTGGAAGACAACCGCGCGGCCGTTCAGACGGTGGAAATCATCCGCAGCGCGCCCATTGTCGCCAACCCCGGAATCTTTCACCCGCTGCTGGCGCGGCTGCGCGGCGCATGAGCTACTTCAAGCACGCCAGCGCCATCGTCGATGACGGCGCGCAAATCGGCGAAGGCTCGCGTGTCTGGCACTTCGTGCACGTGTGCGCGGGCGCCCGCATCGGCCAAGGCGTATCGCTGGGCCAGAACGTGTTCGTCGGCAACAGGGTCGTGATCGGCGACCGCTGCAAGGTGCAAAACAACGTCAGCGTCTATGACAACGTCACGCTGGAAGAGGGCGTGTTCTGCGGCCCGAGCATGGTGTTCACCAACGTCTACAACCCGCGCTCGCTGATCGAGCGCAAGGATGAATACCGCTACACGCTGGTCAAGAAAGGCGCGACGCTGGGCGCCAACTGCACCATCGTCTGTGGCGTGACGATAGGCGAGTTCGCCTTCATCGGCGCGGGCGCGGTGGTCAACAAGGATGTCAAACCCTACGCCCTCATGGTCGGCGTGCCAGCACGCCAAATCGGCTGGATGAGCGAATTTGGCGAACGACTCGATCTTCCCGTGTCCGGCCGTGGCGAGGCTGTCTGCGGGCACACGGGTGCGCGCTACGTTCTCGACGACGCAAGCGTTGCCCGGCTGCCAAACTGAGATACATCATGGAATTCATTGACCTCAAAACACAGTACCAGCGCCTCAAGACTGAAATCGACGCGGGCATTGCGCGCGTGCTGGCTCATGGGCAATTTATTCTTGGCCCGGAAGTGGCCGAGCTGGAAGAAAAGCTCGCGGCCTACGTGGGCGGCAAGCACTGCATCACCTGCGCCAACGGCACCGACGCGCTGCAAATCGCGCAAATGGCGCTGGGCATAGGCCCGGGCGACGAAGTGATCACGCCAGGATTCACCTACATCGCCACGGCCGAAACGGTAGCCCTGCTCGGTGCGAAGCCGGTGTACGTCGATGTCGACCCGCGCACCTACACCCTGGATCCAGCGCTGCTGGAAGCCGCCATCACCCCGCGCACCAAGGCCATCGTGCCGGTGTCGCTCTACGGCCAGTGCGCCGACATGGATGCCATCAACGCCATCGCCGCGCGGCACGGTATCGCGGTCGTCGAAGACGCCGCACAGAGCTTCGGCGCCAGCTACAAGGGGCGCAAAAGCGGCAACCTCAGCAGCATCGCGTGCACCAGCTTTTTCCCCAGCAAGCCGCTGGGTTGTTACGGCGACGGCGGCGCCATTTTTACCAGTGATGACGAACTCGCCAAAATCATTCGCCAGATCGCCCGCCACGGCCAAGACCGGCACTATCACCATATTCGCGTCGGTGTGAACAGTCGCATGGATACGCTGCAAGCCGCCGTCTTGCTGGTCAAGTTCGAAATCTTCGACGAAGAACTCCAGCTCCGGCAGCAAGTTGCACAAACGTACACGCGCTTGTTCAATCAAGCTGGCATTACTACCACGCCCTACGTCGAGGCGCATAACACCAGCGCGTGGGCGCAATACACCATCCAGGTGAAACAGCGCGACGCCATTCAGCAAAAGTTGAAAGCCGTTGGCATTCCCACAGCGGTGCATTACCCGATTCCTCTGAATCGCCAGCCTGCCGTCGCGGATGCGAGCGCGGAATTGCCCGTGGGTGATGCCATCGCGCAGCGGGTCATGAGCTTGCCGATACATCCGTATCTGGGGGAATCAACTGTTACTGGAATCGTGGTCGCGGCGCAAGCAGTGACTGTCCCTGCCTGATGTTCGTGGCACTACAAGCACGCATCGCGGCGAGGCTGCCCAAGGGCCGGGTTGCACGCGGCATCATTACTCTCGTCAGCGGAACTGCCGTTGCGCAAATTGTCACGATTTGCGCTATGCCAATAGTTACACGGGTCTACACGCCAGCGGAGATCGGCGTGATTTCATTGTTTCTTTCCTTCTTCGGATTTTGGGCCGGAACTCTTTCATTACGGTATGAATATGCGCTGTTGATTGCCGAAAGTGACACGCAATCTCACTACGTCCACCGCCTGGCAGTGATTTTGGTGTTGGTTATGTCGGTTTTGGGTCTTCCAATTCTTTGGGCGCTGCAACATGCCAGCGTGCTGGGATTTGAATTGCTTCCCAACTGGGCGCCCTTGGCCGTTGTCCCGATCCTGATGGGATATGGTGTTTTCATGGCGTACCGCTCATGGGCGTTACGCGCGGGGATGGTCAAAGAAATCACCGGGGCGGCGATCGCGCGTTCTAGCGCAAACGCAGGAGCGCGTATCGCTCTTGGAGTGTTGGGCGCCGGCGTTGCGGGCCTGTTTGCAGCCGAGCTGGCCGGCGCTTGGGGCGCGATGCTCAGACTTTCGCGAAGAGTCCGCGCACACTTTGCTCCAAGCCAGCCCGCCCGGATCGGCTTCCGTGAATTGCTGCAATCGGGGCGTGCGTTCATCAAATTCCCTGTTTTCGAAACGCCGTCGGCATGGATTGATCTGCTCGGTTTGACTTTGCCGTTGCCGATAGTGGCAACGCTCCACGGGGCGACGGCTGCCGGGTGGTTCGGGCTCGCGCGTATGATCGTTGGGATTCCTAATAGTCAAATTGGAAGCGCAGTTGCAGACATTTTTCAGATGGAATTGGCGAATGCTTTACGGTCTGACGATCATTCGCGCGCGCGAACCCTCTTTTATACGTTACTGCGAAAACTGGCGCTCATTGGTTTGGTTCCGATGTTCGTCGTGATGGTGTTGGCGCCTTCGCTGGTCCCTTGGATTTTTGGGGGCCGATGGCACGAAGCCGGAATTGCTGCAGTTTGCATTGCACCGTGGCTTTATGCCGCATTGGTTATTAGTCCATTGAGCCGGACGCTATCGGTTATGCAAGCGCAGGAATACAAACTTGTTTATGACGTGTGCGCCGTATTGCTCGTGGTGGCTGCATTTTTCGTGGCTAAACACGGGGGCTATTCGTTCGTGGAATCCGTCATGGCCATTTCAGCCGCCGGGTTCGTCGGTTATATCATTTACGCGGGGGTCCTGATCGTCGTCGTGGAACGTCGTTTAGGGTGCAAGGTAGTTAAATGATTTTTGCAGGAAAGCGTCAGCATTGCGGCGCATGGTATTGGGTCGGGGATTGCGCATGTGTGGTCTGATTGGTGCTGTCGCCGTTCAAGGTTTGCCGATAGAGAGCCGAATCGATGCGGGGCTCTGTAGTCTCCGCCATCGCGGCCCAGATCACCAGGAAATGCAAAACTTCCCGCTGGGCGGGCGTGAAGTTTGGCTGGGTCATGCACGTCTGTCTGTTATCGACCTGAACGACGCGGCCAACCAGCCCATGGCGTCTCAAGATGACCGCTACGTGCTGATCTTCAACGGTGAGATCTACAACTACATCGAATTGCGTGACGACCTGCGGAAGCTCGGAGTGGTGTTTCGCACCAACTCTGATACTGAAGTGCTGCTGCACGCATGGGCGCATTGGGGCGAGGCATGCCTGGAAAAACTCGACGGCATGTTCGCGTTTGCATTGCTGGACAAAGCCGCCGGCACGCTCACATGCGCACGCGACCCGTTCGGTATCAAGCCGCTCTTCTACGCGTCGCAGGACGGCGGATTTTTCTTTGCGTCGGAGCTGCCGGCCATGTTGGCCCTGCTACCCGTGCGGCCGGGGCCCGACCTGCAACGCGCCTACGACTACCTCGTGCACGGCGATTACGACAGTAGCGAGCGCACTTTCGTCGATGGCGTGCGCCACTTGATGCCCGGCCACGTCCTCACGTTGGATGTGACGACCAGCAACATCTCCGCGTTGCGCCAGTGGTGGACGCCCAATGTGGAGCAAACTTCCACGCTCTCGTTCGACGATGCAGCCGAGGCGGTGCGTGCGGAATTCCTGCAAAACGTGCACCGCCAATTGCGCAGCGACGTGCCGCTGGGCGCGGCACTTTCGGGTGGCATAGATTCGTCCGCTGTGGTCTGCGCCATTCGACACCTGGAGCCCGACTTGCCGATCCACACCTTCAGCTACATCGCCTCCGATGCGGCCATTTCTGAAGACCGCTGGGTCGATCTCGTTAATCAACAAGTTGACGCGCAGCCGCACAAGGTTTTTGCCAATGCCGACGATCTCGCGCGTGACATCGACACCGTCGTGTGCGCGCAGGGCGAGCCTTTCGGCAGCACCAGCATTTACGCGCAGCGTCGTGTCTTCCAACTTGCGCGTGAGAGTGGCATCACGGTCACGCTTGACGGGCAAGGTGCCGATGAGCTGTTGGCTGGCTACGCCGGCTATCCGGGCCAGCGTGCCATGAGCTTGGTGCAAAGCGGACACGTCATGGAGGCAGCGCGCTTTCTCATGCGTTGGTCGCGCTGGCATTCGGCCAGCGGCAAGCAAACCGCCGCCGCACTCGCGCGCGCGCTGCTGCCCGATGGCGCGTACGACGCGCTCTATCGCCTCGATGGGCGCGGCGCGGAGCCCGCGTGGTTGAACGCCGGCGTACTGTTGGATGCTGGCGTGCGCTTCGTGCGGCCTAAGTCACTGCGCGCACCCGGTGCCCGCGGTCGCAGGCTGATCGAATTTCTCGGGCGCAGCCTGCAGCACCAGGGTTTGCCCAGCCTGCTGCGCCACGGCGACCGCAATTCCATGGCGTTTGCCATTGAAAGCCGCGTGCCGTTCCTCACGCCCCAACTGTGTCGGCTGTTGTACGCACTGCCTGAAAACTACCTGATCTCCGATGCCGGCCAGACCAAGCACGTTTTCCGCGCCGCCATGCGCGGGATCGTGCCCGACGCCATCCTTGACCGGCGCGACAAGATCGGCTTTGCCACGCCTGAGCGCAACTGGTTCATTCAACTCGCGCCGCAGTATCGCGGCTGGCTGAAAGCAGCGCGCACTATCCCGTTCCTGAATCATGCCCAGTTGATCGGCGCGTTCGATGCCATCGTGTCCGGAAAGAGGCGGTTTGATTGGCAAGTGTGGCGCTGGGTGAACTACGCGCGCTGGTGGACTGGAGTGTTGTCCATTGATGTGGAACCGCAATGCACCAAGACCGCACCAGTGGTTTCCCCATTAGCCGAAGTTGCGAACTGAATTGAGTCGTCACGTTATCAGGCATTACGAATCCCCATGCTAAAAATCCTCACCGTCCTCGGCGCGCGCCCGCAGTTCATCAAAGCCGGCGTTGTGTCCGCCGAATTCGCCAAACGCGCGGACATTACCGAAGTGGTGGTGCACACGGGCCAGCACTTCGACGCCAATATGTCGGATGTGTTCTTTGCGGAACTGGGCATGGCCAAACCTGACTATTTCCTGGATATTCACGGTGGTAACCACGGCGCTATGACGGGCCGCATGATGGAAGCGGTCGAAACCGTGCTTTTGAGCGAGAAGCCAGATGCCGTGCTGGTCTATGGCGACACCAATTCCACGCTGGCCGGCGCATTGGCGGCAGCCAAGCTGCGCATCCCTGTCGCGCACGTAGAAGCGGGCCTCCGCAGTTTCAACATGGCGATGCCCGAAGAGGTGAACCGCATCCTCGCTGACCGCATTTCGTGCTGGCTGTTCACACCCACCGAGCTCGCTGCGCGCAACCTCCGGCACGAAGGCATTGCAGACGAGCAAATCGTTCCAGTGGGTGACGTGATGATGTATGACGTAGCGCTGCACCACGGCCTGCGCGTGCAAGCGGGTACCGGCTTGATGGCGAGCCTGAGGTTGCATCGCCAGGGCTTATGTCCTTGCCACCGTTCACCGAGCTGAAAAAACTGACCATCCAGAGCGTATGGCCGCCATCATCGAGGCGCTGCAAACCACCGCGCGCCAACTGCCAGTCGTCTGGCCACTGCACCCGCGTACGCGCCGCGTACTTGTCCAATCGCGGCTGCTCGATACGCTCGCCCAACAAGTTCACCTGATCGACCCGGTAGGCTATCTCGATATGGTGCAATTGGAGAAATTTGCCGCGTTGATCGCCACCGATCCCGGTGGCGTGCAGAAAGAGGCATTTTTCCACCAAGTGCCTTGCGTTACGCTCAGAGATGAGACCGAGTGGGTAGAGTTGGTCCAATCCGGCTGGAACAGATTGGCTCCGCCCGTCGATGGGGGAAGCGTGGCCACGGCTATTAATGCGGCACTCGGTAATCGAGGTCATGACATACGACCGTATGGAGCTGGCAATGCAGCCGCAAAGATCGCCCACGAATTGCAACAGCGCCTTCTCATCTGGTACGAGAATATTCGAGATGTTAGTTTCGCGTACTAATTCAAACTCGATTTCGATATGTCAAGTATCGCTTTGGAGGAAGCGAAAACAGCATTGGCTTTGATTAAATAAGTATCATCATTGATCCAGAAACGCTAAACCGACAGCGCCTATACCAACTTGATCCTCGCCACGTATCTATCGCCCTGACGCATATTTTGCTGAGTATGATTGGAATATTTGTAGTTTTATCGTTTGTTCTTCTTTATTACAAGATAAGCAAGAACACGCCGCTTGAGTTTTCATTTCGGCAACGCCGTTTTGCTGGATTATTGTATATCGCACAAATATTCGTATTCATGCTACCCGGAAGCGTATTGTATTATTACGGAATATATAACGACTACACAACGACGTTCTACGTAACAAATGATAATGCAGTAACAACGACTTATTTTGTTTGGTATGCGCTGGCGGTATTTATCATCGTATTTGCACTTTTGAGTAAACATAAATACTATTTACGGCCTAAAATAACACTATCGAAACATGATATTCGTACATTGACCCTTTTGCTAGGTATTTCTATCTTATGTTTATTCATTGTTGTCTCGATTTTTTATTCGTTCGGAATGCGCAACGCATTAATTGGTTCTGTAATTACGCACGAAAATATTGTCGAAATACGGCTTGCCAACCGTTATTCTGGTATTCCTACGGTTATTATTAGCTACTTTATATTCCTTTTGCATTTCAGTGCAATCTTGTTTGGCGCATCGATTCGCTCGTTGTCAAAAGTAAAGAAGTTCTTTTATTTTTTTGCTTTATTGTTTTTTATGAGTTGGCTTGGAGATAAAGCGCTTTATCTATATATTTTCGTTGAAATCTTCATATCACATATATATTTTATATCAATATCAACAATTAATGAACATAAGGCATCGCGAACGTTATCGAAAAGTTCAATAAAATTGATAATCATATCTATCTTTTCAATAGTCGCCTTTTTAATTGTTGCGCAATTACAAATCGGTTTTACTAACACTCACCAACTTGTTGGGTACTTGATGGGACGCGGAGTCCTTGGCCAGATAGCTGGCGTGTACGAGGAGTTTGGTCTTGGATTGCATGATATCGGTTATGCATTAACCAATCTGCCGTTCCTTAGTTTCCTCTTTAATCACGATTATTTCAACAAAGACTTGATGATGGCTACGTGGGGAGTCGGGCTCGCCAGCAGTGAGGATACAGGAGTTATGAATTCGATGTTCATTGGGGAAGCGTTTGCGATTGGTGGCTACGGGTTGGTTTTGATGTCACCGATCATTGTTGCCGTTAGCTTGTTTTGGTCGCATTCACTGTTGTACTGGATAATGCGAAAATTTATTAACATAAACCGAAATCTCATGAAAAGTATTACGGTTTTTATTGTCGCGAGTACGTTTTCTTTAGCCGGTGATTTTGGGCCGTATATGTTTATGAAATTGGCAATCATGGAGATTTTATTTTTAATATCGATATTAATAATATATAAAATGATGGTAATACGAACCAATGATCGATGTGCTAAATTGCTTGATAATTGACTTGTTTATAATATAATAAACTTACGATGGGGCGGTTTGATCTAAAATGGAACAAGATAACGATGCAAGTACGCGACGTAAGGTCCGTCATATTTGCATATTTACCAGCGCCCACCCTGTGGGCGACGTCCGCGTTTACAGCAGGATGACGTGCGCTTTTCTCGATGCGGGCTACAGAATCAGTTGGGTGGGACCTGAGCGCCTGCTTTTCGGGCCGCAGGACAAGCGAGACCCACGCATTCAATATCACTTGTTCCGAGACAACGATAGTCGACGGAAGCGGCTCATGGCGAGTTGGGTTGCAAAGCAAACTGCGCTGCGGAACATCACGAACGTCGACTGGTGGTACTGCCCCGACGCGGATGCGGCCGCAGTTGCGGAGCAACTGAAGACGCGTCTAGGCGGACGAGTTCTGTTTGATATTCACGAGGCGTTCGACAAAGGCGTGATAGACCGTTGGTTCGGTGGCCGAGCCCCGCTACTGGTCAAGTGGTTGGTACGCCGCAGAATTGCGCAAATTTGCAGAAGAGCGGACGTGGTCACGGGCGTGAACCAAACGGTGCTGAAAGGCTACGGCTCGCGAAACGGGGACGTGGTGGTGACTCGCTTGTGTGCGCCCAGTTTTTTTAGCAAAGGATATGGCACACCGCCGGAAGCGCCAACGGGAAAGATGCGCGTGATGCACGGCAAGGCGAGCGCGGGCGTAGGTACGGAACAAGTGCTGGACGGGCTGGAGGCCTTGAGGCCAGAGGTGATGCGAGGTATCGAGATCACGCTAATCCGTATGCCCGGATATGAAAAAACTTTTTCGGTGGATTTCCGAAAACGTGTGGAGGCATTCCGAAAGAACGGTCAGGTCGACTTGGTGGAGCCCGTGCCGCATATGAGAATGCCGGCGTTGATGGCGAGCCATAACGTCGGTTTGATTGCTGCGCAACGTGATTTTGGCGTCGTAGCACTGCCGAACCGGTTGTTCGAATACATGGCTGCCGGGTTGGCAATCGTCGCACCCAGTTACTCGAAGGAAATTGTGCCTATCATCGAGAACGAGAAAATCGGCCTGCTGGTGGATTTCGAGAAACCGGCTGAAATTACTGGCGCCCTCGAATGGCTTGCTGCGCACCCTCATGAAGTCGCGGCAATGGGCCAGCGGGCGCGGCAGGCGTTTCTTACGACATACAACTGGGACAAGGAATTTGAAAAACTGTTGCAAACGATGCGCGCCGTGGAGTCGAGCGTCGCTGTTTGAAAGCCATTTGTCCGTGCACGGTGCAATGATGAACGTTTTGGGAGAAAAGAGTGTTTGAAAATAGGGTTTTGTTGGTCACTGGTGGTACTGGCTCGTTCGGTAACGCCGTGATACGCCGCTTCTTGAAGTCGGATTTGCGTGAAATTCGCATCTTCAGCCGCGACGAGAAAAAGCAGGACGACATGCGCAAGCGCTACAACAACGCCAAGCTGAAATTCTATATCGGCGATACCCGTGATTTGCGCAGCGTGGCCCAGGCGATGCGCGGCGTGGATTACGTATTCCACGCCGCGGCGCTCAAGCAGGTGCCGTCGTGCGAGTTCTATCCCATGCAGGCCACGCGCACCAACGTGCTGGGTACCGAGAACGTGTTGGAAGCGGCCATTGAAGCGGGCGTGAAACGCGTGGTGTGCCTGAGCACCGACAAGGCGGTGTACCCGATCAACGCCATGGGCATTAGCAAGGCGCTGATGGAAAAGGTGATGGTGGCCACCAGCCGCAATCTGGAAGGCACCGGCACGGTGATTTGCGGCACGCGCTATGGCAATGTGATGGCATCTCGCGGTTCGGTAATTCCGCTGTTTGTCGATCAGGTGTTTGCCGGCAAGCCCATCACCGTCACCGATCCGGCGATGACGCGCTTCATGATGACGCTGGCCGATGCGGTGGATTTGGTGCTGTACGCCTTCGAGCACGGCAACAACGGTGACATCTTCGTGCAGAAGGCGCCGGCGGCCACGATCGATACGCTGACCAAGGCGATCCTCGGGCTCATGAAAAAGCCCGACCACCCGGTGCGCGTGATCGGTACCCGCCATGGCGAAAAGCTGTACGAAACGCTGCTGGGGCGCGAGGAAATGGCGCGCGCCGAAGACACGGGCAATTACTTTCGGGTGCCGGCCGATGGCCGCGATCTGAACTATCGCCTGTTCGTAGAGCAAGGCAAGGAGCGCCTGACGCAAGCCAACCGCGAGGAAGACTACAACTCGCACAACACCACGCGCCTGGACGTGGATGGCATGACCCAATTGCTGTTGAGGCTCGATTTCATGCAGCGCATTGCGCGCGGCGAGCACACCAACGCCGAGGAGTAGCGCCATGCGCGTGCTGATCACCGGGGCCAACGGCTTCATTGGCAAGAACCTGCAATTGCACTTGACCGAACGCAGGGATGTGGAGGTAGTGCGCTACACGCACGCCGATGCACCGGACAGGCTGCCGGAGTTGTTGCGCGGCGTGGACTTTGTTTTCCATCTGGCCGGTGTGAACCGGCCGCAGGATCCGCAAGAGTTCATGGCCGGCAATGCCGACCTGACGGCGGCGCTGTGCACGGCGCTGGAGCTGGGCGTGCAAGCCGGGGGAAAGAAAGTGCCGGTGATCTACACCTCGTCCACACAGGCCGCGCGCGACAACCCTTACGGCCAAAGCAAGCGCCGGGCGGAACAGGCGTTGCGGGCGCTGTCGCAGCGCGCTGGTGTGCCGGTGCACGTGTTTCGACTGCCGAACGTGTTCGGCAAGTGGTCCCGCCCCAACTACAACTCGGCGGTGGCGACGTTCTGCCACAACGTGACGCGCGGGCTACCCATCAAAATCAACGACCCGGCCGCGCCGCTCACGCTGGTGTACGTGGACGACGCGATCGAGCGCTTCATCCAATTAATGGACGGCGCTGATGCGCAGCGCGATTCCGACGGGTTTGACACTGTGGCGCCGCAATACACCACGACCGTGGGCGAAGTCGCGCGGTGGATCGAGGGTTTTCGCGCCAGCCGCGAAACGCTGATGACCGAGCGTGTGGGCACCGGCCTGCTGCGCGCGCTCTACGCCACTTACGTGAGCTATCTGCCGCCCGAAGCGTTCGCCTATGCGGTGCCGCAGCACGGTGATGCGCGCGGCGTGTTCGTCGAAATGCTGAAAACGCCCGACTGCGGGCAGTTCTCGTTCTTCACGGCGCACCCCGGCATCACGCGCGGCGGGCACTATCACCACAGCAAGACCGAGAAGTTCCTGGTGATCAAGGGCAAAGCTCGCTTCAAGTTCCGGCACATGCAGACGGGCGAAACGCACGAAATCGTCGCGCATGGCGACAAGGCGGAAGTCGTCGAGACCGTACCGGGCTGGACGCATGACATCACCAATATCGGGAGCGACGAACTCGTGGTGATGCTTTGGGCCAACGAAGTGTTCGACCGGGAGCGGCCGGATACGTTTGCGTGTGCGGTATGAAGCTCCGGTTGCTCGCTCAACGTTTTTGTGCGGTGTGCAGCACGGTCAGGATATGAACCTCGTTGCCAACCACCCGATACACCGCGACGTAGTGCTTGTGCAGCACCAACTCTTTGGTGCCGTAAACGCTGCCGGGCATGCCGAGTTGATGCTCCCGCAAAACGTCGAGCCGCGCGCGCAGCTCCCGAACGAAGCTGGTTGCGCGCGCCGGGTTGTCTTGCGCGATATACGCTGCGATTTCGTCCAGGCGGGTCAGTGCGCGGCGCGTCCAGCGCAACTCACGCGCCATAACGTGCAAAAACGGCGGCGACTTCAGCCTCAGTGGCAAACTCGCCACGGTCAGCCTCGGCAAGCCCTGCTTCGATGTCTTGCACCTGCCAGCGTTGCGACGCGAGGTAGCTCGTCAGCGCTTCCAGCGTCACGAAGGTCTTGGTGCGCGCCGTCGCGCGGGCCAGTTCTTCAAGCTGGTCGTAGATCTCCAAAGGGAGGCGTACGTTGATGGTGCGGGTTGGAGCGGCTGTTGGAGTGGTATTGGTGGACATGATGCGGCCTGTATTACGCGTAATACCGCGCATTGTACGCAGCATGCATGTCGTGAATAGGCAGATATGAAAAAAATCAAGGTCATGACCGTAGTCGGCACGCGCCCGGAAATCATTCGGCTGTCGCGCGTGTTGGCCAGGCTGGATCAGTACTGCGACCACGTGCTGGTGCATACCGGTCAGAACTATGACTACGAGTTGAATCAGATCTTTTTTGATGATCTGGGTATCCGCAAACCCGACCATTTCCTGAAGGCCGCAGGCGGCAGCGCGGCCGAGACCATCGGCCAGATCATCGCCAAGATGGACGCGGTGCTGCTACAGGAGCGCCCCGATGCGCTGCTGGTGCTGGGCGACACCAACAGTTGCCTGGCTGTGATCCCGGCCAAGCGGCGCAAGATTCCGATCTTCCATATGGAGGCGGGCAACCGCTGCTTCGACATGCGCGTGCCGGAGGAGATCAACCGGCGCATCGTCGATCACACGGCTGACGTCAATCTGACCTACAGCAGCATTGCGCGCGAATATTTGCTGCGCGAGGGATTGCCGGCAGACCTCGTTATCAAGACGGGCAGCCCCATGGCGGAGGTGCTGGCGCATTACCGCCCAAAGATCGATGCGTCCGACGTGCTGCAGCGACTGGACCTGGACGAAGGCAACTTCTTTGTCGTGAGCGCCCATCGTGAAGAGAACATCGACTCCGACCGGAATTTCAGCCGCTTGGTGCAGGTGCTGAACGCCGTGGCCGAAACCTACGGCGAGCCGGTAATCGTGTCCACCCACCCGCGCACGCAAAAGCGTGTGGGCGCCATGGGTGCCAAGTTTCATCCGCTCGTTCGCCTGTTGAAGCCACTCGGATTCACTGACTACAACAAGCTGCAGCTTTCAGCGCACGCGGTGCTGTCGGACAGCGGCACCATCACGGAAGAATCGTCCATCCTGAACTTCCCGGCGCTCAATATCCGTGAGGCGCATGAGCGGCCGGAAGGCATGGAAGAGGGGGCCGTGATGATGGTGGGGTTGGAACCCGACCGTGTTCTGCAGGGCCTGACGGTTCTGCATGACCAGCCGCGCGGCGCCGAGCGCCTGTTGCGCCAGGTTGGCGACTACAGCATGCCGAATGTCTCGGACAAAGTGCTGCGCATCATCCTGAGCTATACCGATTATGTGAATCGGGTGGTCTGGAAGCGGTACTGATGGCCGACATTGCTGCAGGCGCTGGCGGCAGTGTTCAAGTGATTGATGCCGCGATGCTGGATGCCTTGACGGCGCGCGCCAACGCATCGCCGCGCTTGCGCCAGCACCGAAACCTCCATCGGTCTTACGCCGACCCGTGTCAGCGTTTGCTGAATGCAATCGAGCCGGGCAGTTACCTGCGCCCCAAGCGCGACGTCATGGTTCCGCGGATCAAACTGCTTGTTGTTTTGCGCGGCCGTTTTGCGTTGGTGAAGTTTGATGACGGCGGCCGCATCGTTTCAGTCATTCCGTTTGCGGCGGGCGGAACACAAAACGCTGCGTCTGCCGTGGAGGTTGCACCAGATTGCTGGAGCACCACCGTATCGCTGGCGAGCGGCTCCGTTCTGTTGGAAGTAAGGCCCGGACCGTTCGACCCGGCGCATCTGGGCGACTTTGCGCCATGGGCGCCGGAAGCGGGGACACGGGCCGCGGAGAGCTACCTTGCCGAGCTTGAGCAGAGCGTCCGAATCCGATTGGCAATCGATTAAGTAGCCCACCGTAGAAAGCAAACCGATGAAGTTATTGATCGTTGCGGATGTCTATATGCCATCCACGCTTTCGGCCGCGATCGAGCTGCGCGACCTCGCGACCGAAATGGTGGCGCAAGGGCATGACGTCACGGTGCTGGCGCCCATGGTTGGCGGATTAAGGCCATTCGCCGTCGAGCAGGACGAGCACGTACGGATCGTTCGAGTCCGCGCGCCCCGAACCAAGGATGTCAATCTGATTCGGCGAGCGCTGGCCGAAATCTGTCTACCGTTTGCGCTGTTGCGCGGCATGCGATTGTCCGGACTGAAAGGCGAGCATTGGGACGGCGTTGTCTGGTATTCGCCGACGATTTTTCTGGGGTTGGTTGCGCGCTGTGTCAAACGCTGGAATCAATGCCGGGGTTATCTCATCGTCCGTGATCTTTTCCCTGACTGGGCTGTTGACGCGGGTGTGATGCGCAAGGGCTTCGCATATAGATTTTTCAAGGCGGTTGAGCGTTTTCAATATCGCGTCGCGGATGTGATTGGAGTTCAAACCCCGGCCAACGTCGCATTGGTTGCGCGGGACGCGCCGTCGAGTGCTGAAATCGAGGTGCTCTACAACTGGATGCGTATGGCGGAAGTCGTCAAGCCGGAAAGCGGGAAATTCGATCTCGGGAATCTGGAAGGGCGAACCCTGTTCGTGTATGCCGGCAACATGGGCAAGGCGCAGGACATGGATGCTTTTCTGGAGCTTGCTGCGCGGCTGCGGAGCCGGTTGGACCTGGGCTTTCTGTTTGTCGGACGCGGGAGCGAAGTGAGCCGGTTGCAGCAGAAGGCGGGCAAGCGCGAGCTGACAAACGTACGATTTATGTCCGAAATTGATTCGGCGCTGATACCCGCCCTGTTCGAGCAGTGCCACGTCGGGATTGTGGCGCTCGATCCGCGGCACAAAACACACAACATTCCGGGCAAGTTCATGGCCTACGCGCGTAATGGCCTGCCCGTGCTGGCGCGCATCAACCCCGGAAATGACTTGGCTCACGTCATCCGCGACAACAACGTCGGATATGGCGTTGAGGGCGACTCGATCACGGATCTTCAAATCGCTGCCGAGCGTCTGGCCGATCATGCCGCCGCACGGATCGAGATGGGAAAAGCGGGGCGCAAGCTCGCTGATCGTTTGTTCTCGCCAGCGGCCGCTGCCAAGCAGGTGGTCAGGGCGTTGGCGAGGGCAGATTCAAAACCCATCAGCGCGGGTGATGATTGAACAGTGGTGAGCGCGGGCAGACGCAGCTTGAATGGGGGATGGATCCTGCCAAACCAGTTCGCCTCACGGTCGGAAGTGGTTTGCGTTGATTCCAGAACGGCGGTGCTGCTCAGCGCCGCTGTGCCGTGTGAAGTACCGTCAATGGTGAACCTCATCGCCTTTCACGCGATACACGGCGACGCAGTGCTTGTGCAGCACCAGTTCTCCGGTGCCGTAGACGCGGCCGGGTTTGCCGAGTTGATGCTCGCCCAGGATGTCGAGCTTGGCGCGCAGCTCGCGGACAAAGCTGGTCGCGCGATCAGGGTTGTCTTGGCTGATGCAGGCGGCAATCTCGTCCAAGCGGGTCAGCGCCCGGCGCGTCCAGCGCAGCTTTGTTACACTCCGAAGTGTAACTTACGAGGATTAGCCATGGAAGCAACGACAAAGGACCTGCGTTTGCACAGTGCCGAGCTGTTGGCGGCAACTGATCGCGGCGACGCGGTGGTGATCACGTACCGAGGGCGCCGCCGGGCGATTCTGCGGCGCTGGGAGGAATCGCGCGGACGGCTGCCTGCGGGGCGGCGCAACCCGGCTTTCGGCATGTGGGCCGATGCGTCCGACGACGTTGCAGCACAGGTCCGTGCGTTGCGCGCGCCCCGGGCGTTGCCATGATCCTGGTCGATACGGACGTATTGATCTGGAACCTGCGCGGCAACGTCGGTGCCGCCGAGTTGTTAGACGAGAACCGGGGGTTCTGCATTTCCGCCGTGACCTACATGGAGCTCGTGCAGGGCTTGCGCAACAAGGCCGAGTTCCGACAGTTGCGGCAGGCGATCCGGTTCTGGGATGCCGGAATCATCCATATCACGGAGGCGGTTTCTGCCCGCGCCAGCTACCTGGTCGAAGTTCACGCGCTTGCCGACGCACTGCAATTGGCGGATGCGTTGATTGCCGCAACGGCGCTCGAAGGTGGATTCGCGCTGGTGACCGGTAACGTCAAGCATTACCGCAAGATCGAAGGGATCTCGCTGCAGCCGTTCGCGCCGTGAGGCTGACCTGGGTCTTTCGACTCCGGCTTCAGGCAATCGGGTTCGCTTCAATCTCGGTACGTTACCGTCCTCGGAGATGAACGGCGGCTGCAGTCAGGCGACGACCTGATTGCTGCGGGCTCTCTTGCATGACCGCCACTGGCATGTGAATCGACAGCGCGTGCATGCAGCGTTGCAGCCAATCCGGGTGTTCGCGCAGTCGGCGCAGTGCCGCGTGCAGGTCGTCCACGACGGCCATGCCATAAGCCGTCACGGCCTTGTCGAGCGCCGGTGCCAACTGCCTTGGCGGCAGGTCGAGCATGGCGAGATCGATGGCGTCGCGCGCGAATACGGTTTGTGGGCGGCCCGTGACCATGGAACAGACCAACAGACGTATCGCTAAAATACAATAGTATTGGTTTCGTAAAACAAGGAATCAAGCAATGCTTGCAAAACGTACTTCCAAGAATCAGCTCACGCTGCCCAAGGCCGTGGTTGATGCTGTCGGCGGCGTCGATTACTACGACGTGAGCGTCGATGCGGGCCGGATCATTCTCACGCCGGTTCGAGTGCAGCCCGTGGATGCAGTGCGCAACAAGTTGGCTCAACTGGGCATTGCGCCGCAAGACGTGAAGGATGCCGTGGCTTGGGCGCGCAAAGGGGCCGCGTGAACGCGCCACCGCGCGTGGTGTTGGATACCAACGTGCTGGTGTCCGCGTTGATTTTCGGCGGTACCGGCTGGCGATGGTTGCGCGCGGAATGGCAGGAGCAACGGTTACTTCCGCTCGTGAGCCACGCGACGGCCGATGAGTTGGTCCGCGTGCTGGCGTACCCCAAGTTCACGTTGACTGCGGACGAGCGAGAGAGCTTGCTCGCCGACTATTTGCCATGGACCGAAGTGGTCGACATACCTGATGTACTGCTTGACGTGCCCGATGTGCGGGACCCGAACGACAGGCCATTTTTGTGCCTTGCGCTCGCGGGCAAAGCGGACGCGCTGGTGAGCGGAGACGATGATTTGCTGTCGTTGCGGGCCACTTGGAAACGGGTTCCCGTCATGTCGGTGGCAACTTTCAAACAATGGCACGAGCGCCAGTTGCGGGGTTCCAATTGAAGATGAACACGATTCTTGTGACCGGCGGCGCCGGCTACATCGGTTCGCACACCACGTTGGCGTTGCTGCAGGCGGGCCATGATGTGGTGGTGCTGGACAACCTGTGCAACAGCTCGCTGGAATCACTGGCGCGGGTGGGGCGCATTGCCGGCCGGGCGCCGCAGTTCGTGCAGGGCGACGTGCGCGATGCGGCGCTGCTGGGGCAGGTGTTCGCGCAACACCGCATCGGCGCGGTGCTGCACTTCGCCGGGCTCAAGGCTGTGGGTGAGAGCGTGCGTAAGCCGTTAGCGTATTACGACAACAACGTGGCCGGTACCGTCGCATTGTGTGGAGCCATGCGGGATGCGGGTGTTTTTCAGTTCGTTTTCAGTTCTTCCGCCACGGTCTATGGCGACGTGCCACAAATGCCGATTAGCGAGGCCACGCCCACGGGGCATCCCACCAACCCGTACGGCCGCTCCAAGCTGATGGTGGAAGAGATGCTGGCCGATCTGGCGCGGTCCGATGCGCGCTGGCGCATTGCCGTGCTGCGCTACTTCAATCCGGTGGGCGCGCACGAAAGCGGCCTGATTGGCGAAGACCCGAACGGCATCCCGAACAACCTGCTGCCCTACATCAGCCAGGTGGCCGTGGGCAAGTTGCGCGAGCTTTCGGTCTTTGGCGACGATTACCCGACGGCTGACGGCACTGGCGTGCGCGATTACATCCACGTGGCCGATCTGGCCGATGGGCACTTGAAGGCGTTGAACGCTTTGCAAAACCGCAGCGGCTGGAACGTGTGGAACCTGGGCACCGGCCAAGGCTACAGCGTGCTGGAGATGGTGCGGGCGTTTGAAAAAGCCAGCGGCCGGCCGGTGCCGTACCGCGTGGCGCCACGCCGTCCCGGCGACATTGCCCAATGCTGGGCTGATGCCGGCAAGGCGCTGCGCGAGCTCGGCTGGAAAGCCCAGCGTGGCCTGCCCGAGATGATGCGCGATGCCTGGCGCTGGCAGCAGGGGAATCCGGAGGGGTACCACCGGAAGGAATCTTGAGTATTCCGACCACGACGCGTTTGCGATGGTTTCTTCGCTACACACGGTTGGCACATTCCAGACCAACGACACCTTGCGCGCCTTGCTCGATCGCGTGAAAGCCGGGGAAGAGGTGCTGATCACGCGCCGCGGCAGTCCGGCCGCTCGTTTGGTGCCTGCGCAGGTAGTCCTTGCAGTCGGGCGGCGGGCCACCGATGCGGCAGTGCGGATTCGCCGCTGGACGCAGGGTCACGCGGCGATTTCATGGATGGAATGGAAAGCGTTTCGTGACGCGGGGCGGAAATGAGCCTGGTTCTGGATTGCTCCATCACGCTGGCGCGGTTGCTGGCTGGCGATCAAGGCGATTCTGCTCGGCAAGTTCTGGATCGCGCCGTTCGGAGCAGGAAACCGTCGGCGTTGCGGTAGGATCAAGCGATGGACGCATCCCGGAAAACCTCACATGAAACCATCGATTGCGCTAGACAGGCACCGCGCTGCAATTCGGCAGGTGGTCGAGTCGCATCGTGCGTCCAACGCACGCGTTTTCGGCTCTGTGCTGCGCGGACGGGATACCGAGGGGAGCGATCTCGATCTCCTGGTCGATCCAACCGCCATAACAACGCTGTTCGATATTGGTGCAATGCGGCACAAACTGGCCCAATTGTTGGGGGTACCGGTTGATGTCCTGACCCCAAATGCGTTGCCGGACAGCTTTCGCGCAAAGGTGCTCGCTGAAGCACGGCCGGTATGACTGACGATGTACAGCGGCTGAGCGACTATCTGGCACACGTCATTCAAGCGATCGAACGTATTGATCTTTACGTAGGCGCGCATGACAAAACTCGGTTTTTGACTGACCCGCTGGTGCAGGACGCCGTCATTCGCAACCTCGAAGTGATCGGCGAGGCATGCAACAACATTGAAAAGCGCTATGCAATGTTTGCGGCGGCCCACCCCGAATTGCCGCTCTCGTCCGCTTACCAGATGCGCAATGCCATTGCGCACGGCTACTTCGAGGTCGATCTTGAGACGGCCTGGTGGACGATCAAGCTCGAATTGCCGGCGCTTTTTTTGCAGATTCGTCAGGCCAAAAGCGAGTTGATGGTTGGTGGGAACGGCCCGCAGTAGGCAGTAGGTATGGACTGCTTTGCTGAATTGAGCGGCATAGCCTGAGAAACGTAACCGTGCAACACACCTCTCCACCCAACCTCGAACGCCGCCACTCGCGCTGGTACGAAGCCTATCTGCTGAGCGAGGCGTCGCAACTGATCGTGGGCGCTGTTCTGGTTTACGCCGTTCCGGGCGTGTTGCTGTGGGGCGGCGAATTCTGGAGGGACTGGGGATCGCCGCAAATCACAGCGCTGGTGGCGGTAGAGGCTTCGTTCGTGCTTTCGGCCATTGCGCTGCGCCGGCTTGGAAGTTTTCCGGGCACGTCGTATGTGGCCAACGTGTTCCCGGTGGTGGTGCTGGTCTTTTTGCTGGTGTTCGCCTTCATTCTGTTCACGCGGCTCGAGTATTCGCGGCCGCTGTTGCTGCTGGGCGCCGTCGTTGCGCTGGCGTGGTGCCTGTTGTGCGCCCTGGCGGCGAGGGGTTTCTTGCGCATGAAGGTGGCCGCGCTTCCCGTCGGGCGCAGCCTGCACGTGCAGTCGAACGCGCAGGTCGAAGTGCGCGTGCTGGCCAGGCCCGATACCGAAGGCGTGCGTTTCGACGCCGTGGTGGCCGATCTGGGCGAAAACAGCCTGGGCTCCGACTGGGAGCGCTTTCTGGCCAATTGCGCGCTGGCGCGCGTGCCGGTCTACCACGTGCGCCGGCTCGAGGAAGCGGTGACGGGGCGGGTCGGCGTGGACAGCCTGAGCGCCAACGAAGCCGGCAACCTGCTGCCATCGCCGCTTTATGCGGCGTGCAAGCGCCTGATCGACGTGCTCGGCGTGCTGCTGGTGCTGCCGATCGCGTTGCCGCTGATGGTGCTCACCGCGCTGGCGATCCGGCTCGACAGTGCCGGACCCGCCATCTTCATCCAGGAGCGGGTGGGGTTGGGCAACAAGACGTTTTCGATTTACAAGTTTCGGAGCATGGTCGCCGATGCGGCGTCAATGGGCGCCGAAGAGACCGAAGACGACGACCAGCGCATCACGCGCGTCGGACATTTCATTCGACTGATCCGGGTGGACGAGCTGCCGCAACTGCTGAATGTGCTGAAGGGCGACATGAGCCTGATCGGGCCGCGCCCGGAAATGCGCGAAATGATCGATCGATTTTGCAAGCAGATCCCGTTCTATGCGTACCGGCATGTGGTGCGGCCGGGTATCACGGGATGGGCACAGGTCATGCAAGGGGCAACCAACAACATCGACGGGGCGCGCCTCAAGATCCAGTACGACCTGTACTACATCAAGCACTTCTCGCTCTGGCTGGACGCTTTGATCGTGCTGAAGACCATCAAGGTGGTACTCACGGGCCACGGTGCGCGCTAGCAGGCGCGGGCCCGAGCGATCTGTCCGCGGTCGAGGTGCATTACTACAATGCCACTCCTTTTGAGTGGCGTTTTTCATGGCTGAAGCGATTACTCCCGACTACCCCGACGACGAAATTGACTTGCGCGAGTTGGCGCTTTCGCTCTGGGATGCCCAGCGTCAACTATCTTGACCGGTGAGCGTCAATTATTCTGAGCGGTGCGGTCGGGGATTGATCATTTGCGTTGCTGTTTCTCTTCGTTGCTGTGCCGGCTAGCCGGCACAGCAGC
>SCQQ01000041.1 GCA_004299095.1 Burkholderiaceae bacterium | reverse complement strand
ATCAGCAGTTTCTTTACCAACTGCTCTTTGAATTCCGGGCTGAATGTACGCATCGCGTTTGATCTCCGCCGCTCCCTGTTGAGGTTCAACTATGCGGACATCTATCGTGACACAGGGGGAGGTCGAAGGCTGATCGGTATGGCCTTCACTACCTTGGATGGGTTTGGACTGGGCGGCGTTACGTGATTGCGCTGCGCGTTCCGCAATGCACTCTTGCAGGAACTGCAACATCGGCCGTCATGTGCCGCAGCACGTGCGGGCCGGTGTTCTCACGTGGGCGACGGCTCACCCGCCTTCGCACTCACGTGCGGCCTCGTGCGCAACTGCTGCGAAACGCCAGAAGAAACCGGGATCGTGCGCCTCTGCTTGTATTGCGACATCACCCGCGAGCCGCGATGGCCGCGCGACCGTTCAGCAGCGCCCCTTCTTTGCCTGGCCTGGCGGGCAGAACCCGGGGCCGGGCGCCGGCACCACCACCACGGCAGGTGCCGGCGTCACCACGGCCACGCCGGGCGTATAGACAGCGCATCCCGACATGAGAAGCGTGGCAAGCACGGCACAAAAAACAGGTTTGATCATTTTTCGGTGTTCCTCTGCGATTGGAAACGTTGAGCCGCAAGACGGCTCATTGCAGCAGCGCATTGTCGCCAGGTAAATATGTAGCGATCGGCCTGCGCGCCCGTCCGGTGGCTGGCACCCAGGATAATCACGCCTACCGGCCGACTTGCGCGCAGGAATTCGAGCAGGCCCGGCGCTTCTGCACCCTTCCCGCCTGCGCTCCGCGATGCGGACATTCCCGGTTCCCGCTGCACCAGTCTTTGACCACGTTTCACTCAATGCCCATGCAAGTCCCGCTCTGGATCTGGCTCGCCACGGCGGGCGGCATCATCGCGTTGCTGGCGCTCAGCTTCTTCACGCACATCCGCAAAGCGCACGAGCCATCCATAAAGGAAGCAGCCGCGTGGACCGCATTCTTCGTCACGCTCTCGGTGCTCTTCGGCATCGGCCTTCACAGGGTTCGAGAAGGACAATCGCATGAAGCTCTCGCCGTACCATGAACGTGTGGTGAATGTGATGGAAGAAGGGGTGAAGTTCACGCTGCTGACGCGCGACTGCGCCAGCGACCTGGTGGATCGCCACAGCGAGCGGCGCGAGAGCGCGGGGGCGCTGCCCAGACGGGTCAACCTGCGCAGCATCTGACCGGCCCGACCCAGATGCAAAGCCGAACCACGACCACTGTGCTGCTGGGTGTGGCGCAAACGCTGGCGTGGGCCTCGTCGTACTACCTACCGGCCATTCTGGCCGGTGCCATCGGCAAGGACGTGGGTGCCTCCGCGTCAACGGTGTTTGGCGCCTTTTCCGTGGCTTTGCTGATATCCGCAGCCGTCGGACCCGTTGCCGGCAAACTGATCGACCGGCGGGGCGGACGTCCCGTGTTGATGGCCAGCAATGTGGTGTTCGCGGCCGGCCTGGCTGCGCTCAGCCAGGCACAGCAGCCGCTGCACGTCTTCGCGGCCTGGGCCGTGATGGGTCTGTCCATGGGCAGCGGTCTGTATGAAGCCGCCTTCGCCACCGCCGTTCGCCTGCACGGTCAGCAAGCGCGCCGCACCATCACCGGCATCACCTTGTTTGCCGGCTTCGCCAGCACGGTCGGATGGCCGCTGACCGCCTGGCTGGAGAGCAGCATGGGGTGGCGCGAAGCCTGCCTGGTGTGGGCGGGCCTGCACCTGGTCATCGGCCTGCCGCTCAATGCCATGTTGCCGTCGGCCGGTCGCGCCGCACGCCCGTCAAAAGACACCGCGGGTGAACCCGGTCAACAAGCGATCCTGGCCCCGAATCGGCAGCATGGCGTGGCCGTCCTGCTGGCGTTCGTGTTCGCTGCGGCCTGGTTCATCAGCACCGCGATGGCGGCACACCTGCCCGAGCTGTTGCAGGGCGTGGGAATCAGCCTGGCGACCGCCGTGGGCATTGCGGCACTGGTGGGACCGGCACAGGTCGCGGGCCGTCTGATCGAATTCACTTTTCTGAGCCGTGTGCATCCGCTGCTGTCGGCGCGCCTAGCCACGCTGGCCCATCCCCTGGGTGCGCTGTGTATCGGCCTGTTCGGCAGCTCGGGCGCGCTGGCCTTCGCGGTACTGCACGGCCTGGGCAATGGAATCCTGACCATCGCCGTCGGGACCCTGCCGCTGGTGCTCTTCGGCACGCAAGGGTACGGCCAGCGGCAGGGGTTCCTGATGGTGCCGGCCCGCATCGTGCAAGCGGGTGCCCCTTTCTTGTTCGGCCTGGCGCTGGGGCGGCTGGGAACAGCGGCCTTGTGGATTTCGGGTGTACTGGGCGTGGCCGCCTGCCTTGCGCTGGTGGGCGTGGCATGGGACCTGCGACGCGAGGGATCGAGGATTCGGATACCCCCATGACCGGACGCAGCAGATTTCTGTCTTTGAATCGCACCAGGCTTGAACTCTCTCGGGAAACCCACCGCCTTCGGCGACAACTGAGATGGGACGAATCCCCTCGCTCGCGCGCTTGCCGTGATCGTGTGCGATCACCTTGAAACGCCGTCCGCGATCACGCTGAAATCAGCGTCTGCGGTCGCTGAAATACGCAACGTCCAATCACCAGCATCAGGCAACCCGAGCGGCTCCCAAGCACCCCGTCAGCGCCATCCCATGACGAGAAATTCACGGTCGCCCTCGGTCTAACAACGGCAACTCGTCGCCCTTCCGCGATACACCGCCGAAAAAGTCATGGCATGTGCCTGATACTGCATCGCCCGTGCCGGGACCCCCGCGTCTTAGCCTTGAAATTCGGTGGGGTAAAAACAGTTCCAAAGAAAAAGGACTTGCAGCACGCGTGCTGCAAGTCCTTGATTTTATTGGTGCGCCTGGCAGGATTCGAACCCACGACCCCTTGGTTCGTAGCCAAGTACTCTATCCAACTGAGCTACAGGCGCACGCGAGCCGCGATTATACGTTGGCGCAAAACCGGCGCCGACGCGGTCCCGCCAACGAAAACCGATGATCGAGCGACCCCATCCACCCTTGACGTACAGCCCCGGCCAGCGGTCGGAAAAAGGCGCCGTCGTTTCCGGCCAGTTCGGCATGACGACACGGCTCTCGCGTACCTCACCGCGCAGCTTTCGCATGAAACAGGGTCGACTGACCGAGAGAAATGGGCGCCCTCCGTTGGCAAGCCTGAGCGTGTCCATGAGCGGTGCGATGTCGGGCGGCGTCCTACGCGGCCAGCGCTTCGCGCAACGCCGGGTAGTCGGTGTATCCCTTCGCCGTGCCGCCGAAGAAAGTGCTGCGATCGGCGGTGTTCATGGGCGCGCCGGCCTTCAGCCGCGCGACGAAGTCGGGATTGGCGAGCACCAACTGGCCGTAGGATTCCAAGTCGGCCAGCCCGGCGGCCACGTCGGTGCCGATCCGGTCTCGCGGCCGACTTGCGCGATTAAGCACCAGCGTACCCTTCCAAAGCTTGCGAATGTCGGCCAGCAGCGCTTCGTCGCCTTGCTGCGCGATGTGCAGGTAAGCCAGGCCCAGTGCATCGAGTTCGCCGACCAGATGGCGGTAGAGGTCCGGTCCCTCGGCGCCTTCGTCGATGCCCCACAGCTGCATGCCGGGTGACAGGCGGATGGCGGTTCTGTCCGATCCGATTTCAGCGGCAATCGCCGTGGCCACTTCGATGGCAAAGCGGGCGCGGTTCGGGATCGACCCGCCGTACCGATCGGTGCGCGTGTTGGCGCTGGGCGCGAGAAACTGATGCACCAGGTAGGCGTTCGCGCCGTGGATTTCGACACCGTCCGCACCCGCTTCGATCGCACGGCGCGCGGCGAGGCGGAAATCCTCCACCGTCTGGTGGATTTCCCCGGTGGTCAGTGCACGCGGCTCAGGAATTTCCTGCATACCGGTGGCCGTGAACATGGGGGCACCCGGCGCAATGGCGGAAGGTGCGACGCCCGGCCGGTGGTGCGGCGTGTTGTCCGGGTGTGACATGCGTCCGGCGTGCATGAGCTGGATGAAGATGCGGCCACCCTTGTCGTGCACGGCGGCCGTGACCTGCTTCCAGCCGGCGACGTGTGCGCCGGCATGAATGCCCGGCGTGGTGAGGTAGCCCTGCCCATCCTCCGAGGGTTGCGTCCCTTCGGTGACGACGAGGCCGACGCTGGCACGCTGGCGGTAATAGTCCACCGCGAGATCGCCGGGTGTGCCGTCAACGTTGGCACGCGAACGGGTCATCGGCGCCATGACCAGGCGATTGGGAAGCGTATAGCGTCCGACGCGGACAGGGTTGAACAGTTGCGGGTTCATGTTGTGCTTTCCTTTCGATTGCTTGTGTACTGCGAAGATAGGTAGTTACACGAACAAAACATAGACGCTAATATGGGGACACAGTGTCTCAATATAGAAACACATGAATCTCAACGCGCTCGAGGACTTCCTGCTGGTGGCAGCCCACGGCGGCCTGGGCAAAGCCAGCCGCGCGAGTGGCCGGTCGAAGGCCACGCTGTCACGCCGCATTGCGGATCTGGAAGAGGCGCTGGGCGTCCGATTGCTCGAACGGGGGTCGAATCGACTCATCCTGACCGAGGCGGGGCAGTTGCTGTTGGCCCGCGCCGAAGATCCGATGCGCGAAGTGGGGGAGGCCGTGACCGCGGCACGCGAAGGGCTTGCCATGCCGCGCGGCCGCTTGCGCGTTGCCGCGCCGTTGCTGTTTTCACAACTCGCGTTCGGCCAGCTTGGCGCCCGGTTCCTGGCCGCCTACCCGGACGTGCAACTGGACGTGGTCGCGCAGGATCGTGCGGTTGATCTGGTGGAAGAACATTTCGACGTGGCCATCCGCGTCAATCCGCGTGAGGACAGCACGTTGGTGGGCCGATGCTTTGCCAAGGACCGGCTCGTCATCGCCGCGGCACCCTCGATAAAAATGCCAAGGGCGGGCAAGGCCGGAAAACCCGTCCAGGTTCCAGCGGTGGTGCTGTCTTCCTACGCCGGCGAACCTTGGCCTCTCGACCGCAGTCGTCTGGTGATCGATCCGCAGCCGGTGATGCGTGCCTCGTCACTGTTGATCGTCCGCGATGCCGCGCTGGCCGGCGTCGGCGTCGCGGTGTTGCCGCGATCCATCATCGGGTCAAGATTGAAAAGTGGCGAGCTGGTGCAGTGGGCAACAACGGGCAAGGTGGTCGAACTTTGGGCCCTGCACACCTCGCGTCGCCTGCCCAGTGCGAAGGTACGTGCCTTCGTGGACTTCATGCGCGATCAGTATCCGGACGGTGAGCTGGTCCTGGAGGGGTGACCACATCGGCAGGCTCGTCTGGACCTTTTCCCGCGACTGCCGCAGTTCGCCGGCAGACCGGCTCCTACAAAAGCACCGGCCGCGGGCGATTGTAGGAGCGCGCCTGCGCGCGACCCGTTCGATCGGTGCGCGCGCACGCCGATTGCCCAAGGACTGCTCGTGGCCGGTCAGCGCCGGATGGCTGCGGTTTGCATGAAGCTAAGGGTCTGCCAAGAGCTCCACCAGCCGCGACTCGCAGGGGGAAAGATCGTAGCCCCGGCGCTGCGAGATCACGAACGTGAGCGGACCGAGGTGCCAGGCGCGGCGTTCGAGTTCGACCAGCTGTCCGCTTGCCAGATCCTCGCCGACGAGGTGCCGTGGCAAGTGTCCCCAGCCCAGACCGGCCTTGAGAAGATCGCGCTTGGCGCCGAGATCGTTGACCAGCCACTGGCGCTTGCCCGCGACGCCCTGCTGGGTCTTTTCCGCTTCGGGTTGGTTGTCGGTCACGACAATCTGGATGTGTCGGCCAAACTCGTCCCTGGGGATGGGTTTCGGTGTCGAAGCAAGTGGATGCGATGATGCACATACCGTCACCATCTCGGCCTCGCACAGCCAGCTGCGTTCCATGGCATCCGGGCTCACTTCCGGCACGTTCTCGATCGTGACGGCCAGGGCACACACCCTTTCGAGCACCAGGTTCTCGCCGCCCTGCATGCTCGTGATCCGCAGGTTGATCGCGGCGGTCGGAAACTCCTGTTGCAGTGCCCGCAAACAGTCGATCAGGTGGGCGCGCGGGAAGTAGGCATCGACCGCCACCGAAACCTGCGGCGCCCCGGCTTGGGCGATCGCCCCGGCGCGGTTCTTCATTTCTTCCGTGCGTGAAATCACCGCTCGTGCATCCGGCAAAAGGCTGCGTCCCGCCACGGTGAGTCGCGCCTTGCGGGCGTTGCGCTCGAACAATTCGACATCGAACGCGCTTTCCAGCGCCTTGATCGCGTGGCTGATAGCCGACTGCGCGCGCCTGAGCTTGCGCGCCGCACCCGAGAAGCTGCCTTGATCGCAGACGGCAACGAACGCACGCAATTGGTTGATGGTGACGTTGTCGAGCATGGTCATCCAGAAAATAGATTTTATAAATCAATGTTTCGTCAATTGTTTTGATGTGTCAAGAGGTCCAGATTAGTCCCGTACTCAATCTTGATACTGAAATGGAGAACATCATGAGTTACGCAATCATCGGTTTCGGCGCCGTGGGCCAGGCCCTCGCCCGTGCCTTTGCTCGGAAAAACATCGAAGTCGCGGTCGCCAGTCGGCGGCCGCCCGAAGCCCTGTTGCCACAGGCGCAGGCGATCGGACCCACCGTCGTCCCCAAGACGCTGCAGGAGGCGATCAAGGCGGACGTGATTTTTCTGGCCGTTCTCTTCGAGGGACATCGCGACGTCGGCAAAAGCCTGGCGAACTGGCAGGGCAAGACGATCATCGACGCGATGAACGGGTTTGGCGTCTCCTCTGCCGTCGTCGCGAAAGCCTTCCCCGGTGCCCGATTGGTGAAGGGCTTCAATCATCTCCTGGCCCGCACCCTGGCCACCAACCCGCACGTCGACGGCGGCCGGCGGGTCGTGTTCCTGTCGAGCGACGACGAAGGTGCCGCAGCGCCGGTGGCCGCGCTCGCCGAACAACTCGGTTTCGCGCCCGTCAATCTCGGCAAGCTCGAAGAGGGCGGCGCGCTGGTACAGGCGCACGCGGACAAGAGCTGGGGACCCTTGATCTTCCAGGACCTCTTCAAGAACGCGGCGTGAGCGCGGCCTAGATCACGCCTCCGAAAACATTGACCCATCCGCGAAGGAATATCCCATGTCCAACAAACTCGATCTCTCGAAAGAATTCGTCGACCGCCGTGCCCTCATCACCGGAGGCACACGCGGCAACGGCGCGGCCATCGCGCAGCGCCTTCTCGATGCCGGTGCCAAAGTCGTGGTCGCCGCGCGCACACCCAACGACGATGCACCCGCGGCGGCAGCGTTCGTCGCCGGCGACATCAGCACCAGCGAAGGCGTGGACGCGATCGCGACGCAGGCGCTCGCGGCGCTCGGCGGCCTCGACATTCTGGTAAACAACGCAGGTGGTGGACGCGCGTTTCTGGAAGGGTCCTGGACGATCCCCGATGAGGCGTGGCACGACAGTTTCGCGCTCAACCTGTTCGCCGCGATCCGCCTCACCAACGCGGTCCTTCCAGCGCTCCGTGCGTCGAAGGCCGCAGCTGTCGTGAACATCTCTTCGGCAGCCGCGACGATGCCGTTTGGTCCCTTCGCGCACTACGGCGCCGCCAAGGCGGCGCTCGAGTACTACTCGCGCACACTCGCGATGGAACTCGCGCCGAGCGGCATCCGCGTGAACGTGGTGTCGCCCGGCGTCATCGCAACGCCGGGTTCCGCCGAGTTTGCCCGGACGACTCCGGGATTTTCCTCCGATGACTGGGTCCGGAACATTCCGCTGGGTCGCATCGGCGCCACCGAGGACATCGCCGAGGTCGTCGCACTGCTCGTGTCGGACCGCGGCAAGTTCCTGACCGGCGCGAATTACCGTGTGGATGGTGGCATGACGGCGCGCTGACGAATGCGCGCTTCAAACAAGCAGTTCTCCCGTTTCAGTACGACTTCAGCGGAGGATGCACGACATGAACAGACTGAATGGAAAGACCGCCGTGATTACCGGTGGTGCTACCGGCATCGGCCGCGCCGCGGCAAAACGCTTCATCGAGGACGTGGTGCTGTTCGACCGCACGGCACGATTCCCGAAGCTCACGCCCGAGGGTGTGCTGTTGCTCGCCGATGCTCGCAATATCGTTTCGGGTGTCGATGCGCTGAAGGCGCGCGCCAAGCTGATGGCAGGCGGACTTGAGGCCGAACTTTCAGTCGTCATCGACGTGGCTTTTCCGACGACCCGCATCGCCGCGGTGGCAAAAGCGTTTGCACAGCGCTATCCGTTGACCCCGTTGCGGCTGTTTGTAGAGGGCCTGGGCGCGGCGTACCAGCCGGTGCTGGACGAACGCTGCAGCCTGGACATCCTGGCGTCGTTGCCACTCGAATTTCCATCGCTGGTCAGCGAACGCGTGGATGAGGTTTCCATGGTGATGGTGGCGGCACCAAGTCACCCACTGGCCCGATTCCGTAGCCGAATCCCGAAACGCGAACTCGCCAAGCACATACAGATGGTGCTCACCGACCGATCAAACTTGTTGGCCGGCAGGGACTTTGGCGTGTTCTCGCCGAAGACCTGGCGGCTCGCCGATCTTTCGACCAAGCGTGCATTCCTCAGGGACGGTGTCGGGTGGGGCAGCATGCCGCGTCACATGGCGGAAACCGACATCGCCGAAGGGAGGCTGGTGCGCCTCGACGACCGCCTGAATTTCGCGTTGGCGATGAACGCCGTTTATCGCGCATCCGAGCCGCCCGGGCCAGCGGGACGGTGGTTCATCGATCAGTTGAAGATACTGGCCGGCGAGGTCCCCGAAAACCATGAATCCGACGAGCTCCCGGCTTTGCGAAAGAACACCCGCACGACGGAAAAATCACGCCGCGCGGGTTGAACGAACTGAAATCGATCAACACGCTGCCGAATCCTGGCTTCGCTGCCTCAAAGCCCTCCGAGGCGCGCCTCAACGCGTAACTGGCCAACATCGTCCAAGTTGGAGCGTTGCCCTCATCTCCAGCCACTGTGCGACAACGCTGCGAAGGGTGGCCCGTGACGGGTGGGATCGGCCACCGCACGCGGGCCAAGCCGTCCAGGCCGGCGTGCGGCGCCTGTGCTCTCGTGAACCGCCGCCGAATCAACGATCGCGCGACCGATCCATCAACGATTTTTCCTGCCCGCCGTCGATTTCGATCATGGTCCCCGTCACGTAATGCATCAGCGGCGACGCCAGCATGGTGACCAGGTTGGCCACTTCCACCGGCTCGACGATGCGGCCCATGGGAATCGACGCGGGCGCGAGCTTGTCGGCTTCTTCGTACGGCAAATGCATGTCACGCGACATGGCTTTCACCAACCCGTCCCAGCGCTCGGTGTTTACCGGCCCCGGGTTGACGGCGACGAAGCTGATGTTGTGCTTGCCGTACTGCCCGGCCAGCGATTTCGTCAGGTTCTGTCCGGCGGCGTTGGCTGCGCCGGGTGCGATTTCCCAGTACGACGGTTTCACGCCGTCGTTGCCGATCAGATTGACCACGCGGCCGCCGCCTTGCTTCGCCATGATCGGCAGCGCGTAGCGGATGCAGCGCACGTAGCCCATGAACTTCAGTTGCAGCGCCTTGGCCCAGTCGTCTTCGGTGAGCGTTTCGATCACGCCGCCGGGCGCCGAACCCGCGTTGTTGACCAGGATGTCGATGCGGCCCAGCGCCTGGTGCGCCTCCGTCACGAAGCGCTCGGCGTCAGCGGCGGACGTCAAATCGGCCGCGATCGGAACGATCCTGCGGCCGGTCGCCTTGGCGATTTCGTCGGCCACTTTTTTCAGCGGCGCGAGGGTACGGGCGCAGATCGCCACGTCCACGCCTTCCTGCGCCAGCGCCAGCGCGATGGCTTTGCCGATGCCCTGGCTGCCGCCGGTCACCAGTGCTTTCTTGTCCTTGAGTTGCAGTTCCATCACGTTCTCCTGTGGGTTGATGGGTTTGGAAAAATCAGGAAAGGGTCTGTCCTATTCCTGCAGATAGCGCTTGAACGTCAGCCAGTTGCCCGACTCGGCATCCTGGAACAACTGCGTGACCGCGCGGTTGAACGTTTCTGGCTCCTCGCTGGTGATCGTGTGGCCGGTGCGTGGCACGACGAGCAGCGCCGCGGTCGGCACCGTCTTCTTCAGGAACACGCTGCCATCGAGACACGGGCCGTCTTCGTCGCCCACGATCACCAGCAGCGGCACGGAAAAGCGCTTCAGCTCGGCTTCCAGCTCGGGCAGCGTCGGGCGCTCCATCTGCAGGTTCAACATGGTCATCGCCGAGCCTGGTCCGGAATGCTCGGCCAGCATGGCGGCAAAAGCGGCAAAGCCGCGCGGGTCCTTGGCCTTGTAGGTCAGTCGCATCGGCGCATGGGCGTATTGCTCGGCGGCCGCTTCGATCGGCTGCTCGCGAAACAGCTTGGCGATGTCCTGGCACGCTTGCCGCGCGGCGGCGCGTTCGCCCGGATTCGAACCCCAGCCGCAACCCGCGGCCACCACGGAAATGCAGCGCTCGGGATGGCGGATTCCCATGTGCAATGCGGTGTAGGCGCCCATGGAGTGGCCGACGACGTGCGCTTTCGGGATCTTCAGGGCATCCATCAGATCGACCACATCCTGGCAGGCGCGCGCTTGGCCGTAGGCGTGCGCATCCTCCGGCACGTCAGACGGTGGATAGCCGCGCGCGCTGAACGTCACGCACCGGTGCGAACGGCCGAAATGCCGCATCTGTGGCTCCCAAGTGCGGTAGTCACCGGCAAATTCGTGGACGAAAACCACGGGCGTGCCGGTTCCCGTCTCTTCGTAGTACAGCGTAACGCCGTCGGTGGTGGTGACTTGGGGCATGTGATCTCCTGAAAACGGGTACCGCGGCGGCCGTGCTCAGCGGCCGCTCGATGATGTGAACTGCGACGAAATTGGACAGCCGTGATCCATTTCCGCTACCCCGAATGCACCGGTGCGGGCGCGGGCGCACCCGCGTCCTGGCGCGTGACCGCACCGCGCTCGATGGCGTACCAGATCCCGGCTAGCGGCCGCAGCAGCGCCGGATTGGCTTCGGCCACCAGAATCGCAAGTTCGCTGTCCCGCTCGCGCAAGCCGGCGAGCGTCTCCGCGTAGTTGCGCGACAGCGCCGGGGACAAACCCTGGAAGGGCTCGTCCAGCAACAGCAGGCGACTGCCAATCATGAGCGCGCGTCCCAGCGCGACCATTTTTTGCTGCCCGCCGCTCAGTGAACCGGCCGAGCGCTCGCGCATTTTCGTGAGCTCCGGCAACAGCGCATACACCCGCTCCAGCCGGGCGCCGCGCTCGCCTGCCGCCAGCTTACAGGCATCGGCCGGCAGCAGCACATTGCTTTCCACCGACAGCGCGCTGATCATGCGGCGATCTTCCGGCACATAGCCGATCCCGAGGCGCGCGCGCTGATGCGTCGCCAAGCCGTCCACGGCGGCGCCATGGAACCGGATCGTGCCATCCTGCCGGGCGACGAGCCCCATGATGGCGCGCAGCGTGGTCGTCTTGCCGGCGCCGTTGCGGCCAATCAAAGCCACCGTCGAGCCCGACGCCACGTCGAGCGTGACGTCACGCAGGATGCGCGTTCCGCCCAACTCCACCGAGAGCCCGGCGACGGCCAGTGCCAAATCCGCGGTCACAGCACGCTCTCCAGCACGCGCGGGTCGTGCAGCACGTCATCGGGCGGGCCGGCAGCCAGGATCCGGCCTTCCACCCAGACCGCCACGCGTTCGGCGTAGTTGCGCACCACGTCCATGTCGTGCTCGACGAACACGGCGGCCACGCCGCGGATGTCCAGCGCATCGCGCAGCGTGTCCATGACCTTGAACTTGTCCTCGGCGCTGACGCCGCTGGTGGGCTCGTCCAGCATCAAGAGGCGCGGCTCCAACGCCAGCGCCATGGCAATGTCGAGCAGCTTGCGCGTGCCCTCCGAAGTCTCGGAAACACGCTTTTCCGTCACGCTTTCCAGCCGGAACAGCGCCGCCAACTCGCGTGCCTTGTCGTCATACCTTGGGCTGCGCACGCCGCGCCATCCCTGCCAGAAGCCACCGCACGCCGACGAGGCGAAACGCAGGTTGTCGAGCACGGTGTGCTCGATGAACACCTGCGGGTGCTGGAACGCGCGGGCGATGCCGAGCCGCGCGATCTCGTGCGGCGTCAAGCGCGTGATGTCGCGCGCGCGATAGACCACCTGCCCCGCTTCGGGGCGCAGATAGCCCGTGCACATGTTCAGGAACGTGCTTTTTCCGGCGCCGTTCTGCCCGATGATGGCGAGCCGCTCGTGCTCGTACACGTCGATGCTGATGTCGCGCGCGGCGTGCACGCCGCCGAAGCTGATGGCGAGTCCCCTGGCTTGCAGCAACAGCGCGGGTTGCGGCGCTTCAGTCATGCGTGACCCTCGCGCCGCGCAGGCGCCACCAGGCGTCGTACAAACCCCAGAGCCCCTTGGGGGCAAAGCGCACGATCGCGTAGATCGCGATCCCCAGCAGGATGCCCCAGGTGTTGGTGAGGTATTGCGCCGCGTTGATGCTGAGCATTTCAAAAATCAGCGCGCCGCCGAAGGCCCCGACCACGCTGCCGACGCCGCCCAGCACCGCAATCACCAGGAACTCGGCCGATTTGAGCCAGTAGGCGAAGCCCGGATCGACGTAGCCCACGGCAACCGCGGTGATCGCGCCGCCCAATCCGGCCAGCAACCCCGACAAGGTGTAGGCGAGCAGCAGGATTTTTTTGACCGGCTTACCCATGTATTCAACGCGCGTTTCGTTGTTCTCGATCGCGGTCAGCGCCCAGCCCAGCGGCGAATCCAGGTAGCGCGTGAGCAGCCAGCCCACGACGACGACGAGCGCCAGCGTGAGGTACAGCAGCAGATAGAGAAAGCTCGGGTCCTTGCGCGCCAGGCCGAAGAATTGCAGCGTGCTCACCTGCATGCCATCGGAGCCGCCGGTCAGGTTGTAGAACTTCAACAGCACCGTGTACGCCACCATCGAAAGCGCCAGGTTCAGCATGGCGAAAAACACGCCGCGATAGCGCACCATGAACAGGCCGATGACGGCGGCGAGAACCCCGGCAATGGCGGTGGCCGCCAGCACCACCAGCAGCGCATTCACGTGCAGCACGGGTGCGAGATAAGCCACGGCATACGCGCCGGTCGCGTAATACAGCCCGTGCCCGAAGGAAATCAGGCCGGCGCGCAGCAAGACGACCACGCCCAAGGTCGCCAGGCCGCTCGCGAGGATGATGGTGAACTGGTAGGGCACCGAAGAATTCGTCAACGGCACCGCGGCGAACAGCACGATGGCGAGGATGAAGAGGGCGCGTCGCAGATAACTCATGTCTTTGTTCGAGTCGTCTCAAGCGTGCGCAGGCCGGGATTTCCGGATCGGCGTCATATCTTGCGCCGCTGCGCCGAGCCAAAAATGCCGTAAGGCCGAATGATCAGCACCAGCAACATGATGAGGTACGGCACCACCGAACTCATCTCCTCGTAAAGAAAGACCGCGGCTGCCTGGGCGATGCCCACCCCCAGCGCCGCGAGCGCGGTGCCCTCGATCTGCCCCAAGCCGGCGATGGCGATCACCGCAAACGACAGGATGACCGTGTCCGCACCGATGCCGACCGCGACACCGATCGTGGGCGATTCCAGCGCGCCGGCCAATACCGCCAGCCCGGAACCCACGGCAAAGCTGATCAGATACACCTTGCGGACGTCGATCCCCATGCTGGCCGAGATCTCAGCGTCTTCCGACACGGCGACGGTGAGCCGCCCGATCACGGTGCGCCGCAGCGCCCAGCGCAGCAGGATGAAAACCACGACCGCCGCCGGAATCACGATGAAAAGCTGGTAATTGGTGTACGGGATGCCGGCCACCTTGGTCTGGCCCAGTTGCGTGAGCGCCTCGCCGGTGTAATACGGCTGCACGCCCCAGATCAGGCGTTGCGCCCCTTCGAACACCAGGAAAATCGCGTAGGTGGCCAGCAACTGGATGTATTCACGCTGCGCCTGGAATTGCGCCACGGTGTACGTCCAGCGCAGCAGATAGCGCTCGACCAGCGGCCCAAGCGCGCCGCCGATGCAGATCGCGGCCAGCAGAAACGCCGGGTACAGCAAGTACGGCGACGCCCCCAGCTTGGCCAGCAGCAACGAGATGCTGGCCGCCGTGAACGCCCCGAACGCATAGAAACTGCCGTGGGCGATGTTCAGGATGTTGAGCACGCCGAAGATCAGCGTGAGGCCGACCGCCACCAGAAACAGCGTCGAACCGGCAATCACGCCGTTCAACAAAATGGCGATCGTCAAACCCATACCGTGGCCCAGGCCAAGTTTCCGCGCACAGCCCTATTTGTAGGAAACGGGCGCCGGCACCTTGTCCAGCGTCGAGGCCGGCAGCGACTTGATCCACGCTGCCACGTCGGTCGTGCCTTCCGGCGCCAGGATCAGATCCGGCGGAAAGGTGATGATGTTGGTGAACACCTTGAACGGGTATTTGTCGGTGCTCACCGTCATGCCGTAGATCTCGTGGTAGCTCGCCTGGTGGTCCTTGCGGATCGTCATCGTGCCGAGCACGGTGTCGACTTTCAGCCCTTCCATGGCTTTCACGATGTCGTCCTTGGACGGCCACTTGCCGTTGTTGGCCGCAATCGCTTTCTTGTACGCACCCACCAGCGCGTTGATGCTGCGGCGCATGGTGTACGGGTACGTCGAGATCGGGTATTGCCCGGTGGCTTCGTGGTACTGCTTCACGAACGTGGCGAGCTTCTCGTTCTCGAACGGCCCGTTGTGGAACAGGTAGCTGCTCTCGGAGCCGCCCATCACGCCGTCCGGCATGGCTTTCATGCCCTCGAGATCGCCTTGCGTGATGAGCGACATCATCACGTGGCCATCCTTGAACAGGCCACGGGCGGAACCCTGCTGTACGAAAGCGACGTTGTCGCCGCCCCAGAAGCTCGAATAAATCAGGTCGGCGTTTTGCGCCAAGAGACGCGATATTTCGCTCGAATAGTTGTTGGTGAAAAGCTTGGTGAAGATCGGCGACTCGATCTTCGCCTTGGGCAGGAACTTGCCCACCGCCGCGGAGAAATACTTCCACTCGTCCCGGCCGAACGCGTAGTCCTGATTGATGCCGGTCACCGACTTGATGTCCGGCTTCATCTTGGCGAGATAGAGCGCGCCGGCCAGGGCATTGGACGACGACGGCATTTGCGTGCGGAACACCCATTTGTAGTGGTGCCCTTCGAACAGCGAATCGGTGGTGCAGTCGGCCAGGATCGTCAACATTCCGAGCTCTTCGGCCACGGGCGCAACGGCCAGGCAGTCGGAACTGGACACATAGCCGATCACCGCGTCGACGTTCCCGGCCAGTTGCCGGTAGTTCGCGATGTTGCGGCTGACGCCGCCTTCTTCGTCCACATACTGGACTTTCAGCGGAACGCCATCCACGCCGCCCGCCGCATTGATTTGCTTGACCAGCAATTTGGCGGCATCGACGCTCGGGCCGCCCACGACTCCGCCAGAACCGGACATAAAGGTGACGATGCCGACTTTCAGCTCCGCCGGCTTGTCGCCCTGCGCCAGTGCCAGCGGCGCCATCAGCGACGCGAGGGCGATCGCTCCGAGTATGCGTTTGTAGGTGCGCATGGTTGTCTCCTTGTCTGTGTTTCGATGATGAACAGCTTACTTCAGGGCCCAGTGCCCGAATCACCCCACAACCGCGCGGCAGCGGTCACGCTGCCACGCGGCTTTTCCCTGCCCGCGCCACCGGATCCGCGCGGGCTCGTTCATACGGTGCGCTCCAGATCTTCATGGCGCGTGGTCTGCGCCGCTTTGCCGGCCTGCAGGCGCTTGGCCGCGTCCAGCACCGCCGCCACGATGGGCTGATAGCCGGTGCAGCGGCACAGGTTGCCGGAGAGCGCCTCGCGCACGTCCTGCTCCGTGGGATCCGGGTTGCGCTTCAGCAGGTCGACCGCGCTGATCAGCATGCCGGAGGTGCAGAAGCCGCACTGCAGCGCGCCGTGCTCCCAGAACGCCTGTTGCACGGGATGGAGTTCGTCTTCGCTGGTGGCGAGCCCCTCGACCGTCGTGATCCTGTGACCGTCGGCCTGCACCGCGTACAGGATGCAGGAGCGCGCCGGGGCGCCATCGAGCATCACCGTGCAGGCGCCGCACACGCCGTGCTCGCAGCCCAGGTGGGTGCCGGTCAGGCCGATCTCGTGCCGCAGGAAATCCGCGAGACTCATGCGCGGCTCGACCGTGCGCTCGACATCCACGCCGTTCACGTTCAGGTGAACGGTACGCAGGGTGGGTTCATTCGATGTCATTTGCGTTACCTCTCGATGATCGTTCCGCGGCTTACTGGATCGCGGTGGCGCGCGCCGACGCGTCGGTGAGCGCGCGGTATACCAGCTCGCGGGTCAGGCTGCGCCGGTAGTCGGCTGACGCGTGGATGTCGGCCAGCGGCGTGACCTGTGCGGCCGCCCGGCTGGCCGCTTCCTTCAGCGCCGCGTCGTCCACTTTGGCGGAGCGCAGGAATTCCTCGGCGGCGTGGGCGCGCGTGGGCGTTTCTTCCACGCCGATGAGGGCGATCGCCGCGTCGCGGCAGCCGCCGTCGACCGCCACATCCAGCCGCACCATCGCGCCCGCCAGCGCAAAGTCGCCGTGGCGGCGGTTGAATTCCTGGAAGCCCCAGCCGGAAGACGGATTCCAGCGCGGAATGCGGATTTCGGTCAGCAGCTCTTCCGGTTCGATCGCGGTCGTGAGCGCACCCTGGAAAAAGTCCTTGGCGGCAACGGTGCGCGATGCGCCGCCGTGCCGGCGCAGCACCAGTTCGGCATCCAGCGCCGTGACCAGCCCCGGCCATTCAGCCGCCGGGTCGGCGTGCGCCAAGCTGCCCGCGATCGTCCCGCGGTTGCGGATGGCGCGGTGCGCCACTTCCGGCTCGGCCGCGGCAATCAGCGGCTGCGCGCCGGGCAGGCGCGGATCGTCTTCCATCGTGCTTTGGCGTGTGAGCGCGCCCAGAATCAGCCGGCCGTCGCTTTCGTAGCGCTGGTAGTTCAAGGCCTGGATGCGGTTGATGTCGATCAGCACGTCGGGCGTCGCCATGCGCATGTTCAGGAGCGGCCCCAGGGTCTGGCCGCCGGCGATGACCTTGCCGTCCAGGCCGTATTGCGCCAGCAGGCCCAGCGCTTCGTCGACCGTCTCGGGTGCGAAATATTGGAAAGGTGCGGGTTTCATTTCATGTCCTCGGCAACGGCGGCGCGTAATGGGGTGCGGGCGTCGGCCGCGCCAGCGCCGCGGGGGGTGGCGCCGTCCAGCCCCGCCCACGTCCAGACGCGCTGCGGCGTCATCGGCAGCTGGTTCACGTGGTCGCCAAAGCCGCGGCCGAGCGCATCGGCCACCGCATTGGCAAGCGCCGCGCCGGTGCCAGCCACGCCGGCTTCGCCGGTGCCCTTGACGCCCAGTGGATTGAGCGGTGACGGCGAGCGCTTCAGGTCTTCGTGGTGCATGGTCGGCACCACGTCGGCGGTCGGCAGCAAAAAGTCCATGAAGGAGCCGGTAAGCAACTGGCCTTCGTCGTCGTAAATGAATTCTTCGAGGAAAGCGCCGCCCACGGCCTGCGCTGCGCCGCCTTCCACCTGCGCCGCCACGATTTCGGGGTTGATGACAGTGCCGACGTCGTACACCACCCAGATTTGTAGCGGCTTGACTTTGCCCAGCAGCCGGTCGAGTTCGACTTCGGCCACCACCGCGCCGTGCGAGTAGACCATGTGGTCGCACTTGAAGTAGCGCGTGACGTCGAGCGTGGCCTCGGGATCGCCCGAATGCGCTGGGCCTGATTGCTGCGCAATGGCGTGCAGCATCAGGCTGCGGCCATCGGATGCAAGCGCCGCGCCGTTTTCAAACCGCACCTGGTCGGCCGCGACCCCCCAGGCGTTGGCAGCGATGCCCACTGCCCGGTCGCGAATGACTTCGGCCGCCTGGTACGCGGCGTTCCCGGCCATGACGGTGGCGCGGCTGGCAAAGCTGCCGACACCGAACGGAATCAGGTCGGTGTCCCCATGGCGCACCACGATCACGCGCGGATCCACGCCGAGCACATCGCCGACGATTTGCGCCAAGCTGGTTTCCAGCCCCTGGCCGAGGTTGGACGCGCCGGTACGCACTTCGACGGTGCCACTGGAGTCCACCAGCACGCGCGCGCCGCCGAACGGCCCTTTGCCGGTTTTTTCCGTGAAGCAGCCGAGGCCCACGCCGCGGATGTGGCGGCTGTCGGTGCGCGGCGCGCTGCGCAGCGCTTCGTAGTTGGAGAGCCGCAGCACTTCGGCCAGCGCTGCGGGGTAGTCGCCGCTGTCGTACACCACGTCTTCGCCGAGCGCATGCGTGCCCACGCTGTAGGGCATGGCATCGGGCGGGATCAGGTTCTTGCGACGCAGTTCGGCCGGGTCCATGCCAAGCCGGGCCGCGGCCACGTCCAGAATGCGCTCGCGCGCCGCGTTGCATTCGAAGCGCCCCGGGCAGCGGTAGGTGCCGGTGGGCGTCTTGTTGGTCATGACGGCGCGCGCCGTGCAGGCATACGCTTTCCAGCGGTACGGTCCGGGGAAGAAACCCGCCGACATTTCGGGCACGATGATGCCGTGGGTGCGCAAATAGCCGCCCATGTCGTTCACCAAGTCGATCTTGATCCCGAGCAGCGTGCCGTCGCGCTGCACGCCCAACGTCATGTGGTAACTCTGCTGGCGCGAATGGTTGATCGCGAGCAGGTGCTCCATGCGGTCTTCCACCCACTTCACCGGCCGGTGCGTGTACAGCGCGGCAAACGGAACCAGGAAATCTTCCGGATAGAACTCGCCGCGCGCGCCAAAGCCGCCGCCCACGTCGGGTTCCACCAGGCGAATTTTCGATTCGGGCAAGTCGAGCATGCCGGCGAGCACCGTGCGGTTGAAGTGCACCACCTTGGCCGCGCCCCAGACTTCCAGCCGGTCGGCGCCTTCGTCGAAGCGTGCCAGCAGGCCGCGCGTTTCCAGCGGCACGGCGCTGTCGCGGCCAGTGCGGAAATCGAAGTCGACGACTTCATCTGCGCTGGCCAGTACGGCATCGATGTCGCCGAACCGGGAGGTGATGCGCGCCGACACGTTGTCGGGCGCCTTGTCGAACAGCGCGCATTCGACCTTGTCGCTTTCGGCGTTGGTCATGACCGGCAACGGCTCGAAATCGACCTCGATCTGGTCGCGCGCGTCCTCGGCCAGCGCCTGCGTGGCAGCCACGACGAGCGCGATCGGCTCGCCCACGTAGCGCACGCGGTCGGTGGCCAGCGGCATCTGCAAATACGGGTCCAGCGTGTTGTAGGGATTGAGGCGCACCGGAATCGGCCGCAGCTTGTCGCCCACCTCGGTGGGCGTGATGATCGCCACGACGCCCGGCATCTGGCGCGCGCGCGTGGCGTCGATGCCGAGGATGCGGGCGTGCGCGTGCGAGCTGCGCAGCACCACCGCGTGCAGCATGTGCGGCAGGTCGATATCGTCCAGGTAACGGCCCTGCCCCTTGATGAAGCGCAAGATTTCCGGACGCCTGGGCACTCCGTGCCCTATGAATTGCCCTTTCACGCTGACAGCACTCATCACGCACCTCTCGCATTCAGCCACTTCAGGATCCGCTCGGGCGTGAGCGGCAAGTCCACGCGCTCGGGCCAGACGCCGATGGCGTCGAGCACCGCGCCGCAGATCGCCGCGGGCGCGCCGATCACGCCGCTTTCGCCCACACCCTTGAGCCCGCCTTCGGTATAGGGCGAAGGCGTTTCCTGGTGCACCACATCGATGTTCGGCACATCGCAACTGCCGGGCACCAGATAGTCGGCAAGCGTGGCGGTCAGCAACTGACCGTCTGTGTCGTAGCGGATTTCTTCCAGCAGCGCGGTGCCGATGCCCTGCGCCACGCCGCCGCGCACCTGGCCTTCGACCGCTTGGAGGTTGACCATGGGGCCGCAGTCCTCGCCCACCACATACTGGCGGATCGTGACCCGGCCGGTGCCGCGGTCCACTTCGACCAACGCCAGATGCACGCCCGCAGCGATCGTCGTCACCGGCGGGTCGTAGAACGTGTGGATTTCCAGCCCCGGCTCGGAATCGGCGTCGAGGCGCTGCAGCGGCGAATGCGCGATTTCGGCCAGTTGCTGGAAGCTGAGCTGCGCGCCGGTGTCGCCGCGCACCACGCCGCCGTCGGCATAGCGCACCAGCGCCACATCCGCGGCCCAGTGCTGCGCCGCCAGCTTGCACACCTTGGCTTTCAGCTTGCGCGCAGCCTGCAGCAGCGCGCCGCCGCCCGCCACCATGCCGCGGCTGGCAAACGTGCCGCAGCCGTAGGGCGTGCGCGCGGTGTCGCCTAGGGTGATGTGGATGGTTTCCGCCGCCACGCCGAGCGACTCGACCAGCAGCTGCGTGAAGGCGGTGGCCTGGGTCTGGCCCTGCGAGGGGATGCTCACCGCCGCTTCGATGCGCCCGGCCGGATCGACGCGCAGGATGGCGCCATCGAAGCCCGGCACCTGGATCATGCCGCGCGTGCGGTAGGTGTTGCGGTTCATGCCCGTGGGCTCGATGAAGCAGCACACCCCCACACCCACCAGCTTGCCGTGTGCGCGCTCTGCCTGCTGCCGGCGGCGCCAGCCGGCGTAATCGGCGCGGTTCAGAGCGAGCTGCAGCAGATTCTGGTAATCGCCGCTGTCGAACGTGGCGCCGGATGCGCTCGTGTACGGAAAGTCCTCGGCACGCACCAGGTTGATGCGCCGGAGCTCCGCCGGATCGCGCCCGAGCTGATGCGCCAAGGCATTCAGCAGCCCTTCGGTCACGATCGGCCCCACCGGCACGCCGACGCCGCGGTACGCGCCTTCGGGCGTCTTGTTCGTGGCCACGGCGATGCCCTCATAAGCAAAGAACGGCACGCGGTAAGGGCCGGGCAGCGCCGGCGCCGCCGTGGCCGGCTCGAGCGCGCAGGTGAGCGGAAACGTGGAATACGCGCCCACGTCGAAAATGCCGCTCGCCCGGATCCAGGCGATGCGGCCGTCGGGCGTGGCGGCGAGTTCGGCATCCACCAGCGCATCGCGCGCATGGCAGGCGGCCTGCAGATTCTCCAGCCGGTCTTCCACCCATTTGACCGGCCGCTTCAGGACATAGGCCAGGAAAGCGGCCGTCAGTTCTTCCGGAAACGCCTGCATTTTGATGCCGAAAGCGCCGCCGACGTCGGGCGCGATCACGCGCAGGTTGGACGCGGGCAGCCCCAGGCTCTCGCTCAGTGCATCGCGCAGCAAATGGGGAATCTGCGTCGAACTCCAGACCGTCAGCTCGTCAGAGCTGACGTGGTAGTCGGCCAGCACGCCGCGCGCTTCCATGGACAGGCCGGCCACGCGCGGATGGCGAAAGCGCCCTTTCACGCGGATCAGACCGGGCGCGTCGAATTCAGGCGCGTCGCTCGCCTTGCCGGCATGCTGGCGGTACAGCACGTTGTCGGCCAGGTTCGCATGGACTCTCGGCGCGCCCGGCGCCAGCGCGCGCTCCGCGTCCGACACCGCCGGCAGCGGCTCCCAGTCCACTTCCACCAGTGCCGCGGCGTCTTCGGCAAGAGCGCGGCTGTCGGCTGCCACCACCGCGACCGCCTCGCCCACGTAGCGCGCCTCGGCGCTCGCGAGCGCCGGCCAGTCGGCCGCGTGGTAGGTGTAGTCGTCGCGCGCTTCGAGGCGCGCGCCGAGCGGCCGCACGGCGTGCTCCAGATCAGCGCCGGTGACGATGCGCACCACGCCGGCCAGCTTTGCGGCCTGGCGGGTATCGACGCCGCGCACTTTCGCCCGTGCATACGGGCTGCGGACGAACGCCAGATGCAGCGTGTTTTTCGGCGTCTCGACATCGTCGAGATAGCACCCCTGCCCGCGCACCAGGCGCAGCAGCTCCGCTGCGCCGCCGTGCCGCGTGCGCTCGCTTTTTTGTGCGTTTGTCTCCATCGTCATTTCAAATTCTTGACCACGACTTCATGGGTTCGGTCGGCCGCAAAATCGGATGTTGCACGTCATTCTGGCGCGGCGTCCTTGCCGCCTTTGCCTTTTTTGAAGAAGCCGAGGATGCCCTTCTTTTCCTTGGACTGCTCCACCGGTTCGCCTTCGCCGACAGGCGCCGCCGTATCGCCGCCCAGGCGCTGCGTCAGGTTCGCAAAAAACTCGCCCGCGATTTTGTTCGCCGCCCCGTCGATCAGGCGCGAGCCCACTTGCGCCAGCTTGCCGCCGATCTTGGCGTTGGCGGTGTAGTGGATCGCCGTTTCGGCGGCCGAATTCGACGGAACCAGGCGAACCTGCGATTCGCCCTGCGCGAAGCCGGCCGCGCCTTCGCCCTTGAAGGCGAGCGTGTAGGAATCAGGCGCCAGGATGTCGGACAGCGTGACCCGGCCCTTGAACCGGGCGCGCACCGGCCCCACCGCGACGCGAACCACCGCGTGGAAGCCGCCATCGGCATCGCTCTCCAGTGATTCGCAACCCGGGATGCATGCCTTCAACACTTCGGGGTCGTTCAAGGCGTCCCACGCGGCCTGCTGCGGAACGGGTACCACCCGGTCGCCACTCATTTCCATTGCATCGTCTCCATTCGTCCGCCTGACCAAAGCGCCTCACCGGCCCTGGAAGCGCGGCTCGCGCTTCTCGCGAAACGCGGCTTGCCCTTCCTGATAGTCGACGCTGTCGAAACAGGCCAGGCAGGCTTCTTCCACCGCCTTCGACGTCGGTGCGTCCGCTCCGCCCGTGGCAGCGCGCAGCGCCAGCTTGAAAGCACGCAGCGTGAGCGGCGCCATCGCGGCGATGGTCTCGACGCGCGCCGCGCTCATCGCAGCAAAGTCTTCCACCGGAAAGCACTCCTGCACGTAGCCGATCCGTTCCGCTTCGCGGCCGGAAAACGTGCGCGCGGTCAGGAACAAGTCCGCCGTCCGCGCCGCGCCGACCATATCGACCATGCGCTGAATGCCCGCGGGCTCGTAGCCGATCCCGAGCCGGCCGGCCGGCATGCGAAAACGTGCGTCGTCGGCGCAATAGCGGACGTCGCAGGCCTGCGCGAGCGACATGCCGCCGCCCATGCAAATGCCGCGGATCACGGCGACGGTCGGGTGCCGGCACGACGCCAGCGCCGCCGTCGCGCCATGAATCGCGGCGTTGAAACGCTGGACCAGCGCTGGATCCGAGCGGAAATCCTCGAACTCGGAGATGTCGGCGCCGGCCGCAAACGCACGCGTTCCGTCGCCCGTCAGCACGACCACGCGGATGGCGTCATCCACGCTCGCGTTCCGCACAGCCGCGCCCAGGTCTTCCCACATTTGCATGGAAAGCGCGTTGTAGCGCGCCGAGTTGGCAATCCTGATTTTCAGGATGCCCGCTCGCGTCTCCGCGATGACTCGACCCGTTGCCTGTTCCATGTGACCGCCCGCTGAGCCCATATCAGATGACCTTCTGCGCCCTGAAGCCGTCGATCTCGGCAGCGCTGTAGCCCAGCTCGCCCAGCACCTCGGCCGAGTGTTCGCCCAGCCCCGGTGCGGCGGTGTCCACGCGTGCCGGCGTGCGCTCGAGGATCACGGGTTGGGTCACGAAATGCCGCTCCGCCTTGCCATACGCCAGCACCGACGTATGCACGTGCGCATGCTGGACCTGCGCATCGCCCAGCATCTGTTCGACGTTGTAAACGGGCCCCGCCGGAATACCGGCCGCGTTGAGCGCATCCACCCAGTGCGCCACCGGCTTCGTGCTCAGGATGTCCTGCACCAGCGGGTTCAGCTCGGCGCGGTTGCGGCTGCGCAGCTCGGCGCTCGCGAAGCGCGGATCGCCGGCCCATCCGGGCTGCTGCATCACGCCGCAAAACGCCTGCCACATGCCTTCGCCCGCCACGCCGAAATTGAACAGCCCATCAGCGCCCGAGAAAAGCCCCATCGGGCAGGTGGTCGGATGGTTGTTGCCCTCCTGCGCCGGCAGCTCGCCGTCGTTCAGGAAGCGCGCCACCTGGAAATCCATCATTGCGATCATGGTGTGCAGCAGCGACGTGTGCACCCACTGCCCGTGCCCCGAATTCCTGCGCTCGTGCAGCGCCAGCAGAATGCCGATTGCGGTGTAAAGACCGGAACTCGAATCCGATACGGCAATGCCGGCGCGCACTGGGCCCTGCCCCGGCAGGCCGGTCACCGACATCAGCCCGCCCATGCCCTGGATCACTTGGTCGAACGCCGGTCGCGCCACATAAGGGCCGCTTTGTCCGTAGCCCGAAATACTCGCAAGGATGATCCGGGGGTTGATGCGCGACAGTGTTTCGTAATCGAGGCCGAGTTTTTTCTTCACGGCCGGGCGCCAGTTTTCCACCACGATATCGGCGCCCTGCACCAAGCGTTCGACGATCGCGCGCGCCTCAGGGCGCTTGAGATTGAGTGATAGCGACCGCTTGTTGCGATTCAGATTCTGGAAATCGCCGCCCAGACGGTCTTCGGCGAACATGGCCGCGTTCGGATCGGTGTCCGAGGGCGGCTCGATGCGCACCACGTCGGCGCCGAAGTCCGCCAGCATGCGAACGCACGTCGGGCCGGCGCGGACGCGGGAAAAATCCAGCACGCGCACGTCCGCCAAGGCACCTTGGCGCGCCTTATCGTTTCCTGTCCGCACGCCGGTGCGGTTGTCTCCGGTTGCTGTCATAGGCCTGCTGCGTTGTTTTGGTTCATGCTAGGCACGCCAGATCGCAAGCGCAAATAGGATGTTCTAATTCAGCCATAAGACGCTCTTATTTCTCAGACGATGAACCTGCGACAACTGGCTTATTTCGTGCGCATCGTCGAACTGCGCAACATGACACGCGCGGCGGAAAGCCTGTACGTGGCGCAGCCGGCGCTGAGCCAGCAAATGGCGCTGCTGGAAGGCGACGTCGAGACCCCACTGCTGGTGCGCAACCCCCGCGGCGTCGAGCCCACGGCGAAAGGTGAAATCCTGTACCGCCAGGCCAAGACCATCCTGCGCGAAGTCGACGCCATCCCGGGCATGCTGGGACGCGAAGAGAACCTGGTCGTCGGCACGGTGTCGGTCGGCATGTCGTCCAGCACGGCGCGCATGCTGGCGCTGCCGCTGATTCGCGCCGTGCGCGCGCGCTATCCGGCGATCGATCTGGAAATCGTCGACGTCCCGAGCGCCGACCTGACGCTGATGGTGCAGCAGGGACGCCTGGACATTTCACTCTCGCCCGACCAAGAAAACAGCTCGGACCTCGTCACCACGCCGCTGCTGGTCGAGGAGTTGCTGGTGCTCGCACACCCGTCCGTGAAACTGCCCGAAGACCACCTGACGATCACGGACCTGGCCGACGTGCCGCTGATCCTGTCGCGCCCGCCCAACAAGCTGCGCATGCGCGTCGATTACGCCTTCATGAACGCGCGGCTGCCCTACCGGCTGCTGGCGCAGGTCAGTACCTCGGCGATCACGCTGCCGGCGATCAGCGAAGGCCTGGGCGCCGCCATCCTGCCGTATTCGGCGGCCTACCGCGAAATCCACGCAGGCACCATCCGCTTCTACCCGCTGACGCCATCGCTGTCGCGCGAAATCAGCCTGTGCACCAGCCGCGGCTCGCTCGAGCGCCCCGCGCGCAAAGCCGTGATCGAACTGATCCGGACGCTCACCGAAACGCTGATCGCCGACGGCACGTGGCGCTACTGCAAGCTGGCCTGAGGGCAGTGTTCGAACCGCCGCGTAAATCTTTCCGCCTCGCGGTCGCGGATCAACCTACCGCCGCGCCGGCAACCCATGCACCGTTCGATTTTCGGTGGCGGCCCTTCAACGTCGCTTCGGTACGACGACGACCCGCGGGTCTGGCTGCTCCGCGTTCAGCAGGATCACGATTTCGTGCCGGATCTCTTGAACCTTGGCTTGATTGATGTAACCCTTGTCGGTGATTTCGCCGGATTCAAGGTCCGGCGGTTTGGTGACGAGCAGCAACCTTTCGACACGCTGCGACGACCCGGCGCCCCCTTGTGACGTCTGATCCAGGATGTGCTCGATTTCCTGGCGAAGCGAAGGCTCCGGCGTGCCATCTTCGCTGCATCGGCCGGCGTGCCCCGCACTCAGCCACGCCATGGCCTTGACCGCGTCCGTGTCGTGGCCGCAAATGACGGCATCCGCAAACAGGCCATTGGCTAGTGACAGGAGCTTGGGCCGGAGCGTTCCGGCACTCACGAAGGTACCGGTAGCGAGCTTGAAATCCTCGGCGATCCTCCCGTCGAATCGGATCCCGCGCGCTGGATCGCGCGGATCGACCAATTGAACGGCGTCCCCGGTTCGCAAGTAACCCTCGGAATCGAATTTTTCACGTGTCAGATCCGGTCGACCGTAATATCCCGGAGTCACGTTGGGGCCGCGAATTCGAATTTCGAGTTTTCCCCCGCTGTCGGGGGTCAGCTTGAGTTCCACCCCCGGGAGCGGAACGCCGATGTTGTTGCTTTGCGATATCTTGAAATGCGTGGTCGTCGCCGAGGGCGCAGTTTCCGTCAGGCCCCAGGACGTTGTCAGCATCATCTCGGAGTGATGCTTCGCCGCCAGCAGTTCAATCCGGTCCCATAGCGTTTGCGGAAGCGCGGACGCAGCAAAAAAAGCAACGCGCAGCTTGGAAAAAAACCTGGCCGCCAGATCGGGTGATTTCTCCAGGATCGGGACCAATACTGAATAGCCGGCCGGCACGTTGAAAAAGACGGTGGGCTGGACATCATTGAGATTGGCAATGGTCCGCTTGACCAGCGACGGCGACGGCCCGCCGTCATCAATCCAATAACTCCCGCCATTCGCCAGGACCATATCGACATTGTGATTGCCACCGAACGTATGACTCCACGGCAGCCAGTCGAGCAACACGGGCGGCTCATTGCGCAGGAACGGCCACACCTGGCGAATCTGCTGCTGGTTCACCGCGAGCATGCCTTGCGTATTGATCACCCCTTTGGGCTTGCCGGTGGAACCGGAAGTGAACAGGATCTTGGCAACCGAAGCGGAATCGACCCGCGAGAACCGTTCCTCCACGGCCGACGTCGCTTCGACGAACAGGTCCTCGAATTTCCTGGAACCGGAGATGACACCGTCGGGAGAAACAACGACACGATCCCGATTCGATACGGCGCGGGCGGCGGATTCAAATGAGGCAGCCTGCGCGAATACCAGGCAAGGGTCGACGACTTCCGCCAGCCCGCGAAGTTTCTCGTGCGATTCGCTGCCCAATGAATACGGAACGCTGGCGGGTGCGACGGGCACGCCCAACGTCAACGCGGCCAGCTCCAGCGTCAAGTGTTCGATGCTGGCGCCCGACAGAATCATGATCGGCCGATCGACGAATCCCTGGTCAATCAAACCCTGCGCCAGACGATCCACGCGCTTGCGCATCTCGCCCCAGGTGCAGGTACGCCAAACGCCGGTCACGTGATCGCCGACGAGAACCCGATCCGGGTGCAGCGCCGCGTGGCGGCGGAAATCCTCAATCAACAACGGCGCATCCTGGAGCGGCTCGGCTGACAATATGAAAATCGCGCCGTCGTCGCGTTCCGTCATCCGGATATGGGGTTCGGCAAAAAGTCGATCGGGCATTCAGGGTCTCCTGTCAATTCCGTCAATTCAGCGCCGGCATTTCCATGACTGAAAATCGATCCGGGTTTTATTTCGGCACCCACCACCCCGGGCTTTCAATCGGTGACGCGAATGACCACGGCGGCGCCCGAATCTCCCGCAGCGCAGCCGGTAAAAAGCCCCACGCCACCGCCACGCTCGCGCAAAGACGCGACCAGCTCCACGATTGATCGCATTCCGGTCGGCCCTTGCGGATGACCGAAGACAAGGCTGCACCCCCGTGTATTCATCTTTTCCAGAGGGAACCCCGTTTTTCTTGAAAAAAACACATCGTTGACCGCGAACGGGTTGTGCGTCGTCATCAGGTCCACGGCGTTCAAGTCGATGTTCGCAGCCTTGAGCGCCGCCAGCGCGGCTGGAACCAAGGCCGTCGGCATACGAGCCGCGCCCACGCGGCAAACGCCGAAACCCAAAAGCTCGACCACGCCTGCGCCATCCGACAATTCACGTGCGATGTCTGCCGTGGTAACGATTGCGCCAGCGGCGCCATCGGCCGGATGGGTTTGATTGCCGAAACTGTGGATTCCATTCGGCATTGCTGGCCGCAGTGCTGCAAGGCTTTCTTTGGTGGTCGTGAGCACCCCTTCATCGGCCGTCAACTCGATGGTGCGCTTCCGTTTCTTTATCGATATCGGGACGACATGATCCCCTGTGCCGCCGTATTTTTGATATTGCGCATAACGCAGCGCGGTGACATCGTCCAGTTCGGCGCGGGAAATCCCTTCCGCCGCGGCGACTTCATCCGCGGTCGTGATCATCGCCTTGCCGGTATTCGGGTCCGCATTGAATGAATCCAGAACCCAACGCTCTGCGTCGGGGCTGCCGCCCGGATTTGACGGATTGGGATAAATCAGCGTCGGCCCGTTACTCGTTCTGTCCGTAACCGCCGCGAGGACAATCCTGGAGGACTTTGCGCACCGGATGGATTCCGCCGCCACCTTCAGCGCCGCCACGGAAGTCGCGCAAGCTTGGCTGATCATGGGTCCTGAAATCCCGGGTGCACCGATCTTGACCGCAAATGTAGGCGCGCCGTAGAAAATATTCCGCTGGGGAACGCTCCAGCCCAGAACGATCTCGTCGATTCGCTTCGGATCAAGGTTGTGTTTTTCCAGCGCACTTTTCGCAACCGACGATCCAAAGTCCAAGCTGTCAACGTTACTCAGCGAAAGTCCCCAACGACTGAACGGCGATGTCCACAAAAGATTGGCAGGAATTGCAATTGACACGGTTATTGACTCCTGAGAAATCCGTCCCGAATATCCGGTTTGCACGCATCGATGCGTATGACTCTCCGGGCCGCCGGCGCAGAACCTGCTTCCGGTGAAAGAGCAGGATCGCGGCTTTCTTCCGGCCAGACCCGGTGCGTCTCGAAATCAAGACTCGAAGGCGCGCAATTTCTTCATCAGTACGTTTCCAACTGCAGCCGCCCCCCACGGCGCATGTCGGTGGCGATCTCGCCCCAGTTGAGGCCGGCTTGGCGAGCGATTTCGGCCATGGTGCGCAGCACGCCTTCTTCCATCGCCTTCAGGCCGCAGACGTAGAAATAGCTGTCGCCGTTGCCGATCATCTCGGCCAGGTCGCCCGCGCGCGCGCGCATCGCGTCCTGCACGTAGCGCTTGGGTTTGCCGGGTTCACGCGAGAACGCAAAGTTGATGTCAAGCAGGTCTTTCGGCAGGTTTTCCAGCGGCTCCAAGTAAGGCAGCTCCTGCGGCGTGCGCGCGCCGTAGAACAGAATCATCTTGCCGCCCTTGAACTTGCCGCTCTTGATCAGGCGCCGGCGCCATTCGGTCATCGCGCGCATCGGCGCGCTGCCAGCACCGGTGCAGATCATGACGATGCTCGATCCCGGATGGTTGGGCATCAAAAACGTGGTGCCGAACGGGCCGATGACTTGCACTTCGCTGCCCGGCTGTAGGTCGCACAGGTAGTTAGATGCCACGCCGCGCACCGGATTGCCGTCGTGATTTTCGGTCACGCGCTTGACGGTGATCGACAAGTCGTTGCGGCCGCGGTATTCGCCGCTGCGCGAACTCGCGACCGAATATTCGCGCGCCACGTAGCCGCGGCCGTTGGCGTCTTGTCCGGGCGGGATCACGCCTATCGTCTGCCCTTCGAGGACCGGGAACGGCGTGGCGCCGAAATCAAGCACGATGTGCCGGGTTTCGCTGGCGGCGCCCGGCAGCGTGCAGTTCTCGTTGCTGACGATGGTGGCGATCGTGGGCTCTTTCACGCCGTACAGGTTGCTGAAGGCGTGCGATGCCGACCAGGGCGGCACCTTGGAGGCGTAGTGCGCGGAATCAAACGGCGTCTCCGCTGCGGCATCAGCCGGCTTGGCTGAAGGAGCAACGGCAGGTGCCGCCGCTGCAGCCGGCTCGGCGCTGGCTTGCGCAGCCGGCGCTTCCGCGTCGGCGGGTTCACCGCCCGGCTTCTTGCCCGACGCCAGCAGCGCGCCCTGGCTCTTGACTTCGTCCGCGACGGCGTCGCGCTCGTGCGGCAGGGCGTCCCAACCGAATTGCGCTTCCAGCGCGTGCGGTCCGGTGTCGGGAACGCGCAGCCAGTTGTCGATCGCACCGGTCGGGCACACGGTGATGCACGCCATGCAGCCCTCACACACGTCCGGCTTGATGACGTAATTGCGGTCGTCGTGGGTGATCGCGTCGATCGGGCATGCCGCTTCGCAGGCGCCGCAGCGAATGCAGATTTCGGGATCGATCAGATGCTGGAGAACGCCTCCCAGCGCCAGTGCTTCACTTGCCATCGTCAAACTCCATCAGCCCAGTTTCCTGTCGCGTCTCGATGACGACCGCGACAGCGCGCGCAATCAACAGCGCAAATCAGCCAAAGCGCACGTATTCGAAATCAACCGGCTTGCGGTCGACGCCGACGCGCGGCGGCGCGATCCAGCCGGCAAACTTGCCCGCTTCCGCCACCCGCCCCATGAGCGAAGCGACGAACGCACGGTCTTCCGCAGTCGGCAGCCAGTTCTTTTCGTTGGCCGCCCATTCAGTGGCGCTCACCGGCTTGCCTTGGGGCGAAATGCGCACGCCGGCCAGCGCGCCGATCTTGCGGTTGAACGCCTTGTGCGGAACGATCAGGCGACTGGGAATGCCCGCTTTCTCGATCACCTTGTTCCAGCGGCCGACGCCCGCCACGCTGTCCTTGATGAAGTCGTCGCGCAGCACTTCGTTCAGGGCGTTCAGCATCGGCACTTCCTTTTCCTGCAATTGGCCGTCGACCACCTCCAGCACTTTGTAGCTCTGCTCTTTCAGCACGTGGTCGTCGGTGCGCTTGCCTTCCTCGTAGCGCCCTTTCAAGCCCGAGCTGTAGAACGTGGCGGCATTGCTCGACTGATCCGCGCCGAACAGGTCGATAGTCACGCTGTAGTGGAAATTGAGGTAGCGCTGGATCATGTCGAGGTCGATGGCGCCGCCGGCGCGCACCTTGGCCGGATCGTCGGTCTTCAGCTCGTTCATCACTTCGCAGGTGCGCTGCACCACGCGCGACACGCCGCTTTCGCCCACGAACATGTGGTGCGCCTCTTCAGTCAGCATGAATTTGGTGGTGCGCGCGAGCGGATCGAACGCGCTCTCCGCCAGCGCCGACAACTGGAACTTGCCATCGCGATCGGTGAAGTAGGTGAACATGAAGAACGCCAGCCAGTCCGGCGTTTTTTCATTGAACGCGCCGAGGATGCGGGGGTTGTTGGCGTCGCCCGAATTGCGCTCCAGCAGCGCTTCGGCCTCGTCGCGGCCGTCACGGCCGAAATAGCGGTGCAGCAGGTGCACCATGGCCCACAGATGCCGCCCTTCCTCGACGTTCACCTGGAACAGGTTGCGCAGGTCGTAGAGCGAGGGCGCGGTCAGGCCCAGGTGCTTTTGCTGCTCGACCGACGCCGGCTCGGTATCGCCTTGCGTGACGATGATGCGGCGCAGGTTGGAGCGGTGCTCGCCCGGCACGTCCTGCCACGCGTCCTGCCCCCTCTGCTCGCCGAAGTGGATCTTGCGCTCCTGTTCGGGTGGGCTGAGGAAAATGCCCCAGCGGTAATCGGGCATCTTGACGTAATCGAAATGCGCCCAGCCCTGCGGCTCGGCGCTGACGGCAGTGCGCAGGTAGACGTCGAAATTGCTCGATTTCTCCGGCCCCATGCCGTCCCACCATTTCAGGAAGTTGGGCTGCCACTGCTCGAGCGCGCGCTGCAGCGTGCGGTCGTCGCTCAGGTTGACGTTGTTCGGAATCTTCTCGTTGTAGTTGATTGCGGGCATCAGGATCTCCAGGAAAAAGGTTGAAAAAAGAGTGCGCGCTCTGACCTTCAGACGCGCTCGAAATCGAATTTGGGCCGCTCGCCAGTGCCGTACACCTTGAGCGCGCCGGTCTTGCCGACCGCATTGGGCCGGTTGAATATCCAGTTCTGCCACGCCGTGAGCCGGCCAAAAACGCGCGTCCACATGGTTTCCGTGCCGTTGAAGCGCAAGTTGGCTTCCATGCCGGTGAGCGCGTCGGGCGACAGCGCCACGCGCTCTTCCAGCGCGATGCGAAGCTCGTCTTCCCAGTCGATGTCATCGGGCGCCACCGTGACCAAACCGAGCTGCAGAGCCTCGACGCCGGAAAGCGCTTTGCCGATGACGGCGCGAGCGGCGTCAATTTGCTTTGCATCGTCGTAGAAGCGCCGCGCGAGGCGGCTCTGGCCGGTGACCATGGGAAACAGGCCGAAATTCACGTCATCCAAGGCGAGTCGCGGTGCTTTCTCCGGCTCTTCCGGCAGCACCAGCATGTAGCCGCGGTCCGCGGCCAGCGTGAATTCCGCGAACATCCCGGCGAACGCCGAGCCCTCGTCGATCACCGCGAACAGGCTGCGCGACGACACGTCCAGGCGTGCCAGCGTGCGCCGCAGCAGGCCGATGGTTTCGCGCACTAGCCAATGGTCGGCGTGCGCCATCAGGCTGCGGTCGGCCGCGAGCACGTTCGCGGCGCTGCCGCGGGTCTTCAGCACCCACACGCCCACGTCGAGCTCGTTGGTGCGCAGGTGCAGGATGGCGTCGTCCAGTTCACGGCCGAACTGCAGCGGCCACCAGGCGGCGCCCGCGGCTTCGATGGCAGCGACGTCCTGCGGCGGCGCGCTCGCGGGCGCCTTGGCGGTGATCGTCGCTACGCGCTTGTCGCGATCGATCTGCACGTCGACCGTGGCGTAGTGGATGCCGGTGGCGTCCACCGTGCGTTCAATCTTCGGCAACTGGACGCCCTGCGCTTTGCCGGGACCGGGACGCCGGCTTTGCGCCGCGAGCTTCAGCGCCATGTCGCGCGTCACGCGCTCGAAATCAGCCGGTTTCGCCAGTGCATCGACCAGTCCCCAGTCCACCGCTTTCTGGCCGCGCAGGCCTTCGACGCTGGTGGCAAAAATGTCGGCGCGGTCGTGGCGCACGTGGCGCTTGTCGGTCACGCGCGTGAGGCCGCCGGTACCGGGCAGCACGCCCAGCAGCGCCACTTCGGGCAGCGCCACCGACGACGAACGGTCGTCCACCAGCAGGATCTGGTCGCACGCCAGCGCTTCCTCGTAGCCGCCGCCCGCGCACGCACCGTTCACCGCCGCCAGGAATTTGAGGCTGCCGTTGCGGCTGGAATCTTCCATGCCGTTGCGCGTTTCGTTGGTGAACTTGCAAAAATTCACTTTCCACGCGTGCGTGGAGAGGCCCAGCATGAAGATGTTGGCGCCCGAGCAGAAGATGCGGTCCAAGCCGCCTGTGAGCACCACCGTTTGCACGTCCGGGTGCTCGAAGCGCAGGCGGTTCAGCGCATCGTGCAGTTCGATGTCCACGCCCAGGTCGTAGCTGTTGAGCTTGAGCTTGTAGCCGGGGCGGATGCCGCCGTCCTCGGCGATCTTCATCGTCAGCGTCGCGACCGGGCCGTCGGTGGTGAAGTGCCAGTGCTTGTAATGCGCCGGGTCGGTGCGGTAATCGACGACAGGCGACTTGACAGGTGTTGAATCGGTTTGCGGCGTGGCGATCTGGAGCATGGCGCGGCGACCTCGGATGTGGGTGAGTGCGAGAAAGGACGATCCTGAAATCAGAGTCGTCGTTTGCACAATAGTTTACTCGAAAACACGGGCTGACATGCACAATACTGCGTGTCACCGCAATGATGCAAATCAAGGAATCGGCAAGGCGCAGTGACGCAGCGGTTGGAAACGAAGGCTTACGCGCCACACCGCACCCCGTCATCCCGGTGGGGCCTGCCCCCGGCCCCGATCGAGGGGCGGGGTTCCAGTGCCTGCTTCGAGCGCTGGGCAAACACCCTGGGTCCCCGCCTTCGCGGAGACGACGGTACTTTTTCAAGATTCATTCGGACGTCTTTGGCGGGCGTGTTGCTTTGATAGCCGACGCCAAAGCAGTCCTTTGAATCCGCGCAGTCGCTGGTCTCCGCAACGTCCTCAACCCTGCGCGACCGGCTCGCTCGGTGATCCGTTCAGGCGATCTACGCCTCAGCTCCAAGAAAGGCTTGCACCGCCCCAATGACCGCGTCCGGTTGATCCTTATGCACGACGTGCCCGCAGTGGTCGAGCTTGAGCAGCGCGCACCGCCCAGCCGGCAGCGCCGCAGCGATGCCGTCGATTTGTGCCATCGTTCCGTACTGGTCCTGTAGCCCTTGTATCGCCAGCACCGGGCAGCGGATCGCAGGCAGCAGATCGCGCAGCGACCAGGCGCGGAATTCGGGCGCGAGCCAGATATCGTTCCAGCCCCAGAACGCCGAATCAACGTCCGCGTGGTGGCGCGCCAAGCGCGCGCGCAAGTCGCCTTCAAGGTAGGCCGCGCGCGCGGCGCGAATGCTTTTCACCGACACGTCTTCCACCAGAATGTGCGGCGCCAGCACGGCCAGCTTGCGCACGCGCTCGGGAAAAGACGCTGCGTGAATCAGGCCTATCGAAGCGCCGTCGCTGTGCCCCAGGATCGAATACCGCCCCGGCGCGCCCAGGGCATCGAGCAGCGCCGGCAGCACGTCGCGCGCCTCGCGGTGCATGAAATCGGGCGCCCAGTGGTCGTTCGCGGCGCGCGGCGTCGAATGACCATAGCCCACGCGCGAATAGACCAGGCCGCGCACGCCACAGGCGCTGCAGAGTTTTTCCGGAAAGTCGCGCCACATGGCGATCGACCCCAGCCCCTCGTGCAGGATCACGAGCCACGGCGCGTCGGCGGCGGAGCTGCCGACGAACGCGTACTCGATTTGCAGCGCGCGGCCGCCAGCCCGCAGCGAGGCGAGCGAGGTGTTCACGCCGCGCGCTCGCGCTCGCGCAGGCGGAAGCGCTGGATTTTTCCGGTCGCGGTCTTGGGCAGCTCCGGCACGAACTCGATGGAGCGCGGCGCCTTGTGCGGCGCGAGCCTGGATTTCACAAACTCGCGCAGGACCTGTTCGTGCTCCGGCGATGCCGCCACGCCCTTCTTCAGCACCACGAAGCCCTTGCAGCGCGTGAGGCCGTCGGTATCGGTCACTTCGATCACGGCTGCTTCCAGTACCGAATCGTGGCTGATCAGAACGCCCTCGACCTCGGCGGGCGAAACGTACTGGCCGCTCACCTTGATCATGTCGTCGCTGCGGCCGCAATAGCGGTAATAGCCGTCTTCGACCACGTACTTGTCGCCGCTTCTCGTCCACACCCCTTGGAACGTCGCGCTGGAGCGCGCGCGGTCGGTCCAGTACATCAGCGCCGAGCTCGGACCGTTGATGTAGAGGTCGCCGATTTCGCCATCGGCCACCGGATTGCCCTTCTCGTCGCGCAGCGACAGCTCGTAGCCCGGCACGGGTTTGCCGGTGGTGCCGTAGCGCACGTCGTCGAAGCGGTTGGACAGATAGATGTGCAGCATTTCGGTGGAGCCGATGCCGTCCAGGATGTCGCAGCCGAAGTGTTCCCGGAAACCATTGCCGAGCTTTTCCGGCAGCGCTTCACCGGCCGACGTGCATTGCCGCATGGCGACCGCGCTCTTCGGCGGCAGCGCCGGATCGGCCAGCATGCCGGCGAACAGCGTCGGCACGCCGTAAAACACGGTCACTTGGTGTCGCGTCAGGCGCTTGAAAACGGCCGTGGTGGTCGGCCGCTCCGCCATCACCACCACCGTGGCGCCAGCGGCCAGCGGGAAGCTGAGCGAATTGCCGAGGCCGTACGCAAAGAAGAACTTGGCGGCGGAGAACACCACGTCGTCCTCACGCAGCTTGAGCACGTTCTTGGCGTAGGTTTCGATCGTCCAGTAGGCATTGCCGTGGGTATGCACCGCGCCTTTGGGCCGGCCGGTGGAGCCCGACGAATACAGCCAGAACGCGATGTCGTCCACCGAGGTGTCGGCCGCGGCAGCGAGTGGCTCGACCCGGATGAAGTCGTCGAACGCAATGACGCCCCCGGCCGCGTGGCCCGCGGCGACGATGGGCATGGCGCGCTGGTCCGTGTCGAGCAGTGCCAGGGTTTCCTTCACCTTGTCGAGCAGCGCGTCCGACGTGATCACCGCGCGCGCGCGGCTGTGCTCCAGCATGTAGGCGTGCTCGTTCGGCGGCAGCACGGTGTTGACGCACACCGGCACCACGCCGGCGTACAGGCAGCCCAGGAACGCGATCGCCCATTCGCGGCAATCGAGCATCACCAGCAGCACGCGCTCTTCGGGATGCACGCCCAGCTTCAGGATGGCGCCGGCAAAGCGCCGGCTGCGTTCCGCCAGTTCGGCATACGTGAGCGTTCCGCTGTCGTCGATGTACGCCACCTTGCTGCCACGCTTGGCACCCAGTTCAAACAGGTACTGCGCAAAGTTGAAGTGCGCCGGCGGCGCCTTGAGTTCCACGGTCATATTGATCTCCTCGATTTGGAATGGGTGGTATGGAAAGTCGTCAAAAGCAGCGGCCGGAAACGCCCGGATCCAACCGGGCCGCACGCCGCCGGTGATTCGGTTGCAGCGCGCCCGTCCACGGGCACACCAGGTTTGATGTCCTCGCGCGCCGGATCCCCGGCCGGATCGCGCCCCCGGAACGAATCACGCCGCCGCACGGGTGAACTCGATCGCGCCCGCGGGCAGCAGGTACAGCACCAGCGCGCGCCCGCCGGTCACGGTGGGACGGTGCGCGGAGCCGGATCCGTACACCACCCAGCCGGCGCCGTGGCCATCGAAGCGCGGCGCGCCGTCCTGCGGCATCACCAGGTCGATTTCGCCTTGCGGGTGGGTGTGGTGCGGGCCCGCCACGTCGCGCATGTCGACTACGTCGACGGAAAAGCCGTGCAGCGCGGGGGCGGGCTTGAGCACACGCCCGTAGGCGATACCGCCAGCCTCGCGATCGCACATCCAGCCGTCGGCCACCGCGTCGCGGCACGCTTTTTCAATGGACCGGAACTGTGGCGACGCCGGGCCGCGTTCGCGGTTCAATTTCTCGGCCAATGCGGCATCGAGCGGCTGCTGCGCGACGAAATCCGTCAATTCGCCCATCAACACCTCGAAATTCGCGCGCGACACTGTGGTCTCCTGGAAAACCGCTCGGCAAACCGGCGAAAATGCTGCTTGCTGCATGGTTTCAAAATTCTTGACCTGCATCAAGATGCAGCACCGGCACTATACTACACAATACTCGATTCCAGGCGGGACGCGTGCTCGACCAAAAAACCAATGCCATTTCATCGTCCGGCTCCCCGGAGTCGAACGAACCCGTCGACCCATTCCAGCACGCACTGGGCGAGCGCGTGCGCGCGCTGCGGGCGCGCCGCGGGCTGACGCGCCGCGACCTCTCGGCCGCAACCGACGTGTCGGAGCGTTACCTGGCGAATCTCGAATACGGCACCGCGAATCCGTCGATCCGCATCCTGCGGCAGATCAAGGATGCACTCAACTGCTCATTGGCCGAGCTCATCGGCGATGAAACCGCGTCGTCGCCCGAGTGGCTGCTGCTGCGCGACCTCTTGGTCGGCCGCAGCGAAGCCGAGCTGCAGCGCGCGCGCGCCTTGCTCTCGCCGCTGTTCGGCGCCGCGCCGATCAGCGAATCCAGCCGCTTGCGGCGCTGCGCGCTGATCGGCCTGCGCGGCGCCGGCAAATCGACGCTGGGTCGGATGCTGGCGCAGCAACTGGCCGTCCCCTTCATCGAGATCAGCCGCGAAATCGAACACGCGGCCGGCGTTGCCGTGGCCGAAATCTCGAACCTCTACGGCACGCAGGCCTATCACCGGCACGAGCGTCGCGCACTCGAAGACACCCTGCGGAAACATCCGGACGTGGTCATCGGAACGCCGGGCAGCATCGTGTCGGAGCCCGCCACTTTCGGCCTGCTGCTGTCGCACTGCTACACCATCTGGGTCCAGGCCTCGCCCGAAGAACACATGCGCCGGGTGGTCGATCAGGGCGGCGACCAGCGCCCGATCGAGGAAAACGCCAATCGCGCCGAGGCCATGGAAGACCTGAAGCGCATCCTGCAAAGCCGCGCCGCGCTTTACGGCAAGGCCGATCTGCACATCAACACCGCCGGGCTCAACGTGACCGAAGCCTTTGCCGCGCTGCGCGCCGGCGTGGACAACGCGCGCCGGTTGTCGGCGCTTGATCTTCGTGCTGGGCGCTGATCAGCAGCGCCTGCGGGTTTGGTAGGGCGTGTAGGGCTCGAACCTACGACCAAGGGATTATGAGTCCCCTGCTCTAACCAACTGAGCTAACGCCCCGAGGAACGCCGATTCTAGGGTTTGGACGACTGGGGTTGACTCAAAGCATTGCCCACCAGGCGCGAGGTGATGTCGACGATCTGGATCATGCGGTCGTAGGGCATGCGCATCGGGCCGATCACACCCAGGGTGCCGACCACTTGGCCGTCGACTTCGTACGGCGCGCTCACGATGGAGAGCTGTTCCACCGGCACGGTCTGGCTTTCGCCGCCGATGAAGATGCGCACGCCGTCGGCGTGCATCGCCTGGTCCAGCAGGCGCAGCAGC
>SCQQ01000008.1 GCA_004299095.1 Burkholderiaceae bacterium | reverse complement strand
TGAATGCGGTGGCTGTTGAACGTGAGCGCGGAATAGCGAAACAGCAGCACCGGGTCGGGCGTGATCTGGCGCTGCCACGGCGCCTGCGTCTCCGCAGCTTTCGGTTGCGGCGCCGGGGCCCCCGGCTCGGCGGCGGCGCGGTAGACGAGGTCCTGGGCTTCGCGCACCGCCCAGCCGCTCGCGTTGCCGCATTCGTGCTGCACCTGCACGAACACCAGGTCGCCCGAGCGCCCGGCCTTGTGCTCCACGGCGGCAATGCGGGAATGGAGCGTGATCTCTTCGCCCACGCGCAGCGAATTGGCCGCGTTCCAGTGCAAGCGACTGCCCGCCCACATACGGCGCGGCAGCGGCACCGGCGGCAGGAAGTGCCCACGTTCGGGGTGGCCATCGGGCCCCAACTCGCTTTGTCTGGCCACGGGGGCGAAATACATCCAGTGCCAGAGCGGTGGCAAGACCGTCCCGGTTTCCGGCGGCGCATCGGCGCGATCGAGCGTGGCGGCAAGACCGGCCACTTCGCGCGCGCTCACGCGGTCGTGCAGCGTTTGCGTCTTGCCGACCCAGGTTTGCAGGTGGGCGATCGTTGCGCCCGAAATGGGCGCTTTATCGGATGAGCGGGTTTGAGTCATGGCTACCTGCAATTCGTGCGGACGAAAGCTGGTCCAGGGCGCCAGCTCCGTGCGCCACCCATGTACCGCACGCGTTCTTGAAACTGAAACAACCGGCGCTTTTCGATCTTACGAAATGCCGCCACGCGGGCACGGCCGTTTCTATACTGCATCTTTCCACGAATGAAAGGGCTCGACCATGGGCAAGATGCTCGAAGGCAAGGTGGTGGTGGTGACAGGCGCAGGCGGCGGCATCGGCCGTGATTTTGCGCTGGCGATGGCGGCCGAGGGCGCGCGGGTCGTGGTGAACGACATCGGCACGTCCACGCATGGCGAAGGCACGAACCAGGGGCCGGCGCACAAGGTGGTGGACGAAATCAAGGCCGCGGGCGGCGAGGCCGTCGCCAACACCGACAGCGTGGCCGACACGCAGGGTGCGAACCGCATCGTCGCCGCGGCGCTCGACACCTGGGGCCGCATCGACGGCGTAGTCAACAACGCCGGCATCCTGCGCGACCGCTTCTTCCACAAGATGAGCCCGGACGAGTGGGATGCGGTGATCAAGGTGCACCTCTACGGCAGCTTCAACGTGAGCCGCGCGGCGGCGCCGCACTTCAAGGAGCAGGCGAGCGGCGCCTACGTCAACATGACGTCGACCTCCGGCCTCATCGGCAACCGCGGGCAGGCCAACTACAGCGCGGCCAAGCTCGGAATTGCGGCGCTGTCCAAGTCGATCGCGCTCGACATGCAGAAATTCGGCGTGCGCTCCAACTGCATCGCGCCGTTTGCCTGGAGCCGCATGATCGGCTCGATCCCGACCGACACGCCCGAGCAGCAGGCGCGGGTGGACAAGCTCAAGCAGATGACGCCCGCCAAGATCGCGCCGCTTGCGGTGTTCCTGCTGTCCGACCGGGCGCGCGACGTGACCGGCCAGATCTTCGCGGTGCGCAACAACGAAATCTTCCTGATGAGCCAGCCGCGCCCGATCCGCTCGGTGCAGCGCAGCGAAGGCTGGACGCCGGAGACGGTGGCCGAGCACGCCATGCCGGCGCTGAAGGGCTCGTTCTTCCCGCTGGAGGTCTCGGGCGACGTGTTCAGTTGGGACCCGGCCTGAAGGATCAGGACCATGGCCATCGACTACCGGCACCTCAAGCAGCGCGAATTCAAGCCCGTCCATCAGCACTACGGCGAGCGCGACACCGCGTTGTACGCGCTTTCCCTCGGGATCGGCAACGATCCGCTCGATGCGGCGGCGCTGCCCTTCGTCTATGAGGGCGCCGCGGGCGGCCTGCGCGCGCTGCCGACGATGGCGGTGGTGCTCGGCACGCCCGGCTTCTGGCTGAAGGAGCCGGATACCGGCGCCGACTGGGTCAAGGTGCTGCACGGCGAGCAGCGCGTGCGCTTCCACCGGCCGCTGCCCGCAAGCGCCGACATCGTGGGCATCAGCCGCGTGGCATGCATCACCGACAAGGGCGCTGGCGTGGGCGCGCTGCTGGTGACCGAGCGCCGGCTGGAAACGGCGGACGGCGGGCTGCTGGCCACGGTGCAGCAGGTGAGCTTCCTGCGCGGCGACGGCGGCTACGCCAAGGAACGCGGCGGACAGCCGAGCGACGAGCCGCTGCCGCGGCTCGAAGCCACGCCCGAAGACCGCGCCCCCGACTTCACCGACCGGCGCGCCATCCGGCCCGAAGCGGCGCTGATCTACCGCCAGAACGGCGACTACAACCCGCTGCACGCCGACCCGGCGGTGGCCCAGGCGGCCGGTTTCCCCCGGCCCATCCTGCACGGCCTGGCGACTTACGGCATGGCCGGCCACGCGGTGCTGCGGCAGTGCGCGGACGGCGATCCGGCGCGGCTGAAAGCGCTGGACGTGCGTTTTGCCTCGCCAGTCTTCCCGGGTGAAACGCTGGAGACGCAGATCTGGCGCGTTGCCGGGAAACCGGGCCAGTTGCGGCTGCGGGCGCGTGTCGTCGAGCGCGACAAGGTTGTGCTGAGCCATGGGTTTGCGGAGCTGGGCTGAACATTGGTCGTTGTCGGACCGGCGGCTCGGGAATTCATCCTTATGAGAACACGCCGGATAAATCGGTCTGCTCGCTTCGATCCGGGGCGTGCCGGGATATGCGCCCGGCGGCGCACCTTCTTTTCTTGCTTCGCCAAGAAAAGAAGGCAAAAGAAGGCGACCCTGCCGTCCGCGCCCCTTCGCTGCGCTACGGGTAGCCTGCGGTGCTCAGGGCCGTGAGCCGCTGCGGAACTCGCTGCGCGGCGGCGCCGCTACGCTCAGACAACCGCAGCGAATCAGATCACGACGCAAGGCCATGCTGCGCTGGCCTTGCCGCTCGCGGCCCTTGCGCTCCTCGGCGCGGCCGGAAGGGAACAGGCGGCAGCCCCGGACACTCATTCAGCGATGCCCGGTTTCAAAATTCCCGAGCACCGGACAACACGAAACGCGCCAAGCTCCTCGATCCATTCACTCTGACCGGAAACACATCGCCATGACGACTGCCGTAATCACCACCATTGAAAACGGGATCGGCACGATCACGCTGAACCGCCCCGAAGCGCGCAACGCGCTGGACCAGGCGATGCGCGACGAGCTGGCCGACGCCATTGCGCGCGTGCGCGACGACACCGGCGTGGCCAGCGTGATCCTCACCGGCGCGGGCAGCGCCTTCTGCTCGGGCGGCGACATCAAGGGCATGCTCGCTTCCGGCCAGGGCAAGACGCTGGAATGGCGCGAGGGCATCCGCAAGCTGCACCGCTGGTTTCCGGAACTGGTGAACCTGGAAAAGCCGGTGATCGCCGCGGTCGATGGCCCGGCGTTCGGCGCGGGCTTCGGCCTGGCGCTGGCGGCGGATTTCATTCTCGCAACGAAGCGCGCCACGTTCTGCGCGGTGTTCGGCCGCATCGGCCTGGTTCCGGACCTGGGCGTGATGTACCTGCTGCCGCGCATCGTCGGGCGACAGAAAGCCAAGGAGCTGGTGTTCACCACGCGCGTGGTCGCCGCCGATGAAGCCAAGGTCCTGGGCCTGGTCTACGACGTGGCGGAGGACGGCCCCGCGCTGCAGGCCGCGGCGCACAAGCTGGCAACCGAACTGGGCGAAGCGTCGACCAGCGCCATCGGCCTGGCCAAGACCATCATGAACCAGTCGTTCGAACTGGACGCGCACGCCATGGCCGAGCTGGAAGCCAGCGCCCAGGCCATCTGCCGCGGATCGGCCTATCACCAGGATGCGATCCAGCGCTTCCGCGACAAGAAGCCACTGCGTTTCAGCGGGAAATTCTGACCATGACCGCCTTGGCCGACCGCCTCGCGTCGCTGGTCCGCGCCGGCGACACGCTGTGGTGGGGGCAGGCCACGGCCGAGCCGCTCACGCTCACGCGCGCGCTCGCGGCGCACCGCCAGGAAATCGCGCACGGCGGGCGCCTCGGCGTCTTCGTCGGCATCGGCGCTTCGGACACGCTCCAGCCGGAACAGGCCGACGTGTTCGATTTCTTCGGCTACACCGGCGGCGGGCCGCACCGCAAGCTGGCGGAAGCGGGCGTGCTCGACATCCTGCCCGTCCACTACTCGCACATCCCGCGCTTCATCGACAACGGTCGGCTGCCGGCCGACGTGGTGCTGCTGCAGGTCTCGCCGCCCGACGCGCGCGGCCGCCACAGCCTGGGGCAGGCGCGCGAGTACCTGCCGGCCGCGATCCGCCGGGCGCGCGTGGTGATCGGCGAAATCCATCCCGACGTCCCGTGGACCCACGGCGGCATGGACCTGGGCGCGGGCGATTTCGCGCTGCTGGTCGACGCCGAAGAGCCGCCGCTCAGCCAGCCCGCCGGCGCCACCGGCGCGGAGGAACAAGCGATCGGGCGCCACGTCGCCGGGCTGATCGAAGACGGCGCCACGCTGCAGCTCGGCATCGGCAAGCTGCCCGAAGCCATCCTGGCGGCGCTGCACGATCACAAGGATCTGGGCCTGCACAGCGGCGTGGTGGCCGACGGCATCGTCGACCTGGCCGAAGCGGGCGTGCTCACCAACGCGCGCAAGACCATCGACCCTGGCGTGGCCGTGGGCGGCATCCTGATGGGCACCGCCAAGCTGCGGCGCTGGGCGCACCAGAACCCGCATCTGCAACTGCGCGAGACCGAATACACGCACGCCGCCGCCGTGCTCGCCGCCAGCCACAAGCTGGCGGCCATCAATTCCGCCATCGAGGTCGACCTGACCGGCCAGATCAACGCCGAAGTGGCCGCCGGCACCTACGTGGGCGCCGTGGGCGGCGCGGTCGATTTCCTGCGCGGTGCGGCCGCGAGCCCGGGCGGCCTGCCGATCGTGGCGCTGCCCGCCGCCACCCGGAAAGGCGTCAGCCGCATCGTCGCGCAGCTCTCGGGCCCCGTGAGCACGGCACGCAGCGATGCGGGCCTCATCGTCACGGAATACGGTGTGGCCGACCTGCGCGGGCAGCCGCTGTCGCGGCGCGTGCGGCGGATGATCGACATCGCCGCGCCCGAATTCCGTGCGGACCTGGAACGCCAGGCGCACACTCTGCTGCGCCACGCGGGCGCCGCTTTTCCCCGACTTTCCTGAAGGAGTTTTTCCATGCGTCAAGCCGTCATCGTCACTCCCGTGCGCACCGCCGTCGGCAAATTCGGCGGCACGCTGCGCCCCGTTCCCGTGGAAGAACTCGCCGCCATTGCGGTGCGCGAAGTCGTGAAGCGCAGCGGCGTCGATCCCGAGCGCATCGACGACGTGGTGTTCGCCCAGTCGTACGCCAACAGCGAGGTGCCCTGCACCGGCCGCTGGGCGGCGCTGCAGGCGGGCCTGCCGATCTCGGTGCCGGGCATGCAGCTCGACCGGCGCTGCGGCGGCGGGCTGCAGGCCATCGTCACCGCCGCCATGATGGTGCAGACCGGCGCCGCCGACGCGGTGGTCGCGGGCGGCGTGGAGAGCATGAGCAACATCGAGTACTACTCGACCGACCTGCGCTGGGGCAAGCGCGCCGGCAACGCGCGCTTCTGGGACCGCCTCGACCGCGGGCGCGAGCGCTCGCAGCCGGTGGAGCGCTTCGGCAAGATTTCCGGAATGATCGAGACGGCGGAAAACCTGGCACGCGACTTCCACATCACGCGCGAACAGGCCGACCAGTACGCCGCGCGCAGCCAGAAGCGCGCCGCCGCGGCCTGGGCCGAAGGCCGCTTTGCCGACGAGGTGATCCCGGTGCCCGTGCCGCAGCGCAAGGGCGACCCGATCGTGTTCGGCAAGGACGAGGGCGTGCGACCCGACACCACGCTGGAATCGCTCGCCAGGCTGCGCGCCATCCAGCCCGGCGGCACGGTCACCGCCGGCAACGCCAGCCAGCAGAACGACGCCAGCGCCGCTTGCCTGGTCGTGGCCGAAGACCAGGCCGCGAAGCTGGGCCTCACGCCCATGGCGCGCCTCGCGGGCTGGGCCGCGGCGGGCTGCGACCCGTCGCGCATGGGGTTCGGCCCGGTGCCGGCGGTGAAGAAGCTGTTCTCGCGCCTGGGCATGACACTGGAGCAGATGGACCTGGTCGAGCTGAACGAGGCTTTCGCCTGCCAAGTGCTCTCGGTGCTCAAGGGCTGGGAATGGAACGACGCAGACGCGATCGAGCAGAAGCTGAATGTGAACGGCTCGGGCATCTCGCTCGGCCACCCGGTGGGCTGCACCGGCGCGCGCATCCTGGCCACGCTGCTGCACGAAATGGCGCGGCGCAAGGTGCGCTGGGGGCTGGAGACCATGTGCATCGGCGGCGGCCAAGGCATGGCGGCGGTGTTCGAGCGCCTTTGAGGCTTCGCCATGAAGGATGACCTCGCCGCTGCGCGGCTCGATGACGGCGGCTGCGCCGCCATGACTCATCATGGCCGCGTCCGCGGCCGTCATCGATGCGCAGCGAGGTCATGCCGCAGCGCAGCGGAGGCGGTCATTCCGTCTGATAGGCAAAGCAAACCATTCCAACGATAGAAACGTCCTCATGACCCTCCAGCAAAACGAACTCGATCACCTCCTGGACCAACCTTTCGGCTCGCTGCCGCAACTCGTGGCGTTCCACGCCGCGCACCGGCCGCGGCACACTGCCTTGATCCTGGATGACCGAACGGTCGATTACGCCGGCCTGAAAGCCGGCATGGACCGCGTGGCCGCCACTCTGCAGCAGGGTGGCCTGAAGCCCGGCGACGCCTTGGCGGTGTGCGCCGGCACGGCGATCGAATACCTGTTCGCGTTCCTCGGCGCGCTGCGCGCCGGCGTCGCCGTGGCGCCGCTCGCGCCCTCGACCACGGCGGAAAACCTCGACGCGATGCTCGCCAACTCCGGCGCCCGGCTGCTGCTGCGCGACCGCGAAGTGGCGACCGAGCGCTGGCCGGTCCAGGCGCACCACGGGCTTGCCTGCGTGGCGCTCGACGATGCGCCCGAAGCCGGTACGGCCTGGTCCGCGTGGCTGGCGAAAGAGGGCAGCACGCCCGCGCCCGTCGCGCCCGAGCCCGACTGGCCTTTCAACATCATTTATTCCTCCGGCACCACCGGCGTGCCCAAAGGCATCGTGCAGTCCTGGGCCATGCGCTGGGCACACATCCGGCGCGCGCAACGCAACGGCTACGGCGCCGGCACGATTTCCCTCGTCTCGACGCCGCTCTATTCCAACACCACGCTGGTGGCGGTGGTGCCCACGCTGGCGCTGGGCAGCACGCTGGTGCTGATGCGCAAGTTCGACGCCGCCAAATACCTGAAGCTGGCCGAGCGTCACCGCGCCACGCACACCATGCTGGTGCCGGTGCAGTACCAGCGCCTGATGCGCTGCCCCGACTTCGACGCCACGGACCTGCACACGCTGCAGAACAAGTTCTGCACCAGCTCGCCCTTCAGCGCCGAGCTGAAGGGCGAAGTGCTGCGGCGCTGGCCGGGCCGGCTGATCGAGTACTACGGCCTGACCGAAGGCGGCCTGCGCTGCGAGCTGCACTGTCACGAATTCCCGAACAAGCTGCACACCGTGGGCCGGCCGCCGGCCGACGCGATCATCCGCTTCATCGACGACCAGGGGCGCGAGCTGCCGCCCGGCGTCGACGGCGAGATCGTCGGCCACTCGCAGGGCATGATGACCGGCTACTACGGCCTGCCCGAAAAAACGCGCGCGGCGGAATGGTTCGACGCGGAGGGTCGGCGCTACATCCGCAGCGGCGACGTCGGCCACATGGACGAAGACGGCTTCATCGTCCTGGGCGACCGCAAGAAGGACATGATCATCAGCGGCGGCTTCAACATCTACCCGACCGACATCGAGCAGGCGCTGATGCGCCACCCCGACGTGGCCGAATGTGCCGTGATCGGCGTGCCGTCCGAGCGCTGGGGCGAAACCCCCGTCGCATTCGTGGTGCCCAGGAAAGGCACCGGACCGGATGCCGGGAAACTGAAAGACTGGCTCAACGCCCGCGTCGGCAAAACCCAGCGCGTGGCCGAACTGCGCTTCATAGCCCGGCTGCCGCGCAGCGGCATCGGCAAAGTGCTGAAGCGCGAACTGCGCAAGACCTGGGATGACACCGCGAAAGCCGGCGCCGGGCATTGAGCGATGGGCGGCGGCGCCAGGCAAGCCACTCGAAACGGTTGTCGGACTGGCTCGACCCTCGAGAGCGACGGTGATTCAACCTGAAAGCTGTTTTTGGGTTCGGCCCCTTCTGACCGCGCCGAGGAGCGCAGGGGCCGCGAGCAGCAAGGCGGCCAGCGCAGCATGGCCTTGCATCGTCGACTGACTCGCTGCGGCTGTTTGAACGGAGCGGCGCCGCCGCGCAGCGAGTTCCGCAGCGGCTCGCGGCCCCGAGTACCGCAGGCTACCCGTAGCGCAGCGAGTTCCGCAGCGGCTCGCGGCCCCGAGTACCGCAGGCTACCCGTAGCGCAGCGAAGGGGCGCGGACAGCAGGGTCGCCTTCTTTTGCCTTCTTTTCTTGGCGAAGCAAGAAAAGAAGGTGCGCCGCCGGGCGCATATCCCGGCATCCCGATGCCTACCTTGGCAGCGCCGCCCATTCGACGCATCCCCATCTACCCGTAGCGCAGCAAAGGGCCACGGACAGCAGGGTTGCCTTTTCTTTCCCCGGTTTCTTTTGGCGAAGCAAAAGAAACCGGGTGCGCCACCGGGCGCACATCCCGGCATCCCAACGCTTGCATCGGCGATCGCATCCGTTTCCATAATGATTGACCTTGGGCAATCGAGAGCGAACCGCCGACGCCCAGACTCGAACCCCAACCTTGAAAGAAAGCGAGCCCCTCATGATCCGTGACCCCGAAACCCTCGAAGCACTGCTCGACAGCGTGCGCCGCTTCGTGCGCGAACGCCTCGTTCCGGCAGAAAACGAAGTCGCCGAAACCGACGAAATCCCCGAAGCCATCGTGCAGGAAATGCGCGACATGGGGCTGTTCGGCCTGACCATCCCGGAGCAGTTCGGCGGCTTGGGCCTGACGATGGAAGAAGAGGTGCGCGTGCTGCTGGAGCTGTGCCAGACCTCGCCCGCGTTTCGCTCCGTGATCGGCAGCACGGTGGGCATCGGCTCGCAAGGCATCCTGATGGACGGCACGCCCGAGCAGCAGGCCGCGTGGCTGCCGCGGCTGGCCACCGGCGAAGTCATCGCATCCTTCGCGCTCACCGAGCCCGAAGCGGGGTCGGACGCCGCGTCGCTGCGTACCACGGCGATCCGCGAGGGCGACGATTACGTCGTCAACGGCACCAAGCGCTTCATCACCAACGCCCCGCACGCCGGCATGCTGACGCTCATGGCGCGCACCGACCCGGCCGTCAAGGGCGCGGCCGGGGTCTCGGCCTTCATCGTCGACACCAAAACCCCGGGAATCAGCTTCGGCAAGAACGACCGGAAGATGGGCCAGCGCGGCGCGCACACCTGCGACGTCCACTTCGACCGCGTGCGCGTGCCGGCGGCCAACCTCATCGGCCTGAAGGAAGGCCAGGGCTTCAAGACCGCGATGAAAACCCTCGACAAGGGCCGCATCCACATCGCCGCGGTCGCGGTCGGCGTGGCGCAGCGCATCCTGCGCGATGCGCTCGCGTACGCGCTCGAACGCAAGCAATTCGGTAAGCCGATCTGCGAATTCGAACTGGTGCAGGCGATGCTGGCCGATAGCCAGGCCGAGATTTACGCGTCCGAATGCATGGTGATCGATGCCGCGCGGCGCCGCGACGACGGCAAGAACGTATCGACCGAAGCCTCGTGTTGCAAGATGTTCGCCACCGAAATGTGCGGCCGCGTGGCCGATCGCGCGGTGCAGATCCTGGGCGGCTCGGGCTACATGGCGGACTACGGCATCGAGCGCTTCTACCGCGACGTGCGCGTTTTCCGCCTGTACGAAGGCACCACGCAAATCCAACAGCTCATCATCGCGCGCAACATGGTGCGCGCAGCGCGGCGCGCGGCATGACACCGCGCCATCGCCAGACCCAAACGTCTCTCTGCGCCTGCCGGGTGCGGTCCGTGCCCCGGCATGGTCCGACGCCCTCAGCGCTTCTTGCCGGCGAAGAACCGGTTGATGTATTCGGCCGGTTCACCGGTTTCGAAACTGGCGCCGAACGCGGCGATGCTTTCCTTGATGCCGCGCTCGAGCGCTGCGTCTTCCCAGGTTTGCAGCAGGCGCTTCTGCGTGCGCACGGCCTGCGGCGCACCCGCGAGCAGTTCGTCCACGGCCCGCTCGATCGTGGCGTCGAGCGCCGGTAGCTCGACCGTATCGTTCAGGAAGCCCCAGTCGAGCGCCTTGGCGGCATCGATCACGGCGCCAGTGAGCAACAGCCAGCGCGTGCGCCCTTCGCCGATCAGGCGCGTGAGCAGATTCGCGTGGATCACCGAAGGCAGCCCCATGCGCACTTCGGGCATGCCGAAGCGCGCGCCGCTGGCGCCATAGCGCAAATCGCACGCGGCGGCCAGCTCCAGCCCACCGCCCAGGCACCAGCCAGGAATGCGTGCGATGGTCGGCGCCGGGAAATCCCGTACCGATTCGCACAGTTCCGCGAGCCGAGTGATGAACGCGACCGCTTCGGCCGCGCCGAGCGTGGGCAGCTCGTGCAAATCGACACCGCCGACGAACGCCTTGTCGCCTTGACCGCGGAGGATCAACGCCTTCAGGTCCGGCTGCTTGGCCAAGTTGCGAATCGTGGCCGAAACCTTCTGGATGGTGGCGCTGTCCAGGACGTTCAGCGCCGTCCCGTTGTTGATCGTCAAGGTCCCGATGCCGCGATCCGTTTGCGTGAATTCACAGTGTTGCATGATCGACTTTCTCCGTTGAAATGAACCAGGCAGGCATGCCGTGGGCCGCACGCCTGCCTGCAATGAAAGACCATGGTCGCGCGGGGCCCTGCGATCCGCATGGATTCGCGCCGTGCCGCACCCATGCCCGGCGGTAAGATTTGCCTCACTCTTCGAAAGGCAGTGATCCGTGGCAACCCACGACAAGCAAACCCGAGACAACCCGCCCGGCCCCCTCTCCGACCTGCGCGTGCTCGACCTCTCGCGCGTTCTCGCGGGACCCTGGTGCACCCAGAACCTGGCCGACATGGGCGCCGACGTGATCAAGATCGAGCAGCCCGGCAAGGGCGACGACACGCGCCACTGGGGCCCCCCGTTCTTCAAGGACGCCGACGGCAACGATACGCCTGACGCCTGCTATTTCGCTTGCGCCAACCGCAACAAGCGCTCGGTCACCGTCAACCTGGCGAGCGCCGAAGGGCAAGACATCATCCGCAAGCTGGCGCAACAGAGCGACGTCGTGGTCGAGAACTTCAAGACCGGCGGGCTGAAGCGCTACGGGCTCGATTACAGGCGCTTGAGCCCTTTGAACCCGCGACTCATCTACTGCTCCATCACCGGCTTCGGCCACACGGGGCCGTACGCGCCGCGCGCCGGCTACGACCTGCTGATGCAAGCCATGACCGGCCTGATGAGCGTGACCGGCAACGCCGATGGCGAACCCGGCGCGCGGCCACTGCGCGTGGGCGTGGCGCTCACCGACGTCACCACCGGCATGTACGCCACGACCGCCATCCTGTGCGCGCTCGAAGCACGCCACAAGACCGGGCGCGGCCAGCACATCGACGTCGCCTTGTTCGACGTGGGCCTGGCGATGCTGGCCAATCAGGCCTCGGGCTACCTGAATGCGGGCTACGTGCCGGGACGGCAAGGCAACGCGCATCCGAGCGTGGCGCCCTACCAGGATTTCCCGACAAAAGACGGCAACATGCTCTTGGCCATCGCCAACGATGGCCAATTCACCCGCTTCTGCGCGGTGGTCGGCAAGCCTTGGGACCAGGATCCGCGCTTCGTGACCAACACCGACCGCGTCCTGAACCGGCCGGCGCTGATCCCCATGATGGAAGCGATCACGCGCACGCGCACCACGGCGGACTGGATCGCCACACTGGAACAGCATGCCGTCCCGTGCGGCCCGATCAACAACATCGATCAGGCGTTTCACGAGCCCCAGGCCTTCGCTCGCGGGTCGCGCATCGAACAGGAACGTTACCCCGGTAGACAGCCGCCGCCCGGCGACGTGATCAACCGGGTCGCCACCGTGGCCAGTCCGCTGCGTCTTTCGGCCAATCCGGCCGCCTTGCGCTACGCCCCGCCGGCACTCGGGCAGCACACCGACGACGTGCTGCGGGAAAAACTGGGGCTGGGCACGGCCGACATCGCGCGCCTGCGGGCGCAGGGCGCACTCTGAGTCAGGCAACGCCTCGCGCACGGCGCCGCTTCAACCGTTGCTGGCCTTGACCAGCTTGCACTTGCTTGCGCTCAGCGGCAAAAACGCGTCCTTGCCCGGGATGGTCGCCATCACTTTCAGCAAGTCCCAGTCGCCGTGCGATTCGGCGGGCGTCTTGACTTTCATCAGGAACATGTCGTGCAGCATCAAGCCGTTCGGCAGGATCTTGCCGTGCGACACGAACATGTCGTTGATGTCGGTCTTGCCCAGCACGTCGCGCACCTTGTCGGCATCCACGGTCCCGGCCTCGGTTACCGCGTTCAGATAGGTCAACACGGCCGAGTACACGCCCGCCTGTCCGTAATTCGGCATCACGCCCAGCCGCTTGTGGAAGCGCTCGGCCCAGGCACGCGACTTGGCGTTCTGGTCCCAATACCACGCGCCGGTGAATTGCAGGCCCTGCGCGGTTTCCAGGCCCAGCGATTTCACGCCGTTGACGAACACCAGCATGCCCACGAGTTGCTGGCCGTGCTGGGTAATCTGGAACTCATGCGCCTGCTTGACGGCATTGACGAAATTGTCGCCGGTGTTCGCGAGCGCGATCACTTTGGCCTTGGACGCCTGCGCCCGCAACAGGTAGGACGAGAAATCGGTGGTATCCAGCGGATGCAACACCTGCCCGACGACTTTGCCGCCGAGTTTCCTCACGACTGCCGCGGTATCTTCTTCCAGGGAATGGCCGAAAGCGTAATCGACGGTGATGAAATACCAGCTGTCGCCGCCCTGTTTCACCACCGCCGTGCCGGTACCCGCGGCCAGCGCGTGGGTGTCGTAAACATAATGAATCCCGTATTTGGTGCAGCGGTCTTCGGTGAGCTCCGTCGTACCGGAATCCGCAGCCATGGTGATCACGTGCTTGTCGGAGGCCAGGGCCTGCACCGCCAGTGCAACCGACGAATTGCCCAGCCCCACCAGCATGTCGACGTGGTCCTGGTCGATCCAGCGGCGCACAATGGCCGACGCCACGTCGGGTTTGTTCTGGTTGTCGCCCACCATCAATTTGATGGGTTTGCCGTCGATCTTGCCGCCGAAGTCCTCGATCGCCATTTTCGCGGCCAATTCCGAACCCGGCCCTTCGAGCGCGGCGTAAGGACCGGCCATGTCGGTGATCAACCCGATCGTCAGGCCATCGTGCGACAACTGAACATTTCCTGCCGCAAAAACCGGAGCCGCGGCCGCAAGCGCAGCACTCAGGCCCAAAGTCATCCACCATTTTTTCATCGTTATCTCCAATCTCTTTTCCATCCAATTGATATTCGTCGGTCAAGAATTGATCGGCGTGATCCCGTTTGATAAATCAATAAATCTGTCGTAAGGATTTGCTTGGCCGATGAGCCTCCTGATCTCGAAAGTCGTGGATTGATTGAGGCACCGTCAACAGGTCGGCGTGCGGGGGCAAACGGGGTGTCCGTCAATCAGGAGAACGCCTGCAGTCCGGTCTGTGCGCGCCCGAGGATGAGCGCATGCACGTCGTGCGTGCCCTCGTAGGTGTTCACCGTCTCCAGGTTCACCAGGTGGCGCATCACGTGGTACTCCGCGTGGATGCCGTTGCCCCCGTGCATGTCGCGCGCCAGGCGGGCG